>JADGBC010000027.1 GCA_015231705.1 Desulfamplus sp. | reverse complement strand
AGGAGCAATCCAAAGCTGTAAGCTCCATTGTGTTCAAGCCCTTTTCGATCCTTACAGGAGGTCCTGGATGCGGTAAGACAACAACCACATTTGTGATTGTAAAGCTCATTGAAGCCATGGGTGAAGCAGTAGCAACATCTGGAAAGCGAACTAAAATTTTGCTCACTGCCCCTACTGGACGGGCAGCCCAGCGTATGACAGAGGTGATAGGAAAAGAGGCCAAAACCATCCATAGGCTTCTGGAGTGGCAGGGCGGAGAGTTTAAAAAAAATGAGAACACTCCGCTTAAAGCCGATTTTCTGATTGTTGATGAGTGCTCCATGCTTGACATAAATCTTACAGCCTCTCTTCTCAAGGCTGTGCCTGAATCCTGCCAGGTGCTCTTTATAGGAGATGCTGATCAGCTTCCCTCAGTTGGTGCGGGCAATGTGCTGAAAGATATGATAGCCTCTGGCGTTGTTCCATGTTTTGTCCTGACACAGATATTTCGGCAGGCAAAAGAGTCTCTTATCATAGAATACGCCCATCAGATCAATAAAGGAGAGATGCCCTGGATTGTCTCTCCGTTTAAAAAGCCTGATCTGTGGAAGAACCTGACTGACTGCATGTTTATCGATTCTGATGAGGCAACAAAAGAGCAGATTCATTTCATCACACAGGTTAAACGGGCGTACAATCTGAAATCTTCTGAATTTAGCACTGTTTCCGGTTCCGGAGATGATTCAGGAACTGGTGATGTTTCCGGATTTGGTGATGTTTCCGGCTATCGCACTGAGTCAGACGTTAATGCTGATGCTGCTAATGTTTTAGGGCAGGGTGGTAATAGTGTTAATATTTCAAAGCAGGGTGGTAATGCTCTTAACTATTCAGTGCAGGATGACAATGCAGATTTGTATGAGTTTAGAGTCGGCGAAACTATGAAGCCATATGAAACTGAGATCAGGATTCCCAAAAAATTTCAGCATGTGAATCTTGATGAGCTTTACAGAGCAGATACAGAGGTAAGAGAGCTTGTTACAGTTCTTAAAAATGTTCATCCCTGGTCATCTCTCCATTATGGTTACGCTGCTTCTGATGTTGTAAGGCAGCTCTATCAGGAGTGGATTCCCAAATATTACGGCAAGGGGTGTGAAATCCAGATTCTCTCCCCGATGACACGCGGCACTCTTGGCACAATCAATTTGAATCGTGTTATACAGGGTTCTGTAAATCCGGCGGCTCAAGGGAGGCGGGAACTCAAAGTAGGAGAGAGGATATTTCGAGTCGGAGACAGAGTGATTCACAGGCGTAACAACTATGATCTTGGGGTGTTTAACGGAGATATCGGCACCATAGTTGACATGGATATCATGGAGCTTACCTGTTCTGTCTCATTTTTTCCTGACAGCAGGGTTGTTCATTATCAAAGAGATGATATTGTTGAACTTGATCTTGCCTATGCCATCACCATCCACAAGTCCCAGGGCAGCGAGTTTGATATTGTCATTATTCCGGTATTATCCCAGCACTTCAAGATGTTGTTCAGAAATCTTATATATACCGGTTTGACAAGAGCAAAGAAACTTGCTGTTTTTGTGGGAACCCGAAAGGCAATGGCAATGGCTGTCAAGAATCAGGATACAACCTTGAGGCAGACTGCTCTTGAGGAGCTGCTTCGGATTTGATGCTCTGGCGTGAAATTTAGATTTAACGACAAGATCCCATATCACCTTATAAATATCAGATATATATATAGTTTTAGATTTTTTCAATCGTCATAGATGTTAAGATCAGGATAGTGTTTTTTTGCACATTCCTGGCAGATACCGTGGCTGAACTCAGCGTCTGAATGGTCTCTGATATAAACTTCAATCTGATTCCAGTAGCCCTTGTCATCCCTGATCTTCTTGCAATGGGAGCATATTGGAAGCAGGCCGCTTAACTGTTTTACCTCTTTGAGGGCATTTTGAAGATCTGAAATCAATTTCTCTTTTTCCAGATCCACCTGCTTCCTTTCTGTGATATCTAGAAAAATGGTTGCGAACTTATTTTTTTCAGGACTGAATGCCATCACTGAAAACCATCTTCCAACAGGCTTGGAATAAGACTCAAACCGTAATTCCTGACCGGTGAGAGCCACTTTTCCATATTGACCTATCCAGTCTGAAGTGTCATGTTCAATTCCTGGCAGAACTTCAGTAACCTTTCTGCCGATGATATTATCATGTTTTAGTCCTGTCAAATGCTCGAAAGCGGAGTTAATTTCCAAAAAAATGTAATCAACAGGTTTGCCCTGATTGTCAACGACTATCTCATGCAGGGCAAACCCATTCATCATGTTCTCGAACAACAGACGATATTTTTTTTCACTTTTCCGCAGAGATTCCTCAATTGCTTTTCGTAAATAGATCTCTGCTGTAAGCCGCTTATTGGAAAGTAGAACAATGCCAATAAAAATAGATGCAATTCCTATGATACTTAAAACCCACCTTATGATATCGGATTTTTTTATCCCGTATTCATATTTGATGGAAAGCCACTTGTTTAGTATCCTTGTTTGTTGATCCTGTGTCATGGCAGCAAGTGACTTGTTTATAATACTCACCAGTTCAGGCCAGTCGTTACGTATAGCCATGGCTTGATTGTGGTTTTCAAATGGTGTTGGTGCTGCAACTTTTACATTAGTATATCCTTTTCTCTGTATCATGTAAGTCGTCATAATAAGATTGCCGATATATGCGTCAACCAAACCAGTGGCTAAATCTCTAAGCGGTATCTCTGCATAGTCTTCCAATTTGGCTGAAGCCACTTTAAGGTTGATTTCAGGGTAATCCTGTTTCAGCTTTTGATGAATTACAAAGCCCTCTTCGACAGATACGGTTTTACCTTTCAAATCTTCTATTGAACTAACAAAATCTGCATCTGATCTGGTGAATATGACCCATGGAGCAAAAATATATTCATCTGTAAAGAGCATGTGCTTTTTGCGTTCATCAGTAATTTTAGCAGTTGGGACCATGTCCACAATACGATGCTGTTCTATATATTTAAGGGCTTCCGGCCAGGTTACTTCAGATTCTTGAATATAGTTAAATTTAATACCATTTAGGTTAAATATGTATGTCAAATAGTCTATGGCGATCCCTTGAATTCTTCCGTCTGTAATTATAAGGGGCGGAGCACTGCCTACGCGAACATTTACGGTGTAATTTTTACTTAGCCAGGCTTTTTCTTCTAAAGTCAGTTGTAATTTTGAATTATTCCCAAGACATGGGGACGTGATACTGATAAATATCAGACAAATGAGATAGAGTATAGTAACTGTTTTATATTGTGCATCAGGATCTTTTTTATTGAATGGCATTTATCTCACCTTTTGTTTTATCCAGCACGTCCCGTATTGTTCTGGATAATTCTGCCATGACAATCGGTTTCATCAAAAAGCCATCAATGCCCAGAGATTGAGCTTTCTCTTCTGACATGATTGTGCTGAATCCTGTACAAAGCAATACCGGAATATCATGGCGTATTTTTTTAAATTCCATTGCAAGTTTATCTCCTGGCATGTTGGGCATTGCCATATCGGTGATAATAAGATCACATTGATTCGGATTGTTCTGAAACGCTTCAAGAGCCTCAATACTGCTTGTATATGTCAAGATCTTATATCCCAATCGTTTCAGGAATTGGCTTTGCATTTTTATGATGGCTTCCTCATCATCCACAAGAAGAATCCTTTCAAAGCCGGCATGAACAACCTCGCGTAACTGGGACTCCTGTTCTTCAGAAGTGCTCTCGGCAATAGGCAGATAGACATGAATTTCTGTCCCCTTGCCGGCCTCACTATTGACCTTAATAGTGCCGCCCATGTTTTTTACGATTCCATGTACAACTGAAAGTCCCATCCCTGTGCCCTTACCTCGCTCTTTTGTGGTAAAAAACGGGTCAAAGATTTTCTCTTTTATCTCTTCTTCTATCCCTGTGCCTGTATCTGCTACTGTGAGACACGCATACTTTCCAGGATGTATATCATCATGGGTGACAATGTCATTTTTATCTAACTGTATCTGTTGAAGGGAGACTGTCAGCTCTCCTCCAGTCTCTTCCATGGCATGATAAGCATTTGTTGCAAGGTTCATTAGAATCTGATGAATTTGAATCGGATCAGCTTGTATAAGCCCGCAGTCATTACTGATATTGTGTCTGATATTAATTGTAGTCGGGATTGTTGACCTGATAAGCTTTAAGACTTCCTTGATAATATGCTTTATAGACATCAGTATTGATTCGCTCTGCTCCTGGCGGGAGAATGTGAGGATCTGCCTTACAAGGCTTTTGGCTCGCATTGAAGCTGATTGAATCTCCTCAAGACTCTCTCTGAATGAGCTCCCTTCAGGAGCTTCATCTAACAGCAGCTCTGTATGACCTATGATGGGGAAAAGGATATTGTTGAAATCATGAGCAATTCCACCGGCAAGTGTTCCAATGGCTTCCATTTTCTGAGTCTGTTGAAGTTGGGACTGAATTTTGTTCTTTTCCGAGACAGCATTCAAATAGTCGGTTATATCCCGAAAGATGGACATCTTTGACACTGTTCCGTCAGAATTAAAAACAGGCATGTTGGATATCCGGTAATGCCTGTTATCAAGCGGACTGACAATAGTGGTTTCAACTGTTTTGCCTTTTATGACTTCATCAAAAACACACCATTCACACTTATCCTTAAAGCCATGCAATGCTTTATAGCAGATTTCTCCTGTTGCATCTCTTCCAATGCGTTTGATCATTACAGGATTCATATATGTTATAGTGCCATCAGGCGAGCATATATATACAGAATCTGTCATTGATTCCATCATGGAACGGTATTTAGCCTCGCTCTTTCTTAACAGTTCATTTGCAGATAATAATTCTTGGGTTTTTTCTTTTATTTTTATCTGTAGAAATTTTGTCCAGCCAAGAGCTATCAATAGTCCAATTAAAAAGATAGTAATTATCTGAATTAATATTCGTTGTTGCCTTTCTGATTTTATAAGGTTCAGTTTGGATGGATTAAATATAAGTTCATCAATATTTAGAGAGTGTTTTACAATATTAATTGATTTTAGATGGCCATACATTCTTTCCCATCTATCTGGGTTAATATGCCCGATTTCAATATCGGGATTGTGCATTAATTCTGCTAATTTTTCACTTTGATACAAATTAAAGGCAAGTGTATCGTCAAGTTTTGCTGTTCTTGGAAGTTTTTCAGTGATCTGTTTTGCAACAGATTCTCTATTCTCCATAGCGTATTTCCAGCCTTTTAAACTTGCTTTAGTGAAGCGTTCTACAAGGCTTGAATCTTTTTTGATCAATTGATTATTTGTAAATAGAGAGTCTCCATAAAAATCATTATCATATTCAAGTGGCCGAACTGTATTTAGCACAATGCCTTTTTCTTTGGCTTCAAATGGAAAAGAGAATATATAGCCGGGAACAACATCCACTTCGTCATTGATTAAATGCTGCACTCCTGCCTCATGCGGATATGGTTTAACCTTATCAGGATCAATACCTTCGGACTTAAGCATTACCTGAAGTTCAACATCAATAAGGTCATTTACTCTGCGGGCAACTCTTAATTTTAGAAAGTCGGCTGGGGAATTTAGTTTTGTGGTAGCCTTTGAATAAAAGGCTGAAGCACTGTGCTGAAATATTGAAGCTACTATATAACAAGCGGGATTCCTTTATCTTTTGCTATCAGGATATCAGCAGCACCTACACCAAAATCAGCTCTTCCCGATCCAACCTCTTCAACCGCACTTAAGATTTTTTTCGGAGTCACTGCCGATTTTATATCAACATCAATGCCCTCTTCTTCATAATATCCATTCCATTGGGCTGCATAATAGCCTGCAAACTGGAACTGGTGATCCCATCTGAGTTGCAGTATCACTTTGTCGTTTGCTGATGCGAGATTACAGGCGGATATCCCCATGAACAGAACGATAAAAAATATTTTTTTGATCATATCGGCTTCCTTATATATTGATTGTAATCAATAGTGATACCACTGTAAGAAGTCAAAATCAGAACAATGGATATTAATATTTTCAGCATGTTGTGACTGAACATTACTGAAATAGGATTTTTTACAAGATCATCAAAGTTAACAAATATATTTTACATACACAGCCTCAATAAGTTGAATACGATTCTCATTCAGATTTTTTGTCATTGTCTGACCAAAAAGCTTTCCGTTATCGCCAAAGATGATATGTGGCCCCAGATGTCTTGGCGGTCTGTCTGTTGTCTGGTGGGTGGCAGCATCAACTTTTTCCCACCAGAGTTTTGCCTGATCTGTTCTGTCTTCAATAAATCTGCATCTAAATCCGTTGTCAAGAATCATTTTTTCCATCTCCTGTCCGGGGACAAGAAAGGATATCTCAGGTTTATCGGCCCAGGGTACAGGAAGGTGAATGTCTGCTTTGGAACCCTGCACTATCTCATGCAGCACCATAATTCCACCGGGCTTTAGAACTCTTTTGAATTCTGCGAAAACCGCATCTTTGTGTTTGATATTCATAAGAGTATGCTGCGACCATACCACATCAAAGGAGTCATCCAGCAGGCCTGTATTGATTATGTCTGCACAGTTAAAGGTCAGATATTCCAATGTTTGTGTAGCTTTTGACAGTTGCCTGGCTATCTCGATAAATGAGGGTACAAGGTCGATGCCTGTCACCTTGCATTTGAATGTTTGTGCAAGCAGGCGGCTGGAGCCTCCAATTCCGCATCCGGCATCAAGAACCGAATCTTTTTCAGAGATGCCGGCTTTGGCTGCAAGTTCCAGAGAAGCTGTATGGCCGCCCGTATGAAGCTGATCAATAACGGCAATATCCTTGAGTTGCAGGTTTTCAGGCTCTTTTCCTGCTTTAACAAGTGCTGTAAAAATTTTTGTTCCAAGGTCATCGGAACCATAGTGTGTTGCAACGTCGCTGGTGTGATTGTTTTTCATTTTTTATATTTAACCTCATTTTGATGGACTCGTAAAAAGCCTAAAACAGGCGTTTTTAGAAGAGGTAATCTTCTGATTTCATTAAACTTGGATTTTGGCAAATTGACTTTTTACGAAGTCATCATTTTTTGTACATCACAAAATAGGTTACAGGGATAACTACCAGAGTAAATACTGTAGATGCAATCAACCCGAATATCAGTGCCCATGCAAGACCTGAAAATACAGGATCGAGTGTGATTGGAACCGCACCTATAACAGTGGTGAGTGCGGTGAGAAGAATAGGGCGCATTCTGATGGCTCCACTTTGAAGAATGGCATCTTTGAATGGAGTGCCAGCTTTTACCGCATCCTGTATAAACTCAATCAATACAAGAGAGTTTCTTATCACAATGCCTCCCAGTGCAATCATTCCTATCATGCTTGTGGCAGTAAAAAAGATGGGATTTTCAAATCCGCTGACTCCGGATGTTCCAAAGGTGTTCAGGAGCATGAATCCGGGCATTATTCCAAGAAGGGTAAGTGGGATAGCCATCATAATAAGAATCGGCATAACAAATGAACCGGACTGAATTATAAGAAGAATATAGATACCTACCAGTGCAGCAGCAAATGCGATTCCCATATCTCTGAATACATCAATGGTAATTTTCCACTCCCCTTCACCTGCCCAGTCAACCCTTGTGTTGTAGGGCATGGGATCTTCTTTAAGGCGGGACTGCATGTCAAGTACTGCTTCGGCAGGTGCTCTTCCTGCAGTGTCAGCCATCACATAGACAACTCTCTCAAGATTTTTATGGTAGATGCTCTTTTCATTTTTAAGTACCTTGATATCAACAAGTTCTGCAAGAGGGATCATTTTGCCGCTGGCCCCTTTGACCGGTATTGCTTTGATATCTGCAATGCCTGATCTCATCTCTCTTGGTATGGTTACCTTGATTTTAAGGGGCTGTCGCTCCCTTGGCAGGTGGACAAAGGCTGGAACTGCACCATTGAGAGCTCCTCCAAGGGTTGATATTACAGTGCTTGTGTCAATTCCATGAAGAGCTGCTTTTTCCCTGTCAATAACAATCTCAACCCTTTCGTGATCAACCTCGGTCATGGCATTTATATCAACTACAAACGGTTCTTGTGCCATGATCTTTTTGAGATGATCTGCTGACTGCACAAGTTTATCATGAGGCAGATCTATAGGGGCGTAAATTTCCCCTACAATGGTTGAGAGCACCGGCGGCCCGGGAGGAACCTCCACAAGTGCTATTCTTGCCCCCTGTTCTCTGGCAATTGACTCAAGATCATTTCTGAGACGAAGAAGTATGGCATGGCTCTGCTGATCTCTTTGATCTTTTGGAAGAAGATTGACTCTGATATCAGCATAGTGACTCCCTTTTCGAAGGTAGTAGTGGCGCACCATGCCATTAAAATCCATGGGAGAAGCCTCTCCGGTGTAGGATATCATGGTTGTCACTTCAGGTACTTTTTTCAGGTATGCTTCAAACTGCTGCACTACAGCATCTGTTCGTTCAAGAGTTGTCCCTTCATCCATATCAATCACAATCTGGAACTCGTTTTTATTGTCAAATGGAAGCAGCTTGAGAGGGACATAACGAAATATAGCAAGCGAGCATGAAATCAGAAGAAGAATAATTACAGATAAGAAGAGAAGAAAACGCTTGAATCCTGAGTTTAAAAAAGGTTCAAGAATAAAGCGATATATCCTGAAAAGCAGCTTTGATTCCAAAGTATGGTCTGGTGATACTTCTGACTCCCGAAGATTTTCTGCTTTATTTTGATCCGATGATCTCAAGAGCATATATGAAAGCCAAGGGACAAAGGTGAGAGCACAAACCATTGAAAATACTATTGTCAGAGGCACATTTGCTGCCATGGGGGCCATATAGGGGCCCATCATTCCGGTGATGAAGAATAATGGAACAAAACAGACAACAATCGCAAGGGTGGACATTATGACAGGAGGCAGAACCTCATCCACAGCCCTTAAGGTCGCCCTGAATGGGTCAAGAATACCGCTTACAATATGACGCTGAATATTTTCCACATTGGTTATTGGGTCATCAACCACTAATCCAAGAGACAAAATAAGAGCGAAGAGAGTAACTCTGTTGATGGTGTAACCAAAAAGAAAGTTTACAAACAGGGCAAGGGCAAAACTTATAGGTACTGCAAGAGCAACAATCAAAGACTCTTTCCACCCCAAAGTAAAGGCAAGCAGAACAACAACTGATGCCACTGCAAACACAAGTGAGCTTAATAGCTCTCCTACCTTTTCATGGGCAGTCTCTCCATAGTTTCGGGTAACTTCAGAGTAGATGCCATCAGGAACTATATTTTTTTCCAATTGATGAAATGCAGCAATTATATTTTCAGCAACTTCTACTGCATTGGTGCCCTTTTTTTTGGAGATGGCCAGAGTGACAGCATTGTATCTCTTGCTGGAATCATCCTTTTTAAGATTACCGTCTGTCATTCTTGCTGCATATGCGTCAGAAAAGAGTAGTCTCGTATAGGTATCTGCCTCTTCAGCAGTATCCTCTACTGTTGCAATATCCCGTAGATAGACAGGTCTGCCTCGTGTTACCCCTACTACAAGAGATCTTATCTCATCAGTTCCAGTCAGAAATGAGCTTGCCGAGATAAGATACTCTTTGTCTTTTCTGCTGAAGCTGCCGGCAGTAAGGGATGCATCAGCACCTTGAAGTGCCTGCTGAACCTCCATGAAGGATATGTTCATTGCCTGCATGTTTTCCGGTAAAAGCTCTACTCTTATCTCCCTTTCTCTGCCACCGTGGATAGCGGTTCTTGAGGTGTCTTGAACCTTGTCAAGCCTTGATAGAACCTCCTGTCCGACTCTTTGGAGCTCTAAGTCATCATATTTTTCGGAATAGAGAGTCAAGTTGACAATCGGAACATCATCAATCTCTACAGGCTTTATAACCCAGCCTTTTACAATGGGGGTCACCTTGTCAATATTCATTGATATACGGCTGTGAAGCTTTATGAGAGAATCTTCGCGATTTTCCCCGACATAGAACCTCACCGTTACAAGAGCCATATCTTTTTTTGACATGGAATAGACATATTCAACACCATCTATCTGCCATAAAAATCGTTCCAAGGGGGTTACTACAAGCTGTTCAATCTCCTCTGGGGTCGCACCAGGAGCACTGACATAAATATCTGCCATGGGAACAACAATCTGTGGCTCTTCCTCTCTTGGTGTTACCAGAAGAGCTGCCACACCAAGACAGACCGCAACTATAATGAGCATTATTGAGAGTTTGCCGTCTAAAAATTTTTCTACAAATTTTGATATAATACCCTGATTGAAGGTGTCATTTTCATTTTTTGAAACAATACCCTGATTCAAGACACCCTTTTCATTTTTTGAAATAATATCCTGATTAAAAGCACTATTTTCGTTTTTACTTGAAGAGTTCTGTTCCATCTCAATTCAAGCCTCCAACGCCAATTGTTTCATCTCCCTTGAGACCGGAGAGAACTTCCACCATATCCCCTGTCCGTTTCCCTGTCTTGATATACCGCAACTGCCACTCTTTGCCGGTCTGTACCATTACAAGTTCAAGCTGCCCTGTTGTGATAACCGCTTTTGCCGGCAGAAGAACAACCTCCTCAGTAGATTCAGGAATGAGAAGTTTTCCGTACATTCCGGGATAAATTCCGGCAAGTTCGGTTTGTGTCTGATTCTGATTTTCCCTTGACTCCTGAGCCTTTGGCAGAACGGCTTTTACTAAAAAGGTTCTGGTTTCAGGGTCTGCGTAGGGAATAATCTCCTCGACTTCGACATTGCAGGTAATTCCGAGAGTGGTTATTTCAGCTTTGAGTATCATGCCTGTCTTGAGCTTGCCTATCAGCCCTTCACGGACATATGCCTCAATTCTGAAACCGCTTTCTGTTCTAAGGGATATCAGGGGTTTGCCGGGAAGTGCAAGATCGCCTGGTTCAACCATCCTTTTGATTACTTCGCCTGTAGCAGGGGCTGTTATGCTTGAAAATTCAAGCCCTACATGAGTCTCTGACAAAGCTCCCATAGCCTGCCTTATTCCAGCTTCTGAGGCATCCAATCCATCCTTGGCACGCTTCATGGCAGCCATTGCCTGAACATACCCTGACTCTGCCATTTCAAGCTCCTGTTTTGTTGCAGCCTGTGCTTTGTAATACCCTTGAATACGATTATAATGTAGTTTTGCCTCTTTATAGGCTGCTTCTGCAGCTTTTACCCCCTGAACAGCCTGTTCCCGTCCTGCTCTGGCAGCATTTAAAGCAGCGGTTGCCCCGTCACGCCTTGATGTGGCCTGCCTGTCGTCAAGGGTAATTAGAAGATCACCTTTTTTCACCCTGTCGCCTGGCTGAACATGAACTTTTTGAACCTGAGCATTGATTTGAGCTTCAATCATCGTTTCACTTCTTGGCTTGACTGTTCCAACAGCGGTGTAGGTCTCTTCAACAGTCTCTATTGATGCCTTGACAGTTTCTGACGGAATGTAATTTTTTCTGGTTTTTGAAAAGGATTCAGCCGCGAGCAGTTGAGCGTATGCTGTGGATTGAATGGTAAATTGAAGAAAAAAGATGCCCGACCAGATTACTATGAGCGATATAATGTTCTGTCTGGAATTATTCATTCTGGAACTGTTCATGAATTGTTTTTTCCTCCGTTTAAACTGATTCTATTTTTCAGTAAGGGATATATTTTGAAATTTAATTATTAAAATATATCAATAAGTTAGAGTGCAATAAAATATGATTATTTCTGTTTAGGTACTTAAAAACGGGAATCAGGTTAAAGATTAAAGAAAGTGTAAATCGGCAAATGGAACATGCCTTTAACATAAGGCATAACTGCAATTATATCTGATTCAAGACCTCAGATAATTGTGCCTTTGTATAAGGCTTTGGTACCACACCGCAAAAACCATAAGCCTCATAATTTGCCATAATTGGGTCATTGGAATAGCCTGAAGAGACAATGGCTTTAACATTTGAATCTATTTTTAATAATTCGGGAATTGTCTTGGCCCCTCCCATTCCTCCAGGAATAGTAAGATCGAGTATAACCAGATCAAAAGGATTCTGACCTTGATAGGCTTCACGATATTTTTCAATCGCTTCAATACCGTCCAAAGCAAATTCTGTTTCATAACCCATGAGGTTTAAGAGTCTTCCAACCATATTTAGAATTGCTTCTTGATCGTCCATAATCAAGACCTTGCCCTTGCCTTGATGCATAACATCTTTTTTTTCTTCTTGTTTCGTCGCATTTGCCAATATCGCAGGCAGGTAGATATTGAAAACCGTTCCTTTTCCAGCTTCAGAATAGACCGTAATATGTCCATTATGTTTTTTTACGATGGAATATACGGTTGAAAGCCCAAGACCGCTTCCTTTTTGTTTGGTAGTGAAAAAAGGATCGAAAATATTAGAAATATGTTTCGCTTGGATGCCAATCCCCTGATCCTCTACGGTAATCCTGATATATGGGCCCTCAGCTAACGGAAGACCGCTGTCGGTTTGAATGTCCGTGTTCTCTGTTTTTACGGTAATAATTCCACCGTTTGGCATCGCTTGATCGGCATTGATAATCAGGTTGCTGATAACCTGGTTGATTTGACCTGAATCAATTTCAGCAGTCCATAAATCAGCGGTCGGCTTGAAATCGAATCTGGATTTAGCACCGCTTGTGACGAATTTTCCTGTCTCTTCCAGTAGTGCGTTGATATCACAGACTTTTTTAATTGGCTCTCCGCCTTTGGCAAAAGTTAGTAGCTGGTGAGTCAAATTCTGTGCCTGCTTTGCTCCTTCCAAAGCGTCTGACAATATTTCAAAAAGCTCATCTTCTTTTCTAATAGTTGAAACGGCATACGAAACATTGCCAATAAGCACACTAAGCATATTATTGAAATCATGAGCGATACCGCCCGCGAGAGTGCTGATGGATTTCATCTTTTGCGATTGTAGCAACTGCTCTTCCAGACGTTTCTTTCCAGTGATATCAAGAAAAACAACCATGCCCCCGATAATTTTGTTGTTTTCTCGGATAGGGCAGGCTGTTGCATCACATATGCGATTTGAACCATCTTGATGTCTTACTATAAATTCCTCTCTAATCGTCATTCCTTTTTTGATGGCTTTAACAAGAGGTAGATTGTCTGTCTCATATGGTTCGCCGTTTAACATCAAAACCTGCCAATTACTAAATGACTCTTTTGGAATCTCAACTAAATCATCTACATTACCACCTCTGACTCCTAAACCCTCAGGATTACAGTAATATATATTAATATTTTCATCAGCTAAGGCAATCCCGACAGGGACTTGATTAACAGCAGTTTTTAATATTAAAGATTCTCGTTCAAGTTTCTTTTTCTTTGTAATATCCGATATTATGCCAAAAATTTGTTTTGGTTTACCATCCTTACGTAAAAAAACCGACTCCTTTGAATTAAGCCAACGCCACTGACCATTTTTATGTTTCATGCGATATTCGTGTTCGATAAACTCATTATCTTGAACAAGCTGGTATTTAGAGGTTATTTCGTTTAAATAGTTTGAGAAGTCCTCCGGATGCATAAGGTTTTGAACAAGCATCTCTCCCATATCTTTAATTTCTGCACTTGAATAACCCAGTACACGCATAATTCCTTCATTGCTATATATATTTATTTTATCCACAATATCATAAACATAAATAACATCCGGGCTTGCATTCAGGATTGTTTCATTAAATTGCTTACTCTTGCGGAGTTCCTCCTCTACACGTTTTTGCTCTGACAAATCCATATTGGTGCCTGATACACGAATTGGTTTGCCACCATTATTCCTTGATATTAAACCACGAGATAAAATAGGTACATAATGACCAGCCTTGTGTAACAGCCTAAACTCAACCTCATAGCTTTCAGTGCCAGATAGTAAAGTCTTTTGGAAAAAATCGTTAACACGATCAGAATCATCTGCGTGAATTAGTCTTTGCCAAAGTGCAGCATCTGCAGTTAGTTCATTTGGAGAATATCCTATTTGTTCCCACCACTGTGGAGAATAATAGAGTTCGTTAGTAATCAAGTTCCAGTCCCATGGTGCATCGCTTGAACCCTTAATTACCAATTTAAGTCGTTCTTCGCTTTCTTCCAGATCACGGGCATATATAGAAGCCTGCTGTAATAGCGAATTTGCTATTAAATAGGTGAGCAGACCGGTAAATCCAGCTGAAAGCAATAGTATAAAGACGGAAAAGTAATTCACAAGGGATGCTATCGCATTGGCAAGGTCACTGCAACTTTTAGAAAAAGAACTTTCATAGTAAACAAAGTCTTTCTCGGCATTTCCAATCTGGCTAAGAATAGAATGTCGTTGCTCCTTACTATCTGCCTCCATCGCAAGAGCCCCCAACTTTAATATGGTCTCTCCTACAGGGTTTGCCTTTTCAGCATAACCGACCAGTTCCTTGACAATCGAATGCCAGTATAGAACATTTATTCGATTAACAATAATTACAGATGTTTTATGATCAGCTTCTTTAAAGGTGCTCTCAAGAATTTGGACAAATTCTTTTTCAGGCTTGGACGTCCTCATGGTCAACAGATTACTGAACACCTTATTGTAAGACTGGGTAATGTCCATATTTTCAAAAAATAATTTTTTAGCCTGAGCATTTCTGGTATCGAGGTACTCTAAGAGGTAAGCTTTGGCTTGCAACCTGGAAACCGAATGAGTTCTTTCAAAACGTGCAATAGCGGTTATCATGGTGAGAGTGTTTCCAGTCCATACTAACATGACAATCATGGTAAACAAAAACATTGCAATGATAGCCGTTTGCAAATAGAGCCGTTGCTTGATGAATTTAGGAGTTGCATTATGCAGGTTCTTAATGAAATTCTTCATATTATCACCATCAAAAAATCACTGTTATGAGATCAGAATCTTACAAGCTAAATTCGGCAGGTTATGACTGTTGTGACTTGTAAGTTACTCTTTCCAGATAGTTGAAAGAATCCCCATAGCCTTTGCAATATCGCTTAACGCGATTTTCTCATCATAGAATGCTGCCGCACTGTTTAACCTTGCTCTGTTTCTTGCAAGTTCTGCCTCAAGATAGCGGGTGACAGAGTCTGAACCACCTTCATATCTCTGCTTTACAAGACCGAGAGATTCATCGGCCATCTCCACGCTCTTTCCTGCCACATCCAGTCGTTGCAGGGCATCTTCATGGTTAAGATAGGCCTGTCTTACATCTTGATGAATCATAAGCTCTGTTTTATCTAAGTTTTTCAAAGCAGCGGTAAGTCCATGTTTTGCCATGATAATATCAGATTGAGTTGTATCTCCTGTATATAGATCCCAGTTCATCATAACTGCTGCAGTATAGTTGTCGCTGCCGCCGTTAACCTTAAGATCATCACTGCCAAGATACCAGCGGGCATTTAAATTCACACTTGGAAGATAGGTTGCATCTGCTTTTTTAAGAGCAAGCCGTGCCTTTTGAATCATCTCCTTTGCATTGAGTATCTCCGGCCGTTTTTCCATGGCAATCACTAATGCCTCCTGGTAAGAGCCTGGAAAGGTTATGGGACAACTACAGTCCCTGGCAAGCTCGATTTCATCATCTGGTCTGCTGCCAAGAAGAGCATTAAAGGCGGTAATTGTTGTAGTGTAAAGATTTTTGCTCTCAACCAGATTTTTTTTGGCTTCAGCAAGCCTTACCTCAAGTGAGAGAAGGTCAGATTTAAGTACTCCGCCTCCTGCAAACCTCACCTTCATTATTCTTGTCTGCTCCTGAAGCGTCTCCACAGACTGTTTTGAGATATCTACATATTCCTGGGCCTTTAGAATCGAAAAAAAGAGTTTTATAACTGAAGAGACAATCATGTTTTCAGTCTGGTCTGTTATTGCTCTCTTTTCCCTGAGATCTGATTGGGCAATTCTTGCATCTAACGAGTCTATTCCCCCTTTGTAGAGATTCAGGTTCACATTGACGCCTGTTTCAAGATTGGTAAAGGTTCCCGGGTCGTTAAAATTGGTATTGGGTGGCAAAGATCTCTGGTCAATAGTTTTAAACAGGTAAGCAGAAGGGGCATCTCCTGTGGATATTTCACTGAATAGCGATATATGTGGCTTGAATAGAGCGTCTGTACGTTTGAAAGCCTCCTGTGCAATCTTTTCTCCATCTCTGGCCATTCCTATATCAGGATTTTTTGCAAGAGCCGTGTGAATCGCATCCTCAATAGTCATAAGATCATTTGCAGATAGTTTGATTGTGCCTATGGTCTGATCCTGTGCATGGACGGACAGAGCAGACAGAAAGCACAACAGTGACAGTGTTACGATAATTTTTTTATCCATACATTGCCTGCTTAAAATAGCCATAAAAATTCTCCCTGATATGATTATAATTTATATTCACGGGATTTGTTTCCCTTCCCTTATGATTTTTTTGTTAAAGCAGCCAAAATGGTTAGCCTCTACAAAAAAACGATTTTGATCCAGGAACAATAATTAAGGGAAATATCTATAAACATCTTTGCGGTGCAGTACCCTTATAAATACAATTTGATCATCGACCAATTCTATTCCTATTCTGTGATCTCCTGATCTAATTCTGTAAAAATTATCATGTCCTTGCATCTTCTTTAAGTGTTGCAATGTGCTTATATCTAATGCATTTTTTGTGGTTTCAATGACTTCTTGAATATTTTTGAATAACCGCTTATCTTTGATGTGTTTCAGATCCCGTGCAAAACTGGCTTTAAAAGCAACTTTCATGTTCGGCCTTCTAAAATAGCTGAAATCTGTTGCTCTTCTATAAATTCACTTTGTCGTCCTTCAAGAATTGCATTGACCAAAGCCGCCTCTTCCAACGCTTCCAAAACAATCTCGGAAAACCACTCTTTCCTCTCCTGCATTAATTCAAGGATAATCTCTTTGAGCAATGCTTTGGTTTTATTATCGTTAAGAATTAGTTCCATTTTATGTTGCTCCTTTTTATGTGAAAGTATCTTTAAATAGCTGTGATTATATGACTTTCATTCTTCGTTGTGGCCGAGAGCCAATACCTCGCTCCGGCCGTGCCGGTTATTTTGACATCAAATGACCTACCGCCTTTTCCAGCCCGTCTATAGATAGTTCAAACATGGGAAATATCTTTGATATGGCAACAATACTGTGGGTATAGCCCCACATCGATTCTGGAACTGGATTGAGCCAGACAGAGTGGGCAAAGGTATCAGCAATATAACGAAGCCTCTCAATACTTGGTTTGCCGCTCCTCTCCCTGATATGTATTGAGCCGTCTGTTGCCATAAGCTCATAGGGTGCCATGCTCGCATCACCAACCACAATAAACCTTGTATCAGGGTCACGTTTGATAAACTCGTCAATCTTTACAGGTTTTCGGTAGCGTGCAGGGTCTTCCCACACACAGTCATAAATTGTGTTATGAAAAAAGCAGGTTTTAAGCTCTTTAAACTGTGCTCTTGAATAGTTGAACAGAGTTTGAACTACTGAAATATAAGGATCCATTGACCACCCGCCATTGTCTATGGCAAGTATGACTTTAAGTCTGTCTTTCAAGGAGCGGTCAAATATAAGTTCAATCTCTCCGCCATTTTTCATTGTTCTGTAAATGGTCTCATCAACATTGATCTGATCTTTAGGGCCTGTTGGCACCATGTTCCGAAGACGCTTGAGTGCTTCTCCCATCATTGCCTGGGTCAAAGGTGCGTGGGTGGAATAATCTTTATACCTTCGCTCTCCTGCAACCTTTACAGCAGATTTGTTTCTGGACTCACCTCCAACTCTCATTCCTCCGGGATGGTGTCCTGAATGGCCAACCGGAGATGTTCCTCCTGTGCCAATCCACTTGTTTCCCCCTTCATGCCGTTCTTTCTGATCATTAAGTCTCTTTTTGAAATACTCAATCAATTCATCAGGTGTGAGCTTGGCAAGCTGCGACTCATCAATTCCTAATGCATCTGCGAGCTGTTTGGGATTTTTAAGCCATTCGTCAAGCATGGCTCTGACAATCTCATCTACCTCAAATCCATCTGTTTCAGGAAGCGGAATTCCCTGGAAATGAAACGCAAAAACCTGATCATAAAGATCAAAATATCTCTCGCTTTTTACAAGCACCGCTCTGGCACAGGTGTAAAAGTCATCAAGAGAGTTTATCAACCCCATTGACATTGCCTTCTGAAGTGTCAGAAAGGATGTGGGGGTCACAGGAATACCAACATCTTTGAGTTTGTAGAAAAATGGTATAAACATCTGGTTTATATCTCTTATTTCAAGTTGCAGGGGCAAGCATTACTGCTGCCTTGTTGTTTTAAGTATAACTCTTTGAACATAGGAAGTTTTGCTGCAATTTTTGTTGGATTGAAATTCTTAAACTAAAACTTAAATAGCGGCAATTGTAGTGCTATGACCTCCATCAGGATAACCGCAAGGATTACAGCCCTCTTTTAAAAAAACTTCCGCCTTGATGTTATGTTCTGTGCTCTTTCGTAATCAGGACTTTTTTTAAAGAGAACACCAAGAAAGGGAAGCTCTCCTTTTACAAGATCTTTTGCCCTGAAATCAGGGTCTGCATTAAGAGCTCGTATCCAGTTAATCAACTCTCTTGTGGCAGGTTTTTTTTCAACACCATCAAGCTCCCGCATTGAATAGAAAGCCGAAATTGCATTTTCAGCAAGTTTGCTGTCAATTGACGGAAAATGGACAGAAATGATCTTTCTCATCATTTTAGGGTCAGGAAAGGCTATGTGGTGAAAATTGCACCTTCCAAGAAAGGGATCAGAGAGATCTTTTTTTGCATTTGATGTTATTATAATAACTGGTCGCTGCTTTGCTCTGATAGTTTGATCAGTCTCAATGATATCAAACTGCATCTGATCCAGCACATCAAGCATGTCATCCTGAAAATCTGTATCTGCCTTGTCAATCTCATCAATCAGCAGAACGGTCCGATGCTCTGCTGTAAATGCCTGTCCGATTTTTCCCATTTTAATATATTCATTTATATTGCTGACATCTCTTTTGGAGTCTCCAAAACGGCTGTCATTGAGTCTTGTCAGAGTATCATATTGATATAGAGCTTCGACAAGTTTCATGCTCGACTTCACATTAAGTATAATAAGCGGCATTTTAAGATTCTCTGCAATGGCATGAGCGAGCATGGTTTTACCTGTTCCTGGCTCTCCTTTGAGCAAAAGAGGCATCTCAAGGGCCATTGAGATATTGACGATAGCGGCAAGTTCGTTGTCCAGAACATATTTTGTTGCACCGGAAAAGTGCATGGTTGATTCAATTTGATGTGTCATTAAAACTCCCTGAAATTAATTGCGTTTTGTTTTTAGCATAAGAATACATTGATGCTTTTGTAGTTCAATGTTAAACTAATTATGATCATGCTCGTTTAGATCTGTATCTGTTTTTTTTATTTGATGATCTCTGGCATAAAGGTAAACCACAAACGTACAGTTATTTCAACTTTTTTGTATTTTGATTCAGATGAGTGGAAGTGTTAAGCAATTCTAATGCTTGATATTTACTATATGTTGACACTTTTCAAACAGGGTGTTAATAAATGTGCATCTACGTTTTTGTTAAAAGAAACGATAATTTAGTAGGAGTGTGCAATATGATTGGTGGAATTGGAATGCCGGAACTATTGATTATTCTTGTCATCATCCTGATTATATTTGGAGCTGGCAAACTTCCTGAAATAGGTGCAGGCATAGGCAAAGGAATAAAAAACTTTAAAAAAGCAACTAGAGAGATTGATCAGGAAGACAAAGAACCTGAAAAAATTGAAGACAAACTTAAATCCTGACCATTTTTCGGATTACCCCCTCCCTCCCCCTTTCCATGCAGCTCTCATTAACCAAATGTGTGTGCTGCATGGATTTTTTTTACTTGTTCTGTACTTATCTCTATTTTTTTTTTGTGCACCCTTTCATATTTATGGATTGTTGTTTTGATCCTCCATCTCCGCTATCTACAATTCAGAATCTTTTATGTGAAAGTCTCTTGAAATAGCAGTAATCATGCGACTTTCATTCTTCGTTGTGGCCAAGAGCAATACCTCGCTCCGGCCGTGCCGGTTATTACAATCAGAATATAGTTTTCCAGGTAATTAAATTGGTAGAAATACCGCCTGAGACGACGGACAAAGGGTTTGTCTCACCAAAAGAGTTTTCTGGAAGTCTATATAATCAACTTTTCTTCAATTTTTGTTGGATTGAAATTCCTGATTCGTCAAGTAAGGATTTCTGAAGCATATAAAAAAACAAAAAAACAAAAATGTAGTTTTGTAAGAAAAATTAGTTTCATTTTTGTGATTAATGAGTGCTAGCTCTGTAAAGTTTTCAACGTGACTATGCCTAAGAAGCCTATAAATATTGGCTTTAGTGTAATGGCATTAATATTGCTTATTAAAAAATGAAATTTTGATTTCATAGATTTTAAATCAAGCCAAGTACCGAACATAGGGATTTTTGCAAAACAACAGATAACAGAAAACTTTAAACATTAACTTATGATGACAATGCTTGTTGAATCTCAAATAAAAGAAGAACAAATGCAAAATGAAGCTGCTCAGTTGATCCTTAAGAGGAGTGCCCTTATAAAGAAATTTTCTGAAGCAAGAGATCTCAATTTCATTGAATCATATACCCGCATAATTGACGAATACCTTTTGGATCTTTTTGCAAGAAGCAATATAGCCCGTCAAATAACTGCAAGTGGCAATCCTGTTGCTCTTGTGGCCCTTGGAGGGTACGGCAGAGCAGAGCAGTGCGTTAACTCTGATGTTGACATCCTGATCCTTTTTGAGAAAAAACTTCCTAAAGATACTGATGCTCTTGTAAAAGAGCTGATTTATCCACTGTGGGATGCTCGATTAGAAACAGGCTATGCTGTACGAACTGTCAAGGAGTGTCTTTCAATGGCATGGGAGCAGTTTGATATTCTAACAACTATGCTGGATGCAAGATTTATATGCGGTGGCTCACACATATATTCTCTTTTGATGGAGAAATTTCGAAACAGATTATCAAAAAAATATATACAGACCAGTTTAAACCGTCTGATTGATCAAAGTCGGAAAAGATACACGGATTACGGAGACTCTACATATCTTCTGGAGCCCAATCTTAAGTCAGGGCATGGAGGTCTTCGTGATTATCATACCATCTTGTGGTATGCAAGGATCATGTCAGATATCAAATGTCGAAGAGACCTTGAGAGATATGGATTTTTATCTCATTCTGAATTCCAGATGCTTGAAAGTTCACTTAAGTTTATCTGGGATATCAGGAATATGCTCCATTCTATTACCGGCAGAAAATGTGATCAGCTCCATTTTGAACACCAGTTAGAGCTGGCAAAATTATTCGGATTCAGGGATAAAAATGGTCATAAGGCGGTCGAGAGCTTTATGGGTGAACTCCATTCAAAAATGGATTTCATCAAACAGGTCAATATTATGATCACAGAAGATATTCAACTGAGCAAAAAAGCCAAGCTTTTCAGCGGCATTAAACGGGCTACAAACTATAAAGGCATTGTTATCCGCGAAAGGAGACTGGAGTTTGATCCTGTAGAGATGATACCTAAAAAGCCTGACCTTCTTTTAAAGATATTTGTGGAAAGCGGTCGTTTGAAAAAGCCTATTTCAATAGAGGCAAGGCGTATTGTAGGCGAGTTTGCATATCTTGTGGATGACAAGTTCAGAAAAGATATCTCAAATGTAAATACGTTTGAACAGATATTAAGTTATTCTCTATGGGAGTTCAACGTGCTCAATGTTATGCTCTCCACAGGTCTGTTGAGCAGATTCATGCCGGAATTTTCTCTGATAGTTAACAAGATTCAATATAATCAATATCACCTTTTTCCTGTAGATAAGCACTCCATAAGATGTGTGCAGATCATCAACAGTTTCAAGGATAAAACTAAAGATAACTCCAATCAACTTTACGCTGGTATCTATAAGGAGTTGAGAAATCGGAGGACACTTTTGATGGGATCTCTTTTGCATGATATAGGCAAAGGAGATCCTGCTGAAGAGCACTCGGAACGGGGTGCACAGATTGCCCGTAACATAATGACGCGATCGGGCTACTCTGTTTCAGACGTTGAAGAGACGGTTTTTCTTGTCCGACACCATCTTTTTTTGATTAAAATAGCCACGCGTCGCGATATCAGCGATGAACAGACAGCAGTATTTTGTGCAAGCAAAATTGAGAAGGTCTCTTTGCTCAAAAAATTATACTTGCTGACAGTTGCAGACTCCATGGCTACCGGACCAAAGGCATGGAATGGCTGGACAGAAGCTCTTCTCAGAGATCTTTTTATAAAAGTGATGGAAGTGCTAAAGGATAGAGAGCTTGCAACCAAAAAGGCATCAAAGACTATACAGCGAAAAAAGGAGGAGGTGCTTGCACTTAATCAGACCGGTTTTGTAAGTAAAGTAGGCACAGCGGATAAAGGTTTAATAGCGAATGAGAATAGTGCATGGGATGATGCTGTTCTTCTCAAAGAGCTTGACTGCATGAGCTACAGGTACCTTTTATATGTTCCTGCCGCTGAAATCATGACGCACTTAAACCTGTACAGACGTCTTGAAAATAGAGATTTCTTGTGGACTGTCGCATCTCAGGATGATTCTGATATCAGGACCATCACAATATGTGGAAAGGATAAACCAGGATTTTACTCCAAACTTGCCGGTGTATTTTTTCTCAATGGACTCAATATAGTAGGTTCTCAGGCGTATTCACTTGGCAATAATGCAGCTCTTGATATCTTTAAGGTTATGCCGCCAAAAGATAAGATATTCGAAAATGAGAAGTGGAGTAAGGCTGAAAAGGAGTTTCAGCAGGCTCTTAATGATGATGCTTTTCTTGAGCGTCTTACCGATAAACTTCCCAGGTCAATTGCTCCCAAGTCCGGTCAGATTCCCATACCAAATGATGTGAGAATTGATAATGAAACATCCAGTTTTTTTACCATTATTGAGGTTTTTGCTTATGATTTTCCTGGGCTTTTGTTTGCAATAACCAATGTTCTTTATAAACTCAATCTTGATGTGAGAGTGGCTATGGTTGCTACAAAGATTGATCAGGTAGTGGATATTTTTTATGTAAAATCAGTAGAGAACGGCAAGGTTGACGATTCACAGAAACAAGAAGAGATAAAAAATGCCATTCTTGAGGCTCTTCCGTCTGTCCACTATCCCAATTCTGAATAGAGATAGTTAGAATTGTTTGTTTAGATAGTATCCATAAAGATATTGGCAGCAATATATTTAAATATATCAGCAAGTTTTAACTTTACGCATATAATCAGGAGGATTTTTATGAAAAAAATTGAGGCAATTATCAAACCTTTTAAATTAGATGATGTCAAAGAGGCCCTGAATGAAATTGGTATTCAGGGTATGACCATCACTGAAGTAAAGGGATATGGCAGACAAAAAGGGCACAAAGAGATATACAGAGGTGCAGAGTATGTAGTTGATTTTGTACCTAAAATCAAGATTGAAATCATAGTTAACAAAGAACGGGCAGAAGATGTTGTAAATACAATATGCAAAGCGTCCAATACAGGCAAAATAGGAGACGGCAAAATTTTTGTCATGCCTGTTGACGAGGTTATCAGAGTCAGAACCGGAGAACGCGGAACAGATGCACTTTAATTGTACACAAACATATATTATTACACTAAAATAAGGAAATTTCAAAATGAGACCAAAAGAGATTGTTGCGAAAATAAAAGAAGAAAATATCAGAATGATTGATATCAGATATATGGATTTTCCAGGAACTTGGCAGCACTTTTCAGTACCTGCATGTGAAGTGACAGAGTCTTCATTTGAAGATGGTTTCGGGTTTGACGGATCAAGCATGAGGGCATGGCAAAATATTGATAACAGCGATATGATCGTCATTCCCGATTCAACCACAGCCAAGATGGATCCTTTTTTTGCACAGCCAACACTTGTACTTATAGGAGATGTCAAGGATCCTATTACCGGAGAATCCTATTCACGAGATCCCCGTTATATAGCCAGAAAAGTTGAGCAGTATGTTAAGAGTACCGGCCTTGGTGATACCATATTTGTAGGCCCTGAGCCCGAATTTTTTATTTTTAACAACGTCCGTTATGGTTGTGAATCCAATTCAGCCTTTTATGAACTAGATTCGGATGAAGCTATCTGGAACTCGGGACGGGATGAAATGCCCAATACCGGATACAAAATCCGTCATAAACATGGATACTATCCACTTCCCCCTTCCGATAAATATCAGGACATGAGAACAGAGATGTTGCTCACCCTTGAGGATATGGGTATTGCAATGGAGTGTCAGCACCATGAAGTTGCTACTGCCGGACAGTGTGAGATTGACTTGAGATTCAGCAGTCTTCTGGATATGGGTGACAAACTTGCATGGTTTAAATATGTACTTAAAAATGTAGCCGCAAAATACAACAACAGTGTCACATTCATGCCCAAGCCTCTTTATGGTGACAACGGAACCGGAATGCATACCCATTTGAGTATCTGGAAAGATGGTAAAAATACATTTGCAGGAAATAAATATGCAGGACTTTCTCAAGAGGCACTTTATGCAATTGGCGGTATCATGAAAAACTGCAAGGCTCTGTGTGCTATTACAAATCCGACCACAAACTCCTATAAGCGTCTTGTTCCTGGCTTTGAGGCACCAATCAATCTTGCGTACTCAAGTCGTAACAGAAGTGCTTCTATAAGAATCCCCATGTATTCAAATTCACCTTCTGCAAAACGTATTGAGTTCAGAACTCCAGACCCCTCATGCAATGGCTATCTTGCTTTTGCTGCAATGACAATGGCCATGATCGATGGAATTCAGAATAAAATTGATCCAGGTGACCCTCTTGATAAGAATATATATGATCTTCCGCCGGAAGAGCTTGCAGAAATTGCTTCTGCTCCTGGTTCATTAGGAGAGGCTCTGGATGCTCTTGAGCAAGATTGTGAATTCCTGCTAAAAGGTGACGTTTTTACAAAAGATGTTATTGAAAAGTGGATTGCATACAAGAGAGAAAATGAATTGACGCCTGTCAACAGCCGTCCGCATCCATATGAGTTTTTTCTCTATTATGATATTTAATATTGCCAGTGGATGCATAGGTTTGGATACTGTGGATTATAAATCTTTTTTCCAAAAAAAGACGGCATAATTATTATCTCTTTTGTATGTTAGTAAAAGAGTTAAGCATCAGTAAAAGTTAGACCGGAAAAATGAAAAAACATAAAGCCCTTTAAGCAAAAGTTGCTTATGGGGTTTTATGTTTATGGCGTATTTACAAAAAAAATCCAGAAAGTGTTGTGATTCCAGAAAGTGTTGTGATTTAGGAAGTAGAAGAATGCTGAAGTATATAAGAAATAGATAACTTAAAGTTCACGTGTATTTTTATGTAAAGTCTCTTTAACTAGCTGTGCTTATGTGATTTTTCATTCTTCGTTGTGGCCGAGAGCCAGCCAATATCCCGCTCCGGCCGTGCCGGTTATAATCAAATCGCAATTTCTATATCCTAACATTAATGCGTGGTATTGCGTGATGATGTGCACAAAAAAGAATTTTTTTTGTGTGTTAGTCGCATAAGGAAGGGTTGGAACTCTTTTTTGAGTGCCCATATGTTATTTATGAATTTTATCACAAAAAAAGAGGCTGTAAAAAATGAGACTCCTACAATTAGGGATGTTAGAGAGCTATCTGTGTTCAATTGGATAGATATAGACTCTCCAGTTGCAGCTCCCACAATCAAAAGGATTATGGGAAATATGTAAAGAAGAAATGTTATTTTAAGTAGTGGTGCGGTCTTGAATCCCACAATCACGCTGTCGCCAGTTGAAACATTTAGTGAATTTGGAACTTGAATAGTCATTTTTTCCGATTTTGAATATTCTCCGCATGAGTCCTTTGCTTCACATGCGTCACAAGATTTTGATCTTGTGGTTGTAACCCACGCTTGTGTTCCAACTATTTCAGTGACAACACCCTCTTTGGTAATCATATTTTATTTCCCAGATTCAATTTGATATGTGAAAATTTTTTGGATAGGATATATCCTATAGATACTGTTCACACATAAATATTAAGGCTTAATGCTCGTTTTTTCGTGGTGTATTCCTGTTCAATTTGATTCTGTTCCCTATTGTATTGAACTTCAAGTTGTTTGATTTTGGATTCATGCTCCTGTTTAAGTGTTGCCTGTTTTGTTGAATACTCCTGCTCGATTATATTTTTTTCTGTACTTAGATCAACTTCATAATCGGCACTGTTACTGCTTTTATTAGGGCTTTTAGTAGAAGATTCATATTGATGCACAAATGGGGTTATATCTTTGGCAGTGGTAAGCTGCCTCTGATAGTATGCGGATGAACCGGTTGTATTTATACCAGCTATCATTTTGAGTCCCCTAAGTTACCAATTTTATCCAAGCTAATATCAAGCCATTAGATCAATGTTGGCTCTTGACACAGGTATCTGTCCAGCATATGGAGAAGACTGATAAAATTGTGATTGCATTTGTTGAGTTTGCTGAGTCTGCCTCAATTGCTGGGTCTGTTGTTCCTGCTCAATTTGTTGAGTCTGTTGTGGTTGTGTTGTTGAAGTAGTTTCCAGCGTTCTTGAGGGTGTATTCGTTGGTTGAGCTGTATTTGAACTGTTTTCTCTGGCTTCCTGTGAAATGTTGACGTTGAAGTCATTGCCGATTGATGACGATTGCTGTGTTTGAGATACTTGTTTGAGTGTATCTTGTGAAGGAGATGTAGTACTCTGTATCTGATTCTCTGCAGAGTTGTTGGATGCTGGAGTGTATGTGTTTAATAACGGATTAGAATAACTGGCATAACTGTTGATATTCATGATATCCTCCTTCTATTGGGTTGTTTTTACCAGATTATTTTTCTTTGTCTTCATTGATCTTAAATCTTTGAATGTATAATAAATATAACAAGAACTTAGTCCCTCATATATATTACTAATAAAATATATATTATACTCGTTAATGTCAATTTTTTTAAATAATTTTCCTTGACAAGCCGTTTCCGAATAATATATAAGCATCACGTCTTCTTGGGATGTCGGTAAGATTGTTTCGACCTCTAAGTAAGAGATTGCTCCCCAGTAGCTCAGTCGGCAGAGCAAGTGGCTGTTAACCACTAGGTCCGCGGTTCAAATCCGTGCTGGGGAGCCACCCATTTACTAAGTGGGTTTAAAAACAACGCCTCCTGAGCAGATTTTTTTTGTGTTAAAAAATAATGTTTTTTAATTAAGTAGTAAAATGAGAATCACCTTATAGTTTGATTATACTAAGCCTTGGAATTGAAATCCAGGGCTTTTTTTGTTTTCGGCTTTTTAGATTATTATTTTTGATGTTCATGTTTGATCCTACCTCAGTTTCATGGAGTCCACTTTAAGCAGTTTTAGCCAATATTTGACACTGGTTTTCAAAATCTGTTTGTGATTTGTAGCCTCCTTTGAAGGATGCCGTCTTCTCCTATTGTAATACGCTTCTCGACCAACCTTGAGATATCTGAGATCACTTATCCAGACTTTATTTGGTGCAGAAACTGTGAATTTCCGATCCAGTATGTTGGCTGCCACCGATTGATTATGCTTGGCATCAGTGGTTACCTTGAATTTCTTACCTGCTTTGCAATATAAATCACTCTCTTTGGCAACCCTCGTAACTCTTTTCCGGCCAACGCTACCGACCCTTTCATCTCTTTGCAGATCATCTGTTATCATCGGACTGTCAGCCATACCTTTATGTTCATTGTAAATCTTGTGAATCCTATATTCCAAGGCCTCATTCTCTTGCTGTCGAGAAGATTTTGGAGAATTTAACCACCATAACAGCAAATTGCTTGAGGGAATATATTCTCTCTGATAAGAGAGTAGGCCAGCCTCCTCTGGTACAATTTTTGACAGGCTAAAAAATATTTAAACACGGAAAAAATAAGAGTTAACAATCCAAATCTCTTTGCCGTGAAAATAGATCATGGCTTTCGTGCTTGGGGGTGACCGAATCCCGTCGGCCATGAAAGCTTACCATGAAAAGGGAGGTATTTTTAATATGAGTAATAATCAGGCGATTGAAAAATATAAAGATTTAGTCTTTGAAACAGCCGATTTCTTGAGAACTCAAATAACAGACTTGCCCGAGATTGCATTTTTGACAGGAACAGGGCTTGCCGGCAGCACAGATTCAATGGATGTCTTTGCCAAACTAAGCTATGGGGATATCCCGAATTTCCCCGTATCCACTGTTGAGAGCCACAGAGGCGAGTTGATATTCGGAACTCTTTGCAATAGAAAAATTATGGTTATGCAGGGAAGATTTCACCTTTACGAAGGATATTCACCATTAGAGGTTACCTTTCCAATACGGGTAATGCAGGAGATTGGGGTTAAATATCTTATTATAAGCAATGCATCAGGGGGACTTAATTCCATGTTCAAGGCGGGTGACGTGATGATTATCCGTGACCATATCAACTTGACCGGAGAGAATCCTCTAAAAGGGCCAAATATTGACGGGTGGGGAATCCGCTTTCCTGACATGACTGAAGTATACGACAAAAATCTTGCTTCAATAGCATCAGATATTGCCCGCACGGCAAAACTTCCTGTGCAACATGGGGTTTATGCAGGCCTTTTGGGTCCATCTCTTGAGACTCCTGCTGAAACACGTTTTCTTAAGACAATCGGAGCCGATGCGGTTGGATTTTCAACTGTCATGGAGGCTATTGCAGCAGTTCATGCTCGAATGAAAATTTTAGGACTTGCAACAATAACCAATTTAAACAACCCTGATGCACCTGAAAAAGCTACGGTTGAGGAGATTATCGCTGTAGCTCAACAGTCGGCTCACCATGTACATTCAATATTAAAAGGTGTTCTTGAAAAGATTTGAATTGGATCAATGCTTTTAGGGCAGACTTTTTCATAATATGTTGATTTTTCTTCTAACATAGAAAGTTTGACCTTCAAGGCAAGGATTTTCTACAATGAATAAGTTGCCGTGTTATATATTTTATGTGAAAGTATCTTTAAATAGATGTGCTTATGTGACTTTCATTCTTCGTTGTGGCCGAGAGCCGATATCCCGCTCCGGCCGTGCCGGTTATAAAAACATTTGAGAGGAAAAAAATAGAAACATGATAAATGCATATTACAGTTTGGTATCAATTTTGGGAAATAGAGCATTTAAACGCATGAAAAAGGTTGGCGGTGAGTCCAAATGAGTGAAATTGTACTGATAAATATCAGCGGAAAAGATAGAAAAGGGATCAATTGCCGCTTTACCAATATCCTTGCCCAATATAACGTAAATGTCCTTGATATCGGACAGTCTGTTATACATGAACATATTCTGCTTGGAATACTTGTCGAGATTCCGGTTGAGAGTGATTTCCCAGCCATATTCAAAGATATACTCTTTGAAGGGTACAAGATGTCGCTTCATATTGATGTCCAGTCTGTGGAAAAAGATCACTATGAAACATGGGTCAGCTCCCAGGGCAAGGAGATGCGCATCATAACTCTTTTGGGTAAAAAGGTGACGGCACACCAGATATCGAGAGTGGCATCTGTTATTTCAGACAACAACCTTAATATCGAAAATATTTCACGACTTACCGGCCGTATCTCGTTAGATAAGAATATAGCATGTGATACTCCGGCAAGGGCATGTATTCAGCTTTCTGTAAGTGGAAAACCATGCAACATAAAATCGATGCGAGGAGAGTTCATGAAGATATCTCGGGAGACCGGCATTGATATTTCATTTCATATGGACAACATTTACAGCAAAAACAGAAAAGTTGTGGTTTTTGACATGGATTCTACCCTTATTCAGGCTGAA
>JADGBC010000279.1 GCA_015231705.1 Desulfamplus sp. | reverse complement strand
ATCGCTTCCTTCAGACCCTTCCGTTACCAGAAACGCCCTTGCGATTCAGATTGATTTCCCCTCAGACGGGGTATCTCCACTCTCTTTCAAGTGGACGGGGTTACAGCTTTGCCGGGCAAACAAAAAACCTGCTCGTAGGCAGGTTCAATCATTATGATTTAACTTTCGCCTTCCCTACGTTAGTACTAACTAAATCAGGTTATAAGGGTTAGGACTTAAAGTCCTTCTCAGCCTGTGGCACCCCTGGCTTTAAATGGAAACAATTTCTCCATTTTCTTTAAAAAGAGTTGGAGTATAGTCAATACGGAGCAAGTTGTAAAGCCTTGTCTCCTTGTTATAAAAAAGCCTTCTTGGAGCGACAAAAGTGTTTCTGACCACTTAAGCCATATGAAGGGAACTCATTGAGTTATTTTTATTAATCTATAAGTTTATGTGAAAGTCTCTTGAATTGGCCGTAGTTATGGGACTTTCATTTTTCGTTGTGCCCATCGGGGCATGGCCGTTATAAGGAGATTGCTATGAACAAAGCAGGCAAATTGATCACTGTCCTGGCAGTACTACTATTTACATTAACTGTAGCTGGCAGTTCAATGGCAGCAGATACAATCAAACTTGGTGTCGCAGGAGCACACAGCGGAGATCTTGCTTCCTATGGTTTGCCAACAGTAAATGCAGCCAAATTAGTTGTAAAACAAATTGAATGAGGTGTAATATGTTAGCAATCAGATTGTCAGAAGAAATAGAAAATCGAAGACCCTCGCAGGTTTGGGGAAGCTCTTCGGTTTGATTTGTCAGGATTATGGAAATATAGAGTGGGCGATTACAGGCTCATATGTGATATTCAAGATAATACCGTGACGGTTCTTGTTCTGCGTGTTGGACATAGACGAGAGATATATAAAGGATAACCATGACCCGTTTAACACAAATATGCAGGTGTAGAAAGGGAGTGTAGACCCTAACCACCCCCTGCTTCTGTCTATTGCATTGACTTTGAAACCGTATGTTTCTGTACACTCTCTACCGCTTATCCATTATGTTATTTGTCAATAAATACATCGGATTGTTTACTGTTTGGTCTTGAAAAGTGAAAACGTCATACTCCCTGCAAGAATAACTACGATTGTCATCAATGAATATTCTATAGGTATTTTGAAAAAATCTATTGCAACCATTTTTACTCCTACAAATACTAAAATTAATGCTAGTCCTATTGTCAAATATTTAAAACGTTCGATTATATTTGCCAATGCAAAATACAAAGAACGCAGTCCCAGAATAGCAAATACGTTGCTTGTGTAAACAATAAAATGGTCATGTGTTACCGCTAATATTGCAGGAATGCTGTCAACCGCGAAAATAAGGTCGGTTATTTCAATCATTATCAATACAACAAACAAAGGTGTTGCAGTGTTGCGTTTTATGTGAAAGTCTCTTTAAATAGCTGTGCTTATGTGACTTTCATTTTTCGTTGTGCCCATCGGGGCATGGCCGTTATTTAGCTTAATAAAAAACTTATCTTCATACAGCTCATTTGTAGTCGGAACTATTTTTTTGAAAATTTTTATAACTGGATTTTTATCAGGTTCAATCTTTTTTTCACTTTGTGTAAGCATTTTAATGCCTGTATATATTAAAACGGAACAGAAAATATAGATAGTCCAGTGAAATTTTTCTAGCAGAGCAACTCCTGCAAAAATAAAAATTACACGCATGATTAAAGCTCCGATAATACCCCAGAACAGAACTTTATGCTGGTATTTTGCAGGGATTTGAAAGTATGTGAATATCAGAACAAATACAAAAATATTATCTACACTCAGTGCTTTTTCTATCAAATATCCTGTGAGAAATTCCAATGCTTTTGCTTCTCCGGCAACATAATAAATTAATCCGTTAAAGCAAAAGGCAAGGAGAATCCAGACAACTGACCATATTAGTGCTTCTTTTACACTCACAACATGAGTTTTTTTATGAAAAACTCCTAAATCAAGAGCCAACATAAACAATACAAAAAGGTTAAAAAAAAACCAAAACCAAATATTTATTTCCATATTTTCACATCCTTAATTCATTTTTTGTAAC
>JADGBC010000278.1 GCA_015231705.1 Desulfamplus sp. | reverse complement strand
ACTTTTCTCCTTTAAAGTTTAATGAAGATGAAGCATACTATGTTTTACAAAATAAAAGAAGTCCGTTTTTTATCGCAAATAATTCAAATGCTTGAAGAAGTTTTTTGAAATAGCTGCCAATAGCCTGTTAAAGAGATATACAACACCTACCCAGCGAAACCAGTTCCGTGCAACCGGGATGAATTAATTCATCCCGGCTGTTGTGACATCAAATTTATGAACATTTCTCAGAGTCGTCGGCCCCCTTTTTGTCATAAGTATGGGCTTCAGATGTGTCCACGGGGCTACCGTCATAAGGCGGGACACCCCATATAATAAGGGTTTTCCGACACACTTGGTATTTGGGCACTGGTAAGAGAATAAGTCACAAAAAGTTCTTGAAAGTGTTCCAGCTTATGGCGATAGCCTAAAATCTTTCCATATATCAATGGCAGAAGCGGTTTCGACAAGAGCAGATATTGCATCAATAACATACATTTTTCCATCGGCCGTAAACCGGACAGCCCTACCATCCAAGCCCATATCAATCGTTGGCTTCATTTCATATTTCTCCTGTCGTATATTACGTTCTTTATCATCGAATCATGAGAGTGATCATCACGACTAAGATTATCAAAAAAGCAATCGCGATAAAATTTAGCACGTGTGGCACTCCGATTGAATACAATCTATCATCGATAGAGCTGATTCGACGAAGCCATGGAGATTGATACTGCGGGATCACGTTAACAGAAGGCTCAATCGCCATGGCGGCACGTCGGCCGCTTTCCACAGCCCCTTCTATTACTCCACACATCCGCAGCTGTTTTTGTATGGGTGCCCGCAAGAACGAGATTGGGTACCGGAGTCACTTGTGTCGGAAGGTACTGTTGGGTATGATTTGTCGTTACCCATTTTGGCTGATATACCGTGATGCCATCAGGTGAAAATTGCCATTTCTGAAACGCCCATGTCTTTAATAAAAAAGCCGAATTTTTCAGCAATTTCTCCATGGGGCCAAAAATCGGCAAGTAGATTGGTATCCTTGACCCCCATGGATGTTGCCCATACTTTCTTCGATTGAGCACTGTCCACGCTGATGCCAAATGCAACCACTTCAAATTCATTGAATATGGCTTTTTTAAGCTCCAGGGTGTGCATTTGAATTTCACAGACGGAGGTCCATGCCAGCGGATGAAAGGATAGCAGAATCATCTTGCCCTCCAAAGCCATGGGCGTCACTTCTTTATCTTGCTGGTTTATAAGCGTAAATTCCGGGACTTGGTCCCCTACCTTTAAGCGATGGTGTGTCATGTTAAGGAATGGGTTTTAAATAACTTACCCATTTCAGAATACAGATCCGTTGAATCACGGAAGAGGTAGAGTTCAAAATGGGAATATTATTTCGTGCTCATTCCTAAGCTCCTTTTTGAATGCTGCTTATTGATTCTCTTCAAAATTGAATAGCCCCATTTTTTTTACTATAAAAATTGACATGATACGTTAAATCGACCAGTTCTGTGGTGATGGATAATCCAGCCCAGTTGAGATCCAGGCCAACTTCTTTGCCGGCTGCGATCTGAGCACATTGCGGACTATGAGCGTCCGGAAACGATAGATGAAATCCGATATGAAGGGCTGGATTTTCAATGGCTGTGTCTATGGTGCATGGCTGCCAAGGAAGAAAATTGGCACCGTCGCGGGTATTTTGGCCTGATTTCATTCTTGAAAATCCGATTCCGGGAACCTCGTTTAGAAGAATCAGTTCATCATGATGCTGCAGGGATTGTCCATTGACGCTTATTTTCAACCGATGATCTTCCACCTGATAAAGAACTCCGCAGTATCCATAACTTTTTCCGGGTTTCATCGTGCTGCGAGAGTGAAAAAGCGTAAAAATTGCATTTCTGATTTTTAAACCGATTTGCTGAAATTTAGGCCATTCCATATAAAAACTGACAATTTTTTCCATGAAAACATTTAAATATGTCGGCACTGAAATTCCTGAAATCTGCCAGGCATCGATTAAATTTAAGTGATATACGGTTTCAACAGTTCCTGGTTTTAACACCTGTGAGGAAAAAAGAGAGGGGAATATGGTCATATTGTCTGCTTTTATCAC
>JADGBC010000277.1 GCA_015231705.1 Desulfamplus sp. | reverse complement strand
AAGTCCATCAAGCCATATAGGATCTTGAGGGATACCATCAGGTTTATCGTCAACTGCAAAATAGAAGGAATAACTGCCCGTCAGTGTCAATGCTACTGAAATAACAGGGATAGGGCCAAATGAGATCATGGGAATGGATAGAATCGGGACAAGCCCCTCTGCCCAGCGACGTTCATTTGTAAGTGAGAATATCCTGTTATCAGGGGTGACATAGACAAGCCACCAGTCACCGGCTTTATTGAGCATATCTCCTGCATCCATTGAGACTGATATGGAAAAAAGTTCATTTGCGTTTACAGATATATGCTCATGACTGCTGCCGGACGATATTGAAAGAGTCGGATTCTTTGTAGAATTTATGGGCTGGGACATGGCAGCGGATGAATAACATAAAAACAAGATAACAAACATAATGCTTTTGAGTAGGCTCTTTTTTTGTTTCATGGTTCTGCTCCTTTCATGTTTATACTCCTTTTTGGATTGATTGATAAGCTCGGGTTCATACCCCGCTCCTTGAGGCGGGGAGCTTCATTTGGCTGTTGAGATTCAAGATAGATGAGCTTTTAAAAACAATGCAAACTTTTTTAGTAACATCAGCCTGAAAAATAACTCAATTTGACATATATTTTCCAAGCACATATAATATCAAAATATATAACTGCCGTATGATTTACATACTCATACATGGCATAATAGCCCGCCATAACTAAAAACTATAACATCTTCAATTAACGCTATTTAACAAGATTGACAAGATTTATTAAGAACTTACGACTTCTAAAATGAAGCTCTATGCCGCAAGCGACAGGATATGAACCCGAGTTTCTCAATTAAACGCTCATGGCCGGATTCGGCTACCCCCGACCATGAAAAGCAAATCTGTTTTCACGGTAAAGGATTGTTGATGCACCATCTTATGATGTTCACAATAGACGACAAACAGTATGCCATAGATCTCTTTGTGGTTCAAAGGGTTGTGCGTGCCGCTGCACTCACGCCTTTGACAGATGTACCTGAAACCATTGCCGGACTGATTAATGTCAGGGGAGAGATACTTCCGGTGATAAATATGCGAATCTGCTTAAATCTGCCCGAAAAGGAGCTTGAACCTTCCCATCAGTTTATAATTGCCAGCACATCACGGCAGAAGGTTGCACTCTGGGTAGATTCCGTCATTGATGTAAGGGTACTTTCTGAAGAAGAAATTGTCGGAAGAGATGCTATTTTGCCGGACACGGGGCAGGTTGATGGTGCTGTGATATGTCATGACGGAATGGTTTTAATCTATAATCTTGAACATCTTCTTGATGGTTTTGTATTATCTGATTTTATGTGAAAGTCTCTTTGAATAGCCGTGATTATATGACTTTACCATGAAAATGCACGATCTCATTTTCGTTATTGGGGGTGGTCAAAGCCGGCCGTGTCTGTTTATTTTCGTTGATGCCGAGATCCAATACCCCGCCGTGCCGTTTATCTCCTGCCAGATTAAAGCAGTAATCACATAACACGAGGATTTGGTGAATGAAGCTGACGCAAGATCAATCTATCTTTGAGGTAAGCCGGTGGATTGTTGAAAAAACAGTAATCTATTTTCCTCAGGAGCGATTTCATGATCGTGAAAGAGTACTCAAAGAGGCGGCTGGTGATTTAGGTTTCGTGGAGATAAACGCCTTTATCAGTTGGCTAATCAAGGATAAAATTACCTCCAAACAATTTGATGCACTGGTATGCAGGCTTACAATTGGCGAAACCTACTTTTACAGGGATAAAAAGATTTTTCAGGCACTAGAGCAGCATATATTACCGGATATTATTTCCCGTAAACAAAAGTCGGAACAGATATTGCGAATCTGGAGTGCAGGCTGCTCAACCGGTGAAGAACCTTACTCCATTGCCATTTTGCTAAGCCGCCTTATACCTGATTTAAAAGAGTGGGGTATCACCATACTTGCTACTGATATCAACCGTATGGCTATTGACAAGGCATTGTGCGGCAGGTATGGCAACTGGTCTTTTCGCAATACACCTTCTTGGCTTAAAGAGAGCTATTTCAGGCAGACTGAAAAGTATGTTTTTGAGATTCTTCCAAAAATTAAAGATATGGTGC
>JADGBC010000276.1 GCA_015231705.1 Desulfamplus sp. | reverse complement strand
TCTTGGGTCATGGGTATCCTCATTTCAAAAAATGTTATGGTTTTAAAAAATTAAGATATCTATGACCTTTTTACTATCAAATCAAATGTTTCGTTCTTAGTTGTGCCCATCAGGGCATGGCCGTTATTTGGAACTTCCGGATGATTCTGGATACAGAGATGTTGTTGAAAAATTCAAATCGGGTGTTCCTCTTTTTCCCGTGGGTGCAAGTTCAGAGTCTTTCGAGCTTGCTGAAAAATTAGATTATGATGCCAAACGACTACATCTCAGATATCTTATTCAGAGAGAAAAGCAAAATAGACGTAAAAAACTGTCGAATGGTAAATATGAAAGTAAAGCTGATTATGACTGGGAGTATCTTGATGAGATCCGCAAAAGCTGGAACAGAGCATCTGCCGATCATATAGAAGTTAAACTTAGGGCTATTGCAGACTTCTACAATGTTGCAGAAAATCGTCCCACTTTTAACCTTGTGACCGAAAAAAATGATTACGAAGTTATTACCCCACAAATAATTGATATAGTTAAAAGTGGTGTCAGTAACATGAGAAATGATTTAGAACTCCTTGCGAGACTTGAGCATGACCGCTGGAGTGCTGAAAAATTTGTCGAAGGATGGGTGTTTGCAGACAAAAAGGATGAGGTGAGAAAGCTATCTCCTTATCTGACCTCTTATGAAAATCTTACAGAAGAGATAAAGGGCTATGACCGAGAAGCTGTCGTGGAAATGCTTAAAGCAATTGTCAATGACCAAAATAAATTCAAATAGTTAGTAATATATTGACTCAAAAAGACCCTGAAACCCAACAAGAGCCTAAGATAAATGTTAGGCATGCCAAACCCTGTGGGGATTTTCGTCCCGATGTGGGGGTGTCCCAACATTTGTGCAACCAGGGATCAAACTGGTGTTCGATTCCTGTGAACAATGCCCATGACGGTGTTCTTGCTTAGATTTAGTTCCTTGGGGGTGTCCCAACATTCGTGCAACCAGGGATCAAAGTGACTTAATATTCATTAGCTTGCCAATTTGGGGTAGTGCAACGGTTCGTGTCATGAGGGGCCACTTGGCACTTAATGCTTTGGAAGTGTTACAGGTTTAGCATACTTATAGGGGTAACTCCAACATTCGCACTGCCAAAAGCAATCTGTGATTATCTTGATCTTGTAAGCACTTGGTATTAATGGATTTTAATTCAGTCACATAATCAATGCAGATGATGCGTTTACAAGACATAGTTTAAAACACTGGTAAATTGACCATAATATTAATAAAATCAGGTAATGACAAACATGTAAAAAGTCTGTAAACTCAAGCTGTTATTCTAATATAAATTTGACAGATTGCACTTGGTAGTGCGAATGTTGGGGTTACCCCCTGTTGGCGATAAATGTTTTTGAGCTACCATTTTTTAACAAGGCTTCTATTTCCAGCTTAAATGGATCAAGTTTTATCTCTATGGAAAATACCGGTAACTTTCTTTCCTGTGCAGGATACGATATATTATGAGTTCATCCTCTTTTTTTTCATATACCAATCTGTAATCTCCAAATCTGATTCGGAAAAAATTACCTTGGGTGTCACCTTGTAACTTCTTAATATTATAAGAGCTTTCTAAAATTGAAGCGTCAGCATAGAGAGCTTCCAGAAACGATTTCACCTGACTTTTTTGAGGTTCATTAACCTTCTGTATATCTTTCAGAAATGTTTTCTTGAGAGTAATTTTCATAGTTGACTAATCAATTCCCTTACGTCCTCATATGGAACTGACTCCTCATCCCGCACTTCATTCATGGCTTTCAACAAACCATCATCAAGAAGGATTTCCTCAATTTTCTGATATAACTGATAATCAAGAATAACACTTATTATCTTTCCTGCCTCATCAGTAATGTATGATTTTGCAATATTCATTTTTAACCTCCTTCCTAAATGTTTTAGCTGCTGGTTTCAAAGAGTTCACATAACGCCCCTTACAGGATGCAACACGGGAAGGTAAGAGTTGATCTCAGGCCATTAAAAACAGATACTTCCGGTATGCTCCAAATATGCATTGAGAATTTTAACCATGATAATGACACTTGCCGGACTACATCTGATCTCAAAATAGCTCCCTTTTTCTTCCATTTTTATACAGGTATAGAAGTCGTGTAG
>JADGBC010000275.1 GCA_015231705.1 Desulfamplus sp. | reverse complement strand
ACAGCAGTTAAAAGATACTTGTGTAAAAAAAGAGAGATCAAACGATAATAGTTTCAAAAAACATATAGACGATATAGAGTCAAGTCTGGCCAACTTCAATTTCAAAGGTGCAACAGCATCTGTGCTTATCATTGCCAAGGCACTTGAAATAGAATTGAAATAACCGGCACGGCCGGAACGAGATAGTTGCTCCTGGCCACAACGAAGAATGAAAGTCACATAAGCACAGCTATTTAAAGAGAGTTTCACATAAACAGGTGTAAGGGCTATTAACATAGCTTGACAATCTACTATAATTTATTATAATTTACTCTTATGGAAAATAAATTAGTCAAAATAGGTGTAGCGGCAAAAATGCTTGGTACAACTCCTGGAACCCTCAGAAAATGGGAGAGTACGGGAGAATTACTTCCATTCAGAAAGACAGCAGGTGGAACAAGATATTATTCAGTATCAGATTTATTAAGCGTCAGGGCATCAGATGCACCAACAATCTGTTATGCCAGAGTATCAAGCCATGACCAGAAAGAAGATCTGGATAGACAACAGATAATGTTGGAGTCGTATTGTGCAGCAAAAGGCTGGCGGTCTGAAACTATAAAAGACCTTGGTTCAGGGATGAATTACAAGAAAAAGGGTCTTAACCAACTTCTTGAAATGATTTTAAAAAGGCAAATGAACCGCCTTGTAATCACACATAAAGACAGATTGTTAAGATTTGGTTCAGAACTGGTTTTTGCTTTATGCGAGTTGCAGGAAATTGAAATAGTGATAATCCACAAGGGTGAACAGCCAAAATTTGAAGAAGAACTGGCTAATGATGTTCTTGAAATAATAACTGTTTTTTCTGCAAGGCTTTATGGCAGCCGAAGTCATAAAAATAAAAAATTAATAGATGATCTGAATTTAGTAGTTAAAGGAATTGAAAATGGAAATAACGCTGGGGCACAAAATCATGCTGAACCCCAATAAACAACAAGTGGAATATTTCAATAAGGCTTGTGGAACTGCCCGATTTACTTACAACTGGGGGCTTGCTGAATGGAAACGGCAGTATGAAGCAGGATTAAAACCATCTGGTTTAGCGTTAAAAAAAGATTTCAATGCAATAAAGCAAGAACAGTTCCCGTGGACTTATGAAGTTACCAAGTATGCAAGTCAACAGCCATTTATCCAGCTTCAGACAGCATTCGTGAAGTTTTTTAAAGGTGATGCTAAATATCCTGTTTTCAAGAAAAAAGGGATAAATGACAGTTTTTACATAGGAAATGATCAATTCAGGATTGAAGGTAAAAAAATAAGAATACCCAATTTAGGTTGGGTTAGAATGGCTGAATGTTTAGGCTACAACGGAAAAATTCTAAATGCCACTGTTTCACGCACAGCCGACAAGTGGTTTGTCAGTATCAACACTCTTATGAATATCACACCTGCGACATGCGAAAACCAAGCGGTTGTAGGTGTGGATTTAGGAATTAAAAATTTAGCAACTCTATCAAACGGAGAAAGTATTGAGGGACCCAAAGCATACCGCAAATTACAGAAGAAACTCAAAAGGCTTCAGCAGTCACTATCCCGTAAACAAAAAGGCTCAAGGAATAGAGAAAAACAGAAGCGGAAAGTAGCCCGTCTGCACTATCGGATTTCATGTATTCGTTTAGATTCTCTGCACAAGCTCACCACCCGACTTGCAAACGACTATAGCGTAATCGTGATTGAAGATTTGAATGTAAAAGGGATGATGAGCAATGGAAATTTATCAAAAGCCATTGCAGACATGGGATTTAATGAGTTCAGCCGCCAGCTTGTTTATAAGGCGGTTATCTCTTCTGCTCATATAATTGTGGCAGACCGCTGGTTTCCTTCTTCAAAACGATGTTCAGTCTGTGGAGAGAAACATAAAGGACTTCAACTTTCTGATAGAATCTTTAAATGTCCCTCTTGTTCTTTAACAATAGATAGAGATTTAAACGCAGCCATCAATCTACAATTATACCCTCAATTAATGGCTGCTTAACCCAAAATAATACCGTCAGCTTGACGGGATTTTAAGCCTGTGGAGAGGAAATAACAGGGTTTCAGCAGCGATTTAAAAAAATAGACATTTGAAATATTCTTAATATTATCAGATAGGTGAGGCTCTCATTTTAACCTCGATCAACTTTCCATTTCGCATCAGATTTAAAGCATTAAA
>JADGBC010000274.1 GCA_015231705.1 Desulfamplus sp. | reverse complement strand
CGGTTCCTACCATGCTTGAAAAAGGCTACCAAAAGGAGATGATATCAGGCATAGTCTGTGCCGGTGGAACCCTTGGAATTCTTATTCCGCCAAGTATCATGCTTGTTGTTTACGGAGGCTTGACAGGGTTGAAAGAGACCTCTGTAGGCAATCTCTTTGCCGGTGCGGTTTTTCCGGGACTGATACTTGCAATACTTTATCTTGCCTATGTTGCCATAAGGTGCAATATCAATCCAAAACTTGGCCCTCCTATAAGTGCCAAAGAAGCTGCAAAGTACAATGCAACTGACAAGATCATGATGACTATGAAATCTCTTGTTCCCCCGCTGTTTCTGATTCTTTCGGTTATGGGTACTATTTTGTTTGGAATTGCAACCCCTTCGGAAGCAGCAGCTCTTGGTGTAATAGGTGCCGCGATACTTGCCGCTGTTTACAGAAAACTTTCCTGGGAAGTGATAAAACAGTCAAGCTATAATACCCTTAAGATAACATCCATGGTGATGATGCTTTTTGTATGCGGAAACCTTTTCAGCTCCGAGTTTTTAGCAATAGGCGGCGGAGATGTCATTACAGACCTTTTAGTCGGCGGCACCTTGTAAGACTACCCCATGGTTGTTATGAGCATCATGCTGTTTGCTGTATTCATCCTTGGAATGTTTATTGACTGGGTTGCCATTCTTCTGATTACAATCCCAATTTTTCTTCCAATCACAATGGATTTAGGCTTTGATCCCCTGTGGTTTTCCATGCTTATATGTATTACACTCCAGACATCATTCTTAACTCCACCTTTTGGATATTCCCTGTTTTATTTTGCAGGAGCAGCCCCTGAGGGCAGGTACAACATGCTCGCTATTTATAAGGGAGTGATGCCATTTATCTTTTTACAACTCACAGGTATTATTCTATGTGTTGTTTTTCCATCTATAATAACCTATCTTCCCAATCTGTTTTTTGGAAAATAAATCTTCATGGCCTTTGTGTGGCCATCCCGAATAATGAAAATAAGAATGCATTTTCATGATAACAAAAAAACAATATGAGGATAGCATTGGAAACAATAGATATTGTCACCGAATTTAAGGAAAAGGCATCTCTTGTGTCGGCAGTTATCCATGAAGCCGAGAAAATAGAAGATGCTTTTGATATAGCTGTATCACTATGCAATGCATCTAAAGACAAGTTATGCAATATAGAAAATAAGTTAGGTAATCCAGAAAATAAGTCAGACAATGCAGAAAATAAATTAGGCAATCCAATTGAAAGTAAAAAAAAGGCGACTATCGCGGCCCCTGAACTTGAGAACTCCATGTTCGAACTTTTGGAAAAAAAGTGTCGTGAAAAAGGTATATCCCTGATTCAAAATGAGTTGCGAAACCATACCAGCGGCATTGAGATAGGCCTTACCTTTGCTGATTTTGGAATTGCTGAAACAGGAACAATTGTGGTCTGTTCAGATTCTGAGGACAAGCGTCTGTCAACCATGATAAGCGATATCCATGTCGCTGTGCTCTACAGGTCAAACATCAGGACAACCGCCCTGGATATGGCAGACGAGTTGGCTGTTTTGACGCAAAGGCCATCTTCTTATACAGCCTTTATTACAGGCCCAAGCAGAACCGCGGATATTGAACGGGTTCTGGCAATAGGTGTTCATGGGCCTCTTGAGCTTCATATTATTCTTCTTTAAGGCACTTCCTATAACCGGCACGGCCGGAGCGAAGTATTCGCTCATGGCCACAACTAACAATGAAAGTCACATAAGCACAGCTATTTAAAGAGAGTTTCACATAAATATTTTTGAAAATGGCCAAAAAATGGAGGATCAATAACAGTCATGGAAACGGGTGAGACCCTCAAAGAGTATAAAAACAGAATTGACAGTGCACTTGATAATCAGTTCCTGCGGTCTGCCATGGATAAGTTTGCTGTGGCTTATCGTGAAAGCAGAAAAAACGCATTTTCAGGAATGGATATCGAAGAGTTGATTGCAAAGGTGGCACAAATCAAGAAAAATGCCATCGGACAAAATCAAAAACTGTTTGAACAGTTCAAATCTGTTGCAGAAAAAAACGGAGTACATGTCCACCTTGCAACCACAGCTCAGGATGCAAATGAAATTATTGCAAAAATCGCCAAGAATAGCGACTCTCGCAAAATCATAAAATCAAAATCCATGACAGCCGAAGAGACACACCTGAAC
>JADGBC010000273.1 GCA_015231705.1 Desulfamplus sp. | reverse complement strand
TATTTTAAATATTTTTAGTAAGTAAAATCAAATAGTTAATTTTTCAAATTTCCCAAATGCACACGAAATTTTGAGAAGCACTTCTCATGCAATTTCAATACCTTAAATTTCATCTGCCGAACTCTGAATCATGAGACTTTCATTCTTCGTTGTGCCCATCAGGGCATGACCGTTATCTGGAAAACTATAAAAGCATAAAATCCGTGACTTGAATATCTTAAAATGCTATAGGGCACAATGTTGATTTTTACCATGTGCCTATTATAGAGTCCTTCAGTCGATAACAAAGGAGGTTTCATTTTGACAACAGTTTACTGGATGCAAAGTGGTGGATGTGGTGGTGATACCTACTCTCTTTTAAGCAGTGAATTCTCAAATATCAATGATATGTTTCACCCCTCTGGCATTGATCTTTTGTGGCACCCATCCCTGTCCAATATCTCTGCTTTGGATCAACTGAGCCTTATTGAAAATATCCTAAACGGAAGAACGCCTCTGGATATACTTATACTTGAAGGGGCGATTATCTGCGGCCCTGCCGGTACTGGAATGTTTGACGCCCGTAATGGCAGACCCAAAAAAGATCTCTTTCACAGCCTTGCAAAAAAAGCCCGATATGTAATTGCCGTTGGAACCTGTGCATCGTTTGGAGGATTCGGAGTGGATCATGCAATAGAAGCCAGCGGCCTTCAGTTTAGAAAAAGGACACCAGGCGGATTTCTTGGCGAAAAATTCAAATCTCTTTCAGGGATGCCGGTGATCAATCTTGCAGGCTGCCCATGTCATCACGATGTCATTTCAGGTGCTCTCATGGCTATTGCAAATAATGTAGAGCTTGAGCTGGATGAATATCAGAGGCCATCAGAGTGGTACAGCACAATGGTACATCAGGGTTGTACCCGCAACGAATACCACGAGTACCGCATAGAAGAGTCTGATTTCGGTGAGATGGGGTGTCTGTTTTTCCACATGGGGTGTGCAGGCCCTCTTGTGCCAGGGCCTTGCAACAAAATGCTCTGGAACGGGCAATCCTCAAAACCCCGTGCAGGAGTTCCATGTTTTGGGTGTACAGACCCTGAGTTTCCAAGAGCCACTCCATTTTTCCATACACCTAACATTGAGGGAATTCCTCTTCAGCTTCCAAGAGGGGTAAATCGGGCACATTATATGGTTTATAAAGGAATGGCAGCAGAAGCCGCACCCGAGCGACTTAAAAAAAGAACATCAAAAGTATAAACATTCCCAGATAACGCTCATGCCCTGACGGGCACAACGAAGAGCTAAAGTCTCATGATTGGGCATGCTTCATTTGCCGGTTTACACTTTTGGTGTGATATGAAGAATACCCATGATTGCAGTTATTTTAAAAGACTTTCACATAAAAAGTAAGGAGACGCCCCATGCCAAATACAATCAAAAGCATCAATATCCCACTGAACAGGGCAGAAGGCGACCTGGAAATTCATGTTGATGTAACTGATAATGTTATAACCGATGCGTGGAGCTGTGGCACCATGTATCGTGGCTTTGAAGATATGATGACTGGACGAGGTGTCCTGGATGGGCTGGTGATAACTCCAAGAATATGCGGTATCTGCAGCTTAAGCCATCTCTCCGCTGCTGTAGAAGCCTTGGATGAGATTACCGGAATCACCCTGCCGGACAATGCCATACGTCTTTGCAACCTTGCTCTTATGGCAGAGACTATACAAAGCGATATGCGTCAGGCAATCCTTATGTATATGGTAGATTTTGCAAATTCTGCTGCATACAGCAACTGTTTGCTGTATGAAGATGCATTTACGCGATATGTCCCCATGAAAGGCTCCTCTGCTCACCAGGTAATCAAAGAGACCAAGCATTTAATAGGAGTTATCGCCATTATCGGCGGTCAGTGGCCACATACCTCTTTTATGGTGCCAGGGGGTGTCACATCAATTCCGGAAGCCCACAAGATACTACAGTGCAAGATGATCACCGAGAACTTTACAAGATGGTATGAAAAGAGAGTTCTTGGCTGCTCAATTGAACGGTGGAACGCCATAAAAAGCCTTAGTGATCTTTACCAGTGGATAGATGAAAGTGAGGATCATCGAGAGAGTGAAGTTGGTTTTTTTCTCAGATTTGCCATGAAGGCAGGTCTTGATAATGTTGGAAAAGGGACAGAAAACTTTATCTCATTTGGAAATCTGCTCATGCCTGAATCAACCA
>JADGBC010000272.1 GCA_015231705.1 Desulfamplus sp. | reverse complement strand
TCATAAACTGAATTACTTAATTATTGGGCCTGAGGGCCATAACCTATCTTACCAAGGCTCTCTTCTATCTCTTCTAAAATGACAGGATCATCAATAGTTGCCGGTACTTTATACTCCTTTTTATCAGCAATACTTCTCATCGTTCCCCTGAGAATTTTTCCTGATCTTGTTTTTGGAAGTCTTTTTACTACAGTGGCTGTCTTGAAAGCTGCAACAGGTCCAATCTGATCTCTGACCATCTGAACCGCCTCTTTGACGATTTCAGCATGATCTCTTGTGACACCGGCATTTAAAACCAAAAAGCCAAGAGGTACCTGTCCCTTGAGCTGATCGTCTACACCCATGACAGCACATTCCGCTACATCAGGATGGTTTGCAAGGACCTCTTCCATGGCACCTGTTGACAATCTGTGTCCGGCGACATTTATGATATCGTCAGTTCTGGACATGACATAGATATATCCCTGATCGTCAATGAATCCAGCATCTGCAGTTTTGTAGTACCCGGGAAACTCCTCAAGATAGGCTTTGACATATCTGTCATCATTTTGCCAAAGGGTTGGCAGAGTACCTGGAGGGAGAGGAAGTTTTACTACAATAGCACCAATCTGTCCCGCCGGCAGAGGTTTACAGTCCGGATCTACAACCTGGACATCCCATCCTGGAACCGCTTTGGTTGGCGAACCAGGTTTAACGGTAAATACTTCAATACCCATGCAATTTGCAGCAATTGCCCAACCGGTTTCGGTCTGCCACCAGTGGTCAATAACAGGTACTTTCAGGTTTCTCTCCGACCAGTGTAGTGTGTCAGGATCCGTTCTTTCGCCGGCAAGAAATAGAGTTTCAAAGTTTGACAGATCGTAATTTTTAACTAATTTTGCTTCCGGATCTTCACGCTTGATGGCACGGAACGCTGTAGGAGCTGTGAACATAGCCTTTACTTTATACTCAGATATCACTCTCCAGAAGGTTCCGGCATCAGGAGTTCCTACAGGTTTTCCCTCAAACATGACTGTAGCGGCACCTTTAAAAAGAGGTGCATAAACAATGTAGGAGTGGCCAACGACCCAGCCGATATCTGATGCAGCCCACCAGACATCTCCTTCATCAATGTTATAGACAGCTTTCATTGTCCACTTCAGAGCTACCATATGGCCACCATTGTCTCTTACTACGCCTTTAGGTTGTCCGGTAGTACCTGATGTGTAGAGAATATAAAGTGGATCTGTTGCCTTTACCGGTACGCAGTCATGAGGTTTAGCATCTGACATCATAAGATCCCAGTCAAAATCCCTGCCATCCTGAAGTGTTGCTGTCTCCATTGGACGCTGAAAAATAATTGTTGAATTGGGTTTACTGTCGGAAAGATCAATTGCTTTGTCAAGAAGAGGCTTGTAGGGGATTTTTTTCTTAACCTCAATACCGCATGAGGCGGAAATAATAACTTTGGGCTTTGCATCATTGATTCTGGTTGCAAGTTCGTTTGCCGCAAATCCTCCAAAAACAACGGAATGTACAGCACCGATACGGGCACACCCAAGCATGGCAATAGCCGCCTCTGGGATCATAGGCATATAAATAATGACCCTGTCTCCCTTTTCAACGCCCATTGAATTCAGAACACCGGCAAATTTTGCAACTTCATCTCTAAGTTCGCTGAAGGTATATATTTTTTTAGTATCCGTAACTGGACTATCATAAATAAGAGCAGTTTTGTCGCCGTTCCCATTGTCAATATGAAAATCCAATGCATTATAACAGGTGTTCATCTCTCCACCAGTGAACCATCTGTAAAAAGGCTTCTTGGAATCATCAAGTACTTTATCCCATTTTTTATACCAGTGACACTCTTCTGCAATAGGCCCCCAGAAACCATCGGGATCATTCAGGGACTTTTTGTAAGCTTCGCTATACAGGTTTGACATGAATTGAGTCCTTTTATCGTAATTTTTTATCATGTTCATAAGGTTTTAAGACCGGCAGAATTTACAAAATTCTGCCGGTCTGCCAATAAATTGGCCGTTTTTTTAAATTTTGCTGGTTTAGTCGAAATTTATGACAAGTTATGATTTATCAACAAGATTTTTAATACTTTCAACTACTTCCGGGTTGGCAAGGGTCATAACGTTACCCACATCGCCTTTATTAGAGAGCCTTGGTAAGATAGGTTATGGCCCTCAGGCCCAATAATTAAGTAATTCAGTTTATGAT
>JADGBC010000271.1 GCA_015231705.1 Desulfamplus sp. | reverse complement strand
AGGAGACTTATAGTGATCTTCAAGTTGCCTGCCATATGAGGCAAGCTTCTGGATCTGATCATCATCAAGGCATGGAGCAGACTGTTTCTCTTCTGGTACAGGTATCTGCCGTACCCCTCCGTGTTCTTGTTCAATTCTATTGTCGTCTTGTTTATCGCTGGTGTTGCAGACTAACTGGATACGTTTTTGAGAGATCTGGCGACTTAAAATCAGGGGCAAGTCATTTTTCTCAGTTAAATCAGCTTTTTCGGTTAAATTATCTTTTTCGGTCTTTTTTTGAACCACATAGCTGTCAGGAATTATAACACCATCAACAGCATACGGGCCAAGTCCCCATACAGCGTTTATAAGTATGTTGTCGTCAACTATATTGTAAGGGTGGCGAGTGTACATGACCCCGCTTGCAACCGAGTCAACCATTCTGATACAGGCAACAGCCATAGCCAGATAGTCGTCATAGATTCCTTTGGATATTCTGTAGGATATTGAACGAGCTGAGAACAGGCTTGCAATTATGGATTTGTAGGCATCCTCTATCTGTTCAGGAGTGACATTAAGAAGGGTCAGGTACTGACCTGCAAAGGAGAGATCTCCATCTTCGCCAATTGCACTGCTTCTCATGGCAACACGGATAGTTGAGCTGCTTTCCAGGTTCTGTTCACCTTTCTGGCCAGAGTTATCTTTCTGGTCAGAGTTATCTTTCTGGTTAGAATTATCTTTCTGGTTAGAATTATCTTCCTCCTTCGATTTATTTGCCTCTTTGACATCTTTTTTGCCCCACACAGTTTCCAGGGCAGATCTTATATCTGCCATTATATCATCAGGCACCGGCTTTGATTTTATCAGATCTGTAAGCTCTGTGCTCAGACGGTTTAGAAGCTCAACATTGTTGATGTCATCAGGGTCAATAAGTTTTTTTCTTTCGAGAATCTCTTTTCTTAAATTGTTTTTATCAAGAAAAGTATTAAAGGCTTTTGTGGTGATTGCAAATCCTTCCGGGACAGCAATTTTCAGGCGGTTTTGAATTTCACCGAGATTTGCACTTTTCCCCCCTACCCAGTCCGCATCTTGTTTGAGAATATCTTTGTACGGGATAACATTGAATGGCTGCTCCTGATCCTTTTTTTCATTGATAATATTCTTTATTTGCTGATTGATACCATCAAGAACTTCGTACAGGCCTCTGTACTTACTTGCGGAGAGCACATTTAAATTTTTTACCATCTTGAATGAGTGCATCAAAGAGCGGTGTGTCTGGCTTTTGATATAGGATATGCCAAAAATATGGTGCCCCTTAAGTTTCTCCTCCATATCAGACAAAATATTAAGAAGTTCTGAATTCGCGGCCAGAAGCTCTTTGAACAGGGTATATTTGAATCTGAAAACAGCATTTATTTCAGCCTGTTCTCCTGGATTTGGTGCTCTCTTTTTTTTCAGCCTGGATCGGATCAGTTTTTTAATATTACCAATAATGGTTGGCATGAGTGCAAAAATTCCTTTTTTTTTGATTGCGAAGCTCGGGTTCATACCCCGCCGCTTGTGGCGGGGAGCTTCCTTCTAATGTTTGAAAGTTGGAAGATATCGATCACCCAACCATGAGTCTGTTATTCAGCCCGTCAATCCGCTTTACAATCTCCGTGACTGTACTAATCTTGCCCTCAAACAGGTGGGTAACGCTTCCGTATTTGTTAAAAGGATGATCGTTGAAAATCGTTTTATCCAGAGTACCGTTATCCACAACATGCTTTACGATCAGGTGAACGAACTCCATCTGTCTGCTGTTCAAAGAGTGGTCATTTATGAAATCAGAAAAAAGCTGATTTGCCGCCTCCTGCTCCAGACCCACAAGCCCTGCTACTAAACTTACCAGAGGCTTATTGCCAAAGGTCTGGATATACTCGTTTTCTGTTCCCAAATCATGCCACAACAGCTTTTCAAGATACTTAAGCCAGGAAGCAAAATATACTGTTCTGGCAATGCAGCAACTCCGCAGGTATTTTTAAAACAGATGGCAGCAGATGAGAAGATAACAGATGTGCAGATGTTAAGCGTTCTTCTTCTGGGGGATATTGGTGCAATTTTCGATGAAAAGGTGTGCCAGAGAATCACCCACAGAATCATTTTTAACAGCCATCACTCAAGAGGTGCGGTAAATAAGGGGCTTGCCAAATATCAGCTTATGCATCTGTCCGATATTCCAAGACAATTGAGGCAG
>JADGBC010000270.1 GCA_015231705.1 Desulfamplus sp. | reverse complement strand
TTACTACTCAAACCCCTGAATATGTTGAACGGTTTGATATTGAAAAACAGTCTATTAATATGCACAACTATCTGGAATCTTTCAGGTGGCAACTTGCGGCTGTATCCTTTGCACTTGGCCATTCAAATGTACATGAACTCTGCAGAAATGATCTTGTGGCATTGACCCCGGAGGCGGCCGCACTGACAAGGCTGCCCTATGCACCTGAATATGCTGCAAGCTCCTGTTTTAATGAAAGCGGCAGTTGTAATGCAAAAGAAAACTCAAACAGCAAAACAAAAAAAAGAAAACAGAACGGAACAGCAGGAAAAGTTCGGGAGACAGGAACAGCAAATTTTTCAAAGCACTCCCGTAGTATAATTAAACAGATGAGTCGCTCTCTGGTTCAAGACAGCTTATCGCAGCAAAAAATAATGGAGATGGCTCTGCAAGGAAGAGAGAACCCGTTTCCGGCAGAAAGAGCTGCCCACCTGGATGATGTGGTTTTTCTTTCGGCTGCCCTGACACGCCTTGTTATTGACCCGTACAGGGAAGATTGCAGCACAAAAACCCGAATCGTGCGTACTGTTGAAATTGGACAGACAAATCCTGATACACCTTTTGTAGATATGGAGCTGCCATTTCTGTTTACAGGTTTTGATGAAGCTCCGGATAATGTAAAAGCTGCTCTTTTTGCTGCCATCTCAAGCTGCGGATGCGGTTATATCGGACGAAGGCCACTTGTTACAGGCAACGCAATAGATTATTCCAACACTTTGGTCTCTTCAAAGATTCTTTATAATGGCCATGCCCTGATGGGCACAACGAAAAATGAAAGCCCTATAATTACGGCCGATTCAAGAGAATTTCACATAAAAAAGATTCCTGCCGGAGTCTGTCAGGAGAGACCACATAAAAGTCTCTGGTTCCAGCTTATCCTGCCAGGAGATACTCCTTCGCCTGAAGCAGATGCCCTTATATATGTAATCAACAATGTAAATACGCTCCAAAAACTCAATGCTAAACGGCTCTGTCCAAATCAGCTTATTGGTCTGTGTGCTGATGTCAGAACATTGCCAGCAGTTCTGCCTCATGCTCTGAGCAATGTGTTTGATATACTTCTTTTAGATACGACATTAGGCATTAAATCGCCATGGGTGGAAATTAACAGCTCCTTTGATCTTACTGTCATCAGGGATACTATCTTGCGTCTTAGGTCACTTAACATGGAAGAGGAGATATGTCTGATCAACTTTGGTGGCCTTCGTTCTGGAACCGATGTTGCCAAATCCTTGGCTCTTAACTGTAATGCATCTGTGTTCGGTGTAGCTATGGCCATTGCCCTTGGAGGCCGTATAAATGGCAATAGTATCGAGTTTCCCTCATCTGTAGAGAAATCCGGCTCAAGCTCAAGCAGAGAACAGGATTTGAGAGCAAACCGGAACAGACTGGAAAGTGAGCACACCCTGTTTGATCTTGCTGTCAACTGGATCAAAGGCACTGTGCAGGAGACAGCAATTATCGCAAGATGTGCAGGAAAGACAAACATCCACAACTTAGAGCCTGAGGATATGCGTTCAATATCCATCGCAACTTCTGAAGCTCTTGGGATTCCCCTGACATCAGGAGCACTCAGACGTCATAATTTTTAGATAACCGGCACGGTCGTAGCTGGGGTTGTCTCTTGGTCACAACGAAGAATAAAAGTCATATAATCATGGCTATTTAAAGAGACTTTCATATAAAACTTCAATTGCAATTTATACAATAAGGAAATAATCATGACAGCCATAGCAATGGTCAAACCTCACATTACAGAGGATAAGAGCAGAAAAGAAGAGGTTTTTGAGACACTGAAAGAGCAGAAAGTCGAATTTATCCTGGCTCAATTTGTCGATATTCATGGTGCACCCAGGGTCAAGCAGGTTCCGCTGGACAGTTTTGACGATATTGTTGAGGATGGAGCAGGATTTGCGGGTGCAGCCGTATGGGGAATGGGGATGGGACCTGAGAGTCATGATCTTATGGCCAGAACAGATCTTGAAACCTACAGGCAGCTTCCCTGGCAGTCCAATGTGGCACTGGCAAGTGCTGATCTCTATGTGGATGGTCAACCATGGCCGTACTGCCCAAGGAATAATCTCAAACGGATGCTCGGTATTATGGCGGAAAAAGGCTATACTCTGAACGGAGGTTTTGAGCCTGAACATTTTCTTGTGACTTATGATAATAAAGGCAGGCTC
>JADGBC010000026.1 GCA_015231705.1 Desulfamplus sp. | reverse complement strand
TATAGTCTGATATAGCATCTTCATAGGATATCAACCGGACATTTTAACAACCATTGCCTCTCTGTGTTGTGTAAGTCCAGGATACATGCGGATGTCATGCAATGTGACAATGCGGGGAATCGACTTGGAAAAGTCTGTCATAGCGGCATAAACTCATCGAACTCAGGTTATGATAGCATATATGGCAGATTGTATTGCCACAACGAAAAATGAAAGTACCATTGTTGCAGCCATTTGAAAATATTTTCACATAAGAATTTGGCTGTTTGATGACAAGACCTCTCTCCTGGATAGATAGCAATTATGGAGATAAATCAGGTTTCATTAAGCCTGCTTAACCTTCTTAATTCATCTAGCTGTGCCATGTGGATAAATTTGTTGAGTTGAACCTCTTTGTCCTGTGTAAGTTCAACGAATTTAACACCTGCAAAAATGCTATTTTCTGAATGATTAAGGTTTATTCTGGCGACTTTAATCTTAAGCGGTATGGTTGCAAGAGGATTTTTAGAATTGGGCGTCATTAAAAGCATGCCTATTACAGCTTGGCTATGCCGTTTAAGTTCTGTCAGTGAATTGCTTGTTTTATTTAGCTTTGACGGAATAATGAGGCCAAGGCCATTTATTGAGATATCTCTTATAGAGAAATCTTTTGTTGAGTAATAGCTATGATTGTTAAATATTAGTTTTGCTTTGACCGTGAAATTTTTGCTCATTGGCATTCTGTATGCCGAACGGATATTGGTTTCCAGAAGGGGAAGGGAGTATTCAAGAGTAATTGCACCAACTCGGCTATTGTCAAACAGAAGATAATCTTTGTGAAATATTAGAGGTTTGCACTTTATACCGACTCTTTTTTTTTCCATGCCAAATTTGAGTAATGTGGTTAAATGCATCTCATCAAAAGAGGTCGATGGGGTTATGTGATGAAGAGGCTGGGCCACAATAATATTTTTTTTAGGATGGGCAGTATCATAAATTATGGAAGATGCTGCAAGTGGGTGAAGTGAGTTGAGGTTCATTACGATTTCAACTCCTGTGGATGGCTCAAATATCTCTTCTGCTGTGTGGGTCATATTTAATATCAAAACTCGTGAGTCGTAAGTTGTTCTATTTCATACAGTATGTTTTTGTTCAGATTGTTACCTGAAGTCATATATTGTAGCACTCTTTAGAGAGTGTTATGACAGATGCGTATTTAAAAGTAGTTTTTATGATAGATAGTCTAACTATCTTCCTGGAACTACTAAAACCAGTTATTTTCTTATTTGACGAGTATGGCAGTCAGGCTCTTCAGGACAGCAGTACTATTTTATGGCATCTTTGAGTGCTTTGCCAGGGATAAATTTAGGCACATTTCTGGCTGGAATGTCAATTTCTTTTCCAGTTTGGGGGTTTCTGCCTTTTCTTGCTTTTCTTTCGGAGGCCTTAAAGGTGCCGAAACCTACTAGCGTTACTGTTTTGTGATCTGTCAGAGCCTCTGTAATGGAAGATAGTAGGCAATCTACAGCCGCCTGCGCATCTTTTTTGCTGTTAAGTACCTCTGCCACCTTACTGATCAAATCGCCCTTGTTGATTCCTTTGCTGGTCTCTTTGTCCATTCATAACTCCTTTTCTTTCATGGTTTGTTTTTTTGATAGCCGTTGATGGTACCGCTCTTTTGTTGTGCAGGTTAAGTTACGTGCTTGATGTCTGGGTGTCAAGTGTTTATTAGGATTTTTTATGGTTGAATATCTTGGTATTTCTTACTAAAAGATCTATGATGTTTATTACTCTGTTATTTAACGAGCTCAATAATATAAATATTTTCATTCTATTAATTATCAAATCAAGATGTTATGAAAAAACCCGTTAGAAGGAATCTAAAGTTGCATACCACGTTTACAGGTCAAACGATCATAATTAAAACATGGATGGTGAATTGAAAATTTCAATTGAATCTGCACATTTTTTTGGTATATTGACTAAAGTCGTACAGAGTATTCTATACTTTAGTTGTGCTATCTTTACCATGAAAATACATTCTGATTTTCATAGTTCGGGGTGGCCACATAACGGCCATGAAAGTTTATCTTGAAAATACATACCATGATCTTCAAGGAGAGTTGTGCCTGTAGGGACTCAATCCTTACAAAGGCTTACTGTACAGGGTAATATAAATAACAGGGGGGGGTATGGAATCTGCAGTGGTTAATTGTTTTATAGAGGGAACTTTTCATATATTGGATACAACAGCTTCCGTAAAGGTAAAACCAGACACACCTTATATTAAAAATAATTCTGCTTCCAAAGGAGATATTACCGGTCTGCTTAACATAGAGGGAGATATTACAGGTACTGCTGCTGTGAGTTTTACAAAAAAAAGCATTCTTTCTGTTGTTTCTAAAATGTTTGGAGAGGAGATGACTCAGATTGACGCTGAAATCACCGATGCGGTGGGAGAGATTGGCAATATGATCTCTGGTCACGTCAATACTAAAATGACAGAAATGGGAAGGCGTGTTAAGGTAAAGCTTGCGGGTGTCATGGATGGTAAAGACCACAGAGTAGACCATGCTGCCGGTAAAAAAATACTTGTCCTTCCATTCAGAACCACAATGGGAAATGTCTGGATAGAGCTATGCTATTGATCTCACATCAGGTGCATTGATATTTTTGGCATAGCCAGGAGTCAGTTTTATGATATTATGGTCGTGTAAAAAGCCCAGATTTGGGATTTTTCAGTGTATCACTCGCTGATTTTATTGAATGGCTATTTGGGCAGATTGATTTTTTACGAGATAATCATGATATAAGATTAAAGTACCAGTCTATCAAAAAGTCTCCCTGAAAAATATATAACAATGCTCCTGCTGCAAGGTATGGTCCAAATGGTATTCTAAGTTTTGAATCTGCTTTTTGTGTAACAAGCATAATAGTGACTCCTGCCAGAGTACCCATAAGTGATGATGTAAATATTGTGAATATAACCCCTTTCCAGCCAGTTGCTGCACCGATCATGGTAAGAAGTTTGATGTCACCACCTCCCATGCCTTCATCTTTTCTTATGAAGTAGTAGATAACTGCGACAAGATATAGACTTCCTCCACCAGCAAGCATCCCTGCAATTGTATCCATAATGGTCATATCAGGTATAATCAGTGGAGAGAACGCAAAGATAAAAATGCCAGGAATAGATAAGATATCTGGTATGATCTGAAGATCAATATCAATAAATGATATTACAACCAATATTGCTATAAAAACAAACCAGAAAAGAGCCTCAATTGTCAGCCCAAATTTTATGAAAGTAGCAACAGCAAACATTCCAGTAATTATCTCAACTATTGGATACCTGACAGAGATTTCTGTGTGGCACTTTTTGCATTTTCCAAGTAAAATAAGAAAACTAATGATTGGAATGTTGAGATAGAATGGTATTGGATCTTTACATACAGGACAAAAAGAGCCTGGAAAGGCAATAGATTCACTTTTTGGTATCCTGTATATACATACATTGAGAAAACTTCCAATGGATGCACCGAGCATGAAAATGGCAGCCATTATTGTAGCGTTACTTGCATTATTCAGAGAGTTCAACATGTTTATATCCTTTACAGCAGTGAGTCAAAGTAAGGCTTTTGCATTCTGATTTTATTGATTAGGGGTGATCAGAACTTTTTTAGTGAAAGAATTATTGCTACTTCATAGTTTTTTAATGACATGAAGTCAATATATCTTGCATGATAGATACAATATCCCGCATATTAAGATATACGTAACTTTGCTATTTTCCGTAATTCGGGGGTCAGAATGCGACTAATGGCCGTTTGATAATTATTCTCCATGAAGATGTTGTAAAAAAGATATAATGCGTTATTGTTAAAAAAAATTCAAATTCAGTAATAGAAAAGGAGCCCAGATGGCGGAAACTGATATTGATGATCTTATAGAAATAATTGAAAAAGAGGGGAGTATTGATGATATCCCCACACAGCTTCCCATGATGCCTGTAAGGGATGTAGTCATTTTTACAGATATGCTTTTGCCTCTTTTTGTGGGACGTGATAAATCCATCAAAGCAATAGAAGAGGCTTCTAAATCCGATCGCTATATTTTTCTTTCAGCACAGAAAGACTCTGATCTTGAAAATCCAGGTCCAGGTGACGTATTTGAAATAGGTACTGTAGGACGTGTTCAAAAAATGTTGAAACTTCCGGATGGACGCATAAAAGCTTTGGTTCAGGGAATTACCAAAGGAAAAATTGAAAAATTCGAAAAAAAACGTTCCTGTTTCAAGGTTAAGATAGAGATTATAAAAGATACTGAGCTTCAGGAGTTTGGTATTGAGGTTGAAGCCCTGATGCGTAATGTCAGAGAGAGCAGTGAGAAGATCCTGGCACTCAGAGGCGAGCTGTCAGGCGATGTGGGAATTCTGCTTGATCAGATTGAATCTCCTGGAAAACTTGCAGACCTTGTGGCATCCAATTTAAGGCTGAAAGTTCAGGATGCTCAGGATATTCTTGAGACAATGGATCAACGCAAGAGACTTGAAAAAGTAAACGATTTTCTTGCACGGGAGCTTGAGCTTTCAACTGTACAGGCCAAAATTCAGACTCATGTGAAAGATGAGATCTCCAGGACTCAAAGAGATTACTACCTTCGTGAACAGGTCAAGGCCATCCACAGAGAGCTTGGAGACGGTGATGATAAGCTGTTGGAGATTGAGGAGTATCATCAAAAAATTAGAAAGGCAAAAATGCCTGAATCCTGTGAGAAAGAGGCATTGAGACAGGTCAAACGGTTGGATCAGATGCACTCTGACTCATCTGAAGCGGGTATTATCAGAACCTATCTTGACTGTATTGTTGAGATGCCATGGAATAAATCAACTAAAGATAGCCTTGATATAACTAAAGCCGCCCAGATTCTCGAAAATAACCATTACGGACTTGACAAGGTTAAAGAGCGCATTCTTGAATATCTGAGTGTCAGAAAACTAAATCCCTCAATGAAAGGGCAGATCCTCTGTTTTTCAGGCCCTCCTGGTGTGGGCAAAACCTCTTTGGGGAAGGCAATTGCCAAGGCAATGAAACGCAAGTTCGTCAGGATATCTCTGGGCGGTATAAGGGACGAGGCTGAAATCAGGGGGCATCGGCGCACCTATATTGGAGCCATGCCCGGACGTATTCTTCAGGGACTTCGGCAGTGTGGAACAAATAATCCTGTTTTTATGCTGGATGAAATTGATAAGCTTGGTAATGATTTCAGGGGCGATCCTTCATCAGCTCTTCTGGAAGCCCTTGATCCTGAACAGAATTCAGAGTTCAGTGATCACTATCTGAATATGCCCTTTGACCTCTCCAAGGTACTGTTTGTGCTCACAGCCAACATTACAGACAGCATTCCATCTGCACTTCTTGACCGAATGGAAGTCATTAGGATTACAGGTTATACACGTGAAGAGAAGATGGTCATTGCAAGAAAACATCTTTTACCCCGACAGATAAAAGAGAATGGATTGATAAGACGCTCAATTCATATATCTGACGCAGCAGTAGATAATATTATATCTGAATATACAATGGAGGCTGGGTTACGGGAACTTGAACGCAAATTGAGTGCCGTATGTAGAAAAATTGCTCGACAGGTTGCTGAGGGGAAAAAAGGAAAGTTCAGTATAACACGACAAGGTCTTACTAAATTCCTTGGACCGCCAATATATATGACAGATATGGATCAAGATGAAAGTCAGGCAGGACTTGTAACAGGCCTTGCATGGACTGAATATGGAGGAGAAGTACTATATATTGAGGTCTCTTTGTGTCACGGCAAGGGCGAGTTGACAGTTACGGGTCAGATTGGTGAGGTTATGCAGGAGTCGGCTCGGGCAGCCTTTACATATACCAAAGCAAATATGGATCGCTTTGAAATTGATAAGGATGACTTTGAAAATAAGGATATTCATATTCATGTTCCTTCGGGTGCAATCCCAAAAGATGGACCATCTGCAGGCATTGCCATGGCAACAGCTCTTATTTCAGCTTTGACCGGCAGAGTTGTGGACAATAAAGTGGCTATGACAGGAGAGATATCTTTGAGAGGCAGAGTTCTGCCAATTGGTGGACTTAAGGAGAAGGCTCTGGGAGCGTTACAGGCGGGAATTAAGACTATTATCATTCCAGAAAAAAATAGAAAGGATCTTTATGATATGCCTCCTGGTGTAAAAAAGAAGATCAATTTTATATGTGTTCAGGATCTTAATCAGGTTTTGGATGTGGCTTTTCTCAAAAAAGAGAGTGATGATCAGGAAGATGATAATATTCAAGAGACGGATATAGCAGACGCAGAGATGGAAGATGGAGAAAATGAATCTTCAGAATCTCAAGTCAGTGTTTCGGAGGAAAACAGTGACTTCGAGGAACATGACAGCTCGGATGAAGGTAATGCATATGAAAAAGACGATACTTCCGAGAAAAATGGTGCCTCTGAAAAAGAGAGCGTAACTGAGAAAAAAGGCAGCTTTGAGGAAAAATGAAAATTCTTGCACTTGATACGGCTGAAAAGAGCTGTTCCATTGCTATTGTCGAAGATCAGGTACCAATGTGTGAGGAGTTTTATCTTAGTCGCCAGACGCATTCCAGAACACTTATGGATATGGTCGTTCATATGGTTGAAAAGAGAGCTGGACTGACCATTCACGATATGGACGGGTTTGTTGTTGCGTGTGGCCCCGGTAGTTTTACAGGACTTAGAATAGGTATAAGTGTGGTCAAGGGGCTTGCATATGCAATTTCAAAACCTTCTGCTGGGATTTCAAGCCTTGATGGTATCGGCTGCCAATTTTCTTATGCATCTGTGCCTGTATGTGTAATGATGGATGCAAAAAGGGGTGAAGTCTATAGTGCTGTTTATAACTTCGTCAATGGCAGATTGATTCAAAAGAGCAAGGAGTTTGTAATATCTCCTGAACAGGCTGTTGATATTGCAACGAAAACCCTTTCCTCATCCTATGCCGAACAAGCTGTGGGAATTGTACCTGATAGTTTCTCCTCAGCTATTCCTGGAACTGAAGATCTACCCACTTTGCAGGCAAAATATATAGATGCTCCAAAATGTGTTCTTTTTGCTGGTTCAGGTGCTGTAGCATATCGTCATATGATTCAGGATATCATGGGTGATGCCGCTCTTTTTGTTCCTCTATTTCAGAATTTTGTTAGTGCCTCTGCTTTAGCTTATGTACTTTTTGAAGATACTTCATTATTATCTATGTCACCGGATGCCGTCACTCCTGTTTATCTGAGAAAATCTGATGCAGAGATTAATTATCAACATCAACGCCAGTGCTTTTGTTGACAAGGACTGGTCTGTCTGATATTAAGCTGGAAAACTATTTATGGCAGATGTTTAAGTATACCCCTTACAGTTTAACCTACTTTTGATCAACTTATTAATGAAACTATATGAATAAATCTCAATGGCCTCACAAATCAGTTTTTCCCATTGCAATTCCTGGTCTTAAATTCATTTTTTCAGCTGCATTTTTGACCGGGCTGTTTTTTTTGATGGGGTGGACTATTCTAGGATGTTTTGCTGTTTTTATAACAATTTTTGTCTGCTGGTTTTTTAGAGATCCGGAAAGGATTGTTCCGGACCAAAGTAACGGTATAATATCTCCTGCCGATGGTAAAATAATCGTCGTGGAAGAAAAGACGACTAATGAATTTACCCATGAACATTGCATAAAAATAAGTATTTTCATGAATGTGTTTAATGTGCATGTCAATCGCATACCATTTAAGGGAGTTGTTGAAAAAGTAATTTATGTTCCAGGTAGATTTATAAACGCATCTTTTGATAAAGCCTCTGAACACAATGAGAGAAACGCATTGGTTATTAGAACAGACTCAGGACTTCTTTATGGTGTTGTTCAGATTGCAGGTCTGATTGCAAGACGTATTGTATGCAAGGTCAAACAAGGTGACTCATTGGAGCGTGGCATAAGATATGGTATGATCTGTTTTGGCTCTCGACTTGACCTTTATCTCCCTTCAAACTGCAAGGTGACAGTTGGGATAGGGCAAAAGGTACATGCAGGCTCTACGATTTTGGCCTATTTAGAGTAAAGCAAGTTTAAGTAATGCAAGGGTCATGAAAAACAAGGTTTGTATAATGTAAGAACAACAGTCATGTAAGGGCACAAATAGAGAGTTTAATGCATGTAGGGGCGATTTATTGATCGCCCCTACTAAATAATACTGGATGGATTGGTTGATACATATATTTTACTACGCCCTGACTGGCATGGCTAAAGATAATAAATAAAAATAATTTTTGATAAATGGAGAACAGACAAGTTGGAGCAGATACCAATTACTGTAGAAGGATTTAATGCTCTTAAAAAAGAGCTTGAAAGGCTCAAAACCGTTGACAGACCTCAGAATATTAAAGCTATCGAGACTGCACGTGCACATGGAGATCTTTCAGAAAATGCAGAGTTTGATGCTGCAAAGGAGAGGCAGTCCTTTATTGAAGGAAGGATCGGAGAGTTGGGCTATAAAATAGCAAGTGCCAAAATTATTGATCCTGATACTGTTCCTAAAGATTGCGTAAGATTTGCTTCAAAAGTGCTTCTTGAGAACCTTGACTCCGAGGAGGAGGTGGAGTACATGCTTGTAGGGCAGGAGGAGTCTGATATATCCAAAGGAAAAATTTCAGTCTCATCCCCTCTTGGAATGGCCTTAATTGGAAAAAAACCAGGTGATGACGTTGTTTTGCAGGCACCTGGTGGTAAACGATCCTATGAGATCATTGCTATTTTATAGCTCAGAGATTTCAACCCTGCAATAATTGCAACAAAGCTGCTTATGTTTGTGATTTTATTAGTTAAGAAATTTTATGATTTTGTAATTGAGTGGAGGATATATTTTGGCAAGAGTCACAATTGAAGATTGTCTGAAAAATGTGCCCAGCCGGTTTGCCCTTGTTCATATGGCAGCTCAGCGTGTGAGACAGGTAAAAGAAGGGGCTGATTTTCTCGTTAAATCATCAAAAAATGAAGATGTGGTAACTGCTCTCAGAGAAATTGCGGCTGGCAAAGTGGTTATTAAGATGAACATTGATAAAGATTGATGCAATAAATTGCATGCTTCATTTGCCGGTTTACACTTTTTGAAACCTTATCCTCATTTTTGGAGGATTTTCTCAAAAAAAGTGAGAACTATTTTTGAGGTGATATGAAGAATGCTCAATAAATTTCTTTAAACAGACATGGTCGTATTTGGGCCAACCAGAATCATGAAAATCAGAATTTATTTTCACGGTAAGTACAAATCATTATGATAGATATTCAAAAACAGCGTGATTACCGGAACATTCCCATTGATAAGGTCGGCATTAAGGAGCTGCGTTACCCAATAAAAGTGCTGGATAAGTGCAATGGGCTGCAATCGACTGTTGCTCGAATTAATATGTATGTAGATCTCCCTCATCAGGCTAAGGGAACCCACATGAGCCGGTTTGTTGAGATGCTTCATACCTTTCGATCCCAGGTCTCCCTTGAGTCTCTGACGTACATATTGGAAGATATGAAAAAAACACTTGAAGCCCAATCTTCTCACATTGAGATAACTTTTCCATATTTTGTGGAAAAGTTATCTCCTGTCACAGGTTCGCATGGACTTATGGATTATACATGCTCCATCATGGGCTCTTCACGCTCTCCTGATAAAAGCCGTGATCTTATGGTCAGGGTAGGTGTACCTATCACTTCAGTCTGCCCCTGTTCCAAAGAGATAAGTGAGTTTGGTGCCCACAATCAAAGAGGAGAGGTGTTAGTAAGTACCAGATTTAAGAAATTCATATGGATTGAAGATATTATTGATCTTGTTGAAGAGGCTGCCTCATGTGATGTTTTTTCCGTTTTAAAACGGGAAGATGAGAAATATGTAACTGAACATGCTTATCAAAATCCTAAATTTGTTGAAGATGTTGTTCGTGACGTTGCCAAGGTTTTGATGGAAGATGAGAATATCACCTGGTTTTCAGTAAGTGCGGAGAATTTTGAATCCATACATAACCATAGTGCATATGCTTATATTGAAAAAGATCGACTCTCTGTAAATAAAACATAACAACTATCAACTATCCATATGGTGTAGGTATTTATCATTGGTATATTAAATTCATAGGGGAGGGCAATGAATAATTTTTCCCTCTCCACTCCATTGTCTCTTTCATCCTTTCCTTTCGTAATCAGATAAGGTTTTCCAGAGAAATTGCTTTATTTTGTCATACCCCGCACTATTTTCATTAACCATAATAACAAACGGGTATAACCCCTTAGATGTTTCAATATATCCACACCTCGTCCTTACCCCGTTCAATGTTCCTGTTTTGTAATATTCGTTCCTGCCATCTGGGATGCTATCTGTCTGCATGAGTCGATAACTTTTTTTGAAATGACCAAGAATTTTTATCATATCTGCCGGAGAGATTTTGTTCTGTCTTGAAAGCCCTGAACCTTCAACAAATACTGCATCTTTAATTCTCAATGATTTCTGAGCATACTCTGTCATGGCAGCAATACTTTTTTCGACTGTTGCCGGAGGAGAGAACTTTTGTGCTCCCACACTTAAAAAAAGTTGATTTGCCATAAAATTACTGGAGTATTTTAAAAGTCTTTTTATAATTTCATCCATATCATAAGGGGATGTGTATGTATAAACAGGTCTACAAACATCTTTTTTTATCTCTCTCTGTGGGTCTGTTTTTCTATTTTCTGTGTTATCATTGATATTATTCATGCCACTTATCGTTCCATCTCCTGTCGTAACTACTCCTTTTATATTGATGCCCTCCTGTGAAAGAAAGTTCTGTACAAGCATACCCGCATAAATTTTACTTTCCTGTTCAGATAAAATTACTCTTCCCTCCTTAAGTCCTGAGTTTTTGACTCTTGTAAGAACAAATGGAAGCAGAGGAGTCTGTGGTTCTGCACTTACGTAATTTTGTTTTTCATGACTGTATTTGAATGAAACAGTATTGAAATTTGCACACAATGGCCCTACAAAGGCATCATATGGGTTGTTTGAGCTTGCAGTGCCGTCAATTTTAATGTCTGAAGCGAAAAATGTGTTGTCAACTATTATGTTATTGATCTGAGAGATGTTCATTGCTCTAAGAGCCTGACTGAGCTGATGGCAGGCCTGTGCTATCAATTCGGATGTAAAGAGCGGGTCTCCATAACCTTTTATTCTAAGATCGGCTTTTGAATTGGGCGGAAATTGAAACTTATGATTCATTTCTCTGTTATCAATGAAAAACTCTGTTTTAAAATGATAATTATCTTGAAAGTAATAACGTGCACAAAGGCTTGTCAGAACCTTGAGTATAGATGCCGGTGTGAATTGGGTATTGGCATTTTGAGAGAATAAAGTCATTCCTTTTTCAGTGGTGAGCATTATCCCTGCTTTACTGTTAATAACGCTTGAGCTTCCCACTCCAGCCATTGCCTGAAGATTATATTGTAGAAATAGTATTATGAGGAATAGGTAAAGCCCGTTCAGGCAAACTTTCACAGTTAACCTTTTGCTCGATAATCTTTTTTTTATCATGGTAAATATTTTCCTTTGTTACTAAGTGTGTAAAACAGATCCTTTGTGCGTTAAGATGACTATTCAGACGATTTTTTTTGCTAAGGAATGAGTCCGAAATAATATACTCATTTGGAAATTGAGATATACTTTCCAGCAACGGTAGTGGTTTCTGAAATGAGCAAGTTATTTAAAACCGATTCCTAACGGGCAAGCTGATTCATTTCAAATATTGGCAGACAGATTGACAGGACAATAAAGCCAACCACCGCACCCATAAAAAGTATGATAAGAGGTTCAAGAAGTGCGGTCATGGCAGCAAGGCTTGATTCAGTCTCTTTTTCAAATAGTTGAGCTGTCTTTTCAAGCATCTGTTCAAGTTTTCCACTCTTTTCTCCAACCTTGATCATCTGTATTGCAAGGGGTGGGAATTCTCTGCTTCCGTCAAGTGCGTTCCCAAGGTCTCCGCCCTGCTTTACAATCTCTGCCGCTTTGGTAATTTTGTTTTTAATTATGCAGTTTCCAGTAGTGTTTCTTGAAATATCAAGGGCTGTAAGCATGGGGACACCATTGGCAAGAAGCGAACCAAGTATTCTTGAAAATCTGGCAACAGAATTTTTTTTGATCATCTTGCCTGCCTTGGGAATAGATAGCAAAAAAGTGTCTGTTATCTGAAGCCCTTTTGGGGTCTTTCTGAGAATATATATAAATAGACAAAATATCAGGGGAATCAATAGAACAATCCACCAGAAGGATTGAAAAAAAGAGCTTACTGATATAAGTAAGCGGGTAGGGGCAGGCAGTTGCTGATTCATGTCAGAAAATATTTTGATGATCCCAGGAACAATATAGGTTATTAAAAATACAAGTACAGCAATCCCTGTTATGCTCATAAAAACAGGATAGGCAAGGGATGTCTGTATTTTTTTGCGGGTCTCCTCCTGTTTTTCAGTAATATCAGCAAGCCGTTCAAGCACAAGTTCAAGAGTTCCTGATGACTCTCCAGAATGAATCATATTTATATAGATATTTGAAAAAACAGATGGATATTGGGAAAGTGCCTGTGAAAAACTTTTTCCCTCTTCAATTGATTCCTTAATTTTTGACAACACCCGTTGAAAAGATTTTGATTCTGTTTGTGCAACAAGGGTAGCGACCGCAGCTACAAGTGGAAAGCCGGCAGAAAGAAGCGTTGCAAGCTGCCTTGTAATTACGGAGACTTCAGATCGGCTGATTCCCGAAAAAACAAAAGAGCCTCTGAGTAGGCTCAAAATCCCTTTGGATACAACGGAAGTGCCTCCGTAAAAATTAGATGTTCCGTTGGGATAGCCTGATAGTCTTGTTGAGAAAACAGCAGAACCAGACTGCGTTTTCCGTGCGTGGTTAGTTGAGATCTCACTGTTGATCTCGTTAATGGATACTGGAAAAATATTTTGTTGCCGAAGTTTTGTGCCGGCAGATAGAGTGCTGTCAGCGTCAACGATACCGGTCTTTTTTTTGCCTTTACTAGTCAAAGCTCTGTATTCAAAAACGGTCATATTTTTTATCTCCTGACAGTCCGAGTCAGCAGTATCTCTTTTTTAAGAAAGCTTGCAACTTTATCGTTTTGCAGCAAATTGACGGTTGACACTATTTTCACCATGACATAAACAACACAGATTGTATGAAATACAACTTTACCATGAAAATGCATTCTTATTTTCATGATTAGGGGTGGCCAAACAAAGGCCATGAAGGTTTACCATCAAAATGCCCTCTGATTTTCATAATTCGGGGTGACCGCATAATGGCCATGAAGATTCACTTATTCTTGCAATCATAATGCAGAATAGCAATAATTAAAAGAAGAGAAGGTCAAAGTTGTTGATTAAGAGAAAAAGAGTGTTGCAGTTATTTAAAATATAATATTAAGGATAAATTTGATGATAATACCATTAGTACTTGCAGGCGGTTCTGGAACAAGATTGTGGCCTCTTTCAAGAGAGCTTTTTCCAAAACAGCTTTTAAATCTTACCGATGATAGATCAATGCTTCAGAATACAATTTTAAGACTTGATGGCCTTGATTCTGTCTCTGCCCCATTGGTCGTATGCAATCAGGAGCACCGCTTTATGGTTGCAGAGCAGTTAAGGGCGATTGACATAGAACCTTTGTCGATAATTCTTGAGCCAACAGGCAGAAACACCGCTCCTGCTATTGCTGTTGGTGCTATCAAAGCTCTTGAATTGTTCAAGGATAGTGATCCTTTATTGCTTGTGTTGCCGGCTGATCATGTGATTAACGATGTGCGTGAGTTCCACGAGGCGGTAAGTTTTGGTTGTCAATACGCAGGTCAGTATCTCATAACTTTTGGTGTCATTCCGGTCGGGCCTGAAACTGGTTACGGGTATATTAAAAAGGGCAGGGACATGAAACATGAAATAGGATCGGACGGTAGAACTGAATCAGACTGCAAAATCAGGACAGGAGGTAAAAATGAAGCAGACTGCAAAATCCGGACAGAGGGTAACATTGGAGCATATACTATTGACAAGTTTGTTGAAAAACCTGACCGTGATATAGCCATAGCCTATGTTGAATCCAAAGAGTACTTTTGGAACAGCGGCATGTTCATGTTTAAGGCATCCCAGATTTTAAAGGAGCTTGAAATTCATGAACCTGATATGCTCAATGCGTGCATAAATTCTGTGAAAAACGGAAAAGAGGATCTTGACTTTTTCAGGCTTGAGAGCAGCTCCTTTGAAAAGAGCAGATCTGAATCCATTGACTACGCTGTGATGGAAAAAACTGACAAAGGCGTTATTATTCCACTTGGTGCTGGCTGGAATGATCTTGGTTCATGGGATGCTTTGTGGCAGAATGGCAAGAAAGATGAAAACCAGAATGTAATCAGGGGCGATGTGGTGGTTTCGGATGTAAAAAACTCATATCTACATGCACAGAGTAGGTTAATTACAGCAGTGGGTCTTGACAGTTGTGTTGTGGTTGAGACCAAAGATGCTATATTTGTAGCACCAAGAAATCAGGTTCAAGATGTTAAAAAATTGGTGGCACAGCTTAAAACAGGCAGCAGGGGAGAGGCTGTATTTCATAGTAAAGTATTTCGACCCTGGGGGTCATATGAAACTATTGATCTTGAACAGCGGTTTCAGGTTAAACGGATAACTGTGAAACCAGGGGCTAAACTCTCACTTCAAAAACACTATCACAGGGCTGAACACTGGACAGTCGTATCTGGTACAGCCATAGTAACTAAAGGAGATGAACAGATCATGCTCACTGAGAATGAATCTACCTATATCCCTCTTGGAACACTGCATCGGCTTGAAAATCCCGGGAAAATTCCTCTGGAACTGATTGAGGTGCAGTCCGGAAGTTACCTTGGTGAAGATGATATTGTCAGATTTGATGATGTCTATGGTCGGCAAAAATAAAATATCATGGAGTTAATTTATGTCTGATGAAACATCTGAATTTTTAAAGGGCCATTTTCTCATGGCTATACCGGGGCTTCCTGATCCCAATTTTGCCCAGACAGTAATATGTATGTGTGAACATAATGAACTTGGTGCTCTTGGGCTTATTATCAATAAAATTCACCCTCTTCTGACAGGTAGTGAACTGTTTGATGATCTTAAAATTGACTATGATGACACTATTGCCAATATTGAGATTCATCTTGGTGGACCGGTACAACCAAGCGGCGTATTTGTTCTTCACACTCCCCCCTTTCATTGGCAGGGGTGCATGCAGATTTCACCAACTCTTGGATTGAGCAATACAAGGGATATTATTGAGGCCATTGCCGTAGGAAAAGGCCCGGAGTCTTTTATAATTCTTCTGGGGTGTGCGGGATGGGGACCCTTGCAACTCGACCATGAGATCCATGACAACGCGTGGCTTGTCTGCCCAATTGTTGAAGATATTATTTTTAATACACAGACCGATTTGAGATGGGAGCAGGCTATGATGCTTATGGACAGAGACTCTGATCCGTCCTCAGATATATCAGGGCATTTATAATTGAGTGTTATGGATAAAAATACCAATTTTGTTGGATTAATCGAAAATATCTGCATAGACCTTTCCACTGTCTTTGAACAAATGAAAACCGTTCCCGGAATGTATGATGGCACCGTTGAAAGGTATCATGCGTTGTGTGCGGCTATCCCGCAGCAGCTAAAAGAAGGAGTAATTAAGATTGCAGTGGTTGGTGCTATAAAATCGGGAAAAAGTACTTTTATCAACTCTTTGCTTATGAATGACCTTTTAAAAAGGGGAGCTGGAGTTGTCACATCTGTAGTTACACGAGTGAGGAGAGGTAAAGTTCTCAGAGCACAGATTCTTTTCAAATCATGGGATGAGATCAACCATGAAATTGAAAAAGCCTTGATATTAATACCTGGAGAACCAGAAGCTTTTGGTATGTCAGGTAACTCCTCTGGTCTGAATCCCAGAGGTTTTGATTTGAGACGCAAAAGTGACAGAAAATTTCTTGAAACTATACGAACAAGACTCTGTTTTGGAGCATATTCTGAGAAAACTTATGAAAACTCTCTTGTTGAGAATGGATTAAGACCGGAATCTATTGTAGTTGCAAATGCACTGGACGGTTACGATCATGTAAAAGATCTTGTCCAGACGGACTCCTGTTATTCTGATTCTTGTCCAGTGGAGTTTACAGGGGAACGATTCATCGAACACAAGAAGTTTACAGGTGTTGGTTGTAATGCATTTTTTGTTAAGGATGTGCTTATTGAGGTTCCTTTATCGGCAAGGTTCAATCTTTGCAAAGACTCTTTCTCTGTGCTTGAGGCTATGGTCGAGATTGCAGACTGCCAGGGCAGTGACTCCATAGATCCGTCTCATATGGCCCATATACAGGACTATCTACTTTCTGCCAATATGCTGGTTTATGTCATCAGTAGCAGAACCGCTTTAAGGGACGCAGACTTTAAATTTCTTAATATCATTCAGAAAATGGGTATTATAAATAATATCTTCTTTGTTTTGAATGCTGATTTCAATGAGCATGAATCTCTTGAATCCCTTACAGAACTTGAAAATAGCGTAAAACAGGGGCTTGGATACTTTGTTCAGAATCCTGTAGTTTATACCGTCTCTTCTCTGTTTAATCTCTTTTCAGCACTGGAAAAAGGTGTCACGGCAATTGAAGCTGATCTGCCAGCTAATGACTTGCCAGATAACGGCCATGCCCTGATGGGTATAACAAAGAATGAAAGTCTTATGATTGCAAATATCTCAAAAGATTTTTACATAAAAAGTCATGGCACGAATAACAGTAACGTTATGAATGACACAACGAGTTGTGAAGCCGTTCAAAATTTTCAATTCATCAACTATGTCAGCGAAGCTGACTTTTGTACAAAGTACAAAAAAGATCTCTCTGATAAAGAGCTTTTGCGATTCCGTCAGTGGCAGCAGGAGACAGAACTTGTAGAATATACTGCCAGAAGGAATGAAGAGTTGCAACTTGCCCTGCAACAAAAAATCAAAACTGAGCAATTTTCCACTATGCTGGAAAACCACGTTGAGCGATTGAGGATCGTGATTCAAGGAGCAGGAAAACGCAATTCGATGTTTATGGCATTATTGTCAGATAATTTGAATAGGGTGATAGATGCGGCAAAGCAACTCAAACAACTTCAAGAGCAGTCACGGCGTCTTGAGTCTTTCATTGATGATTCAATCCAAAATTCAGTAGATGGTATTAAAAGAAATATTAGTGCTTCTATCAAACTCTTTTTTGACAAAAGACGTGGTATTCAGGCAATGAACGTAAAGGATTTTATTTTTGGTTTTCCAATATATAATGATCGTTATGAGGAGATGATAGCCATTGTCGGCTTTAACCATACCCTTTACCGGATGTTTCAGGATTTCAGGACAGAGCTTGATCTTTTTATGTCACAGCAATTCAATCCTGCAGTAATTGAATTGATTCATGAACAGGAACAGCATATTGAAAAGGAGTTTCAGAATCTTTATCAATCATGTTACACGGCTCCTTCAAAGATCTATCAGCAGTCAGGCGGGGTAGTCTGTCGGCAGCCTGGTGGGGCGATCTATCAGCAATCAGACAGAGTTGACCACTCAAGTTTAGAGCACGCCTCGAGTTACAGTGTACCTTTTCAGCCGGACAAGTTGCGTTTGCTCTCTTCGCAAGAGCCTTTTCCCCTCATGGCTGTTGATCTTAATTCCACCAGGAGAATTCTTGGTTTGAGCCTTCCTAAAAGTGGATTTGCAACTTCATACAGTGCCAAACTCAGATTTGATGCCATGGCACGATTCAGTTTCTATTCATTGATGGAATTTTTGGGGAAATTTATAAGCTCATTGGCACCAGGTAAGCCAAAATCAAGAGCACTAAGAGAGTCTGCAAAACAGATCCGAAAAGAGTCACTGCAATCCGTGATGCTCCATTTTGATTCATACCAGCACCATGTAGAGACTGAATACCTTTTTCCACTTGTTCAGGCTGTTGCCAGAGATTTTAGGGATAAAATAATAGATATGTTTCGTATGTGTGAAGTGGAGAGTGAGCATATTAAAACACTTGTCTCGGATGAACAGATAGATAAACATGACAAACTTGAGCATGTGAAAGCTATTGGCTCTGCCACACAAGAGATTGCAGACCGAATAAATGAAATTTACATAAAAGCTATATCTTGATGAATGCTAATGCCGTCGAATTTTTCTATTATGAAAATGCAGACATCTTTTATTAAGCGGTTTGTATTTTCTGAAGCCATTTCCCCGATTTCAAAAAATCTTTTTCCAAAAGAGTCGATTATTTTTGAGGGAATATAAAGGATATTAAAATACATTCTGATTTCAATGGGTTGGGATTGGGAAATATCCGTTCATGACCGTTTGGTTGAAAGCAATCAGGATGAATGGGATAAATTATGCTAAAAAAAATTATTTCAGGTGGTCAGACCGGTGCTGACAGAGCAGCCATTGACACAGCAATCAAATTTAATCTGGACCATGGAGGATGGATACCTGCCGGAAGACGTGCAGAAGATGGAGCTCTATCCGAGCAGTACAATCTAATTGAGATGGAAACAAGCAGTTATCCGAAAAGAACGGAACAAAATATTATAAACTCTGACGGAACTCTTATCATATCTCGTGGAATGCTTGCAGGTGGTTCCCTCCTGACCAGAAAAATAGCATCAAGACTAAATAAACCCTGGTGTCATATTGATCTGATGGAGATGGATGAGTTTGAGGGAGCTGTTATTCTGCATGGGTTTGTTTCTGACAATCAGATTGAAATTTTAAATGTTGCAGGCCCGAGAGCCAGCCAGGATCCCTTTATTTATAGATCTGTCAAATCCATAATTGAAACTTTTATCTATATGGAGCTGATGGAGACATCTCCGGATGAACTAAGAGCTGACGATATTATTCTTTTCCAGAGAAAGCCGGAGTTCCTATGTACCACTATTGAAGATGCAGTGACTTTTTTGGCTGATACAATGCAGTTGAGAACCAGGTCAGTTATTGCCAATTCCAGTGATATCCAGATTGGTTCGCTCTATTTTTCCCTTTCAGATACCATAAAAGTCAAGCTAGGTCTTGATTCCGGTAATACAGAGCTGCTTGACGCCTGTCGAAAAAATCTTGAGATTAAAAAGGGCGAGCAGTTCCAGTATAGAGATGGTGAGGCGTTTTCCGGTGATATTATGGATATTGAAGATGCGGCTATGGTCATATTAAAGGAGCTGAAGAAGTTTCTTAAGAAGAGCCATATATTAAGGGTAGTGAATTAAATGATACCCATAAGGGATACCATCACATCAAGAAACATTCCTATTGTAACCTATATTGTAATGGGGCTCAACACTCTATTCTATATTTATCAAGCAGGCATGACTACAGACATTGAGCCTTTTATCTACACATACGGATTTGTTCCTGCAAAACTTACTGTGCCTGAAATAGCAGCCCATTTTTCGCTTTTTGATATGCTGTTTTCTACTGTCTCATATATGTTTTTACATGGCGGGTTGTGGCATTTTGTCGGGAACATGTGGTTTTTATATATTTTCGGAGATAATGTTGAGGATCATCTGGGGCCACTTAGGTTTGCCGGATTTTACATGATTTGTGGAGTCGCCTCAGCAATGCTTCATTTTTTTTTAAACCCGCTGTCTCCAATTCCAACAATTGGTGCAAGTGGTGCCATTGCAGGGGTAATGGGAGCCTATTTTATCCTATATCCCAAGGCAAAGATTCTGACCCTGATACCAATAATTATTATTCCCTGGTTTGTTGATATTCCGGCTTTTATATTCCTTGGTTTCTGGTTTCTTATGCAGTTTTACAATGCCACAGACGGCGGTGGTGCAGGTATCGCGTGGTGGGCACATGTGGGGGGATTTATTTCTGGTATAATCATGGTCAAGGTGTGGGGTGAACTGCCTCAACCACCTGCTGAAGAGAAACTCAAGAGCCTTACTGCAAGAAAAAAGAGCCCTAAACTCCAAAATATCCATGCAAAACCGATCTCTAATTCGCTGGATCTGTCAGGCAATATTGAGATTACCTCTCTTGAGTCGATTGCCGGCACCGTGAAACTTGTCAATATCCCATGGGGTTTTTACACAAGGCTATATAATGTCACTGTCCCACCAGGAGTTAAAAACAGTACGCAGCTCAGGCTTACAGGTATGGGCAGAGTCGGTTCTTATGGTGTAAGAGGAGATATGTACCTTACCGTTCATATTAAAAACCCGATTCCCTGAAGTTTAAAGCCTGCTTTACGGCATTATCGTTATTATATGATGCTATGCTCAGTTAGAGTAAATGGAATTGTAATCATACTATAGGGATAACTTTATCGATTCAATGGATGGTGAAAAATGGTCGACAAAAAAAAGAAAACCGGCTCTTTGGTTAGATCTGTCTTAAAATTATTTGCATGGACCTCCATTATTTTATGTGTATTGATCTTCATCGTTCTTCCCCATGTAGTTGCCCCTGTTTCACAAAAGCTGATTCTTGAGAAAACATCATCAATTCAAGGTCTTGAGAATTTTGGGCTTAACATTGAAAACATAGGGCTTTCAGGAATCGGAGTCGGCAACATTACTACCGGCGATTCCATATCAATTGATTCTCTATTTTGTGGTTATTCTCCCTTCTCACTGATGAGGAAGAGAATCAGTAGCCTGGATATTTCAGGACTTGAAATAAAAGGGGTGATAGATGGCTCAGCACCTGTACTTGCAGATTTTTCAGTATTTTTAACAAAAAATGGTAGTGAGGAAAATACCCAGATTCAAGATACCCAAATGAGACAGCTTGCTCTCATATTGCCTTTTTTGCCACCTGTAATAAAGATCAACCACTCGTTTTTGACTTTGAAATACCAGAATTCACTTATGAGCATCCCTTTCAGTCTTATGGCTGAAATTGACCATAAAAATTCTCATATAAATCTGATTGTGAACTTGCTTCCCATGGGACAGAAAATTAAAATTTCTCTGGATGCAGATATAAGAAATATCGCCAGGTCTCGTAATCAGTCTCACATTAAAACTCTTTTTCGTTCTGTAATACTTGATGCCTATAATGTCTCCTGGTCACCTGTTAATGAATTGATTTCCATATTCGTACCGGACGCAAATGTAAAACTGACAGGTAAATCTGATATCACACTTGTAATGGATGGGGATATGTCAAAATGGAGGCTCAATATGTCACATATTGGTATTAAAGATCCTCTTGAGGGTGAGGTAAACAATATTGTTTTAAATCTGACTCTTAATGACTTTGAGCAACTACTTAAACCAAAGGTAAAAACAGTTGTACAATCAACAGCAACCAGGTCAGTATTAGTCCGATCAGAATCAGAAACCGACCAAATAGCACCAGATACCGTTGAATATGAAATAGATAATGATCACTCTGAAACTCAGAGCACTTTGTCAAAGACAGATTCCAACATAACAGAAGTAGACATTGCACAACCTGAAACGGACAAGAATCAATCAGAGAGAGACATTGCACAAATAGAGACTGATAAGAATGGGTCAGAGACAGATATGAATGGATCAGAGCAGAAGCCCCCCTCTCTTTACCCTGCCGTGACAGCAGAAGGCTCTTTTTGGTTTGGCAGTGATATGGTCTCTCCTGTAAATGTTATATATGGAATTACTGTTAATAATGACAAAAAGTGGTCTTTTTCTGTAAAAGGCCGAGAGATGTGGCCACGCAAAGAGTTTACCATTGGAGCAGGGGACTCACTTATTAAAGTGAATGCTCCTGATTTCAGGATTGATTGCAATGGAGATGGTGCATCGGCAGATGGAGTCCTTAGATTGACCATGGGCAGGTTGCTATATGAAAAACAGAAGATTGCTCTGGGCGGGTTAAAATTCCAACTGCCTGTTAAATATGGAGGCAATGGAAAAGGTTTGCAGAAAAAAAACAACACAAGAGGTGGTTTAAAAGGTTATTTCAATATTGATGAAATTCAATATAAGGGCAAAAAAGTTGCTTCCCTCAAGAGCAGTGCTATAACAGTTTCAGAGGGAAAAAGTGGCTTGAAAGGGGGAAAAGAGAGCATAGGCATTGCATTTGACGGGAAAGTAAATGTTGATGCTTTGGCTGCTGCTATTATTGTGAAGTCAACCGTTGCAATGCAAAAAGATAATAGTCTCAAGGCTGATTTTAGTTACCATCTCAATCCGACAACTGTGACACCAGACCTGCTAAGGAAAATCTATCTGGTTTCTGATGGTAAAAAGAGCTTCTCAGACACAAATAAGGGTGAAGATATCTTATCTGGCATGGATTTCAATTTCATGCTGGCATCTAATGGAGGGTTTAATTTCTATGACCATCAGATGGAAAGCAATCTGAAGATTGATCTGAGCAACGGAACATTTTCCATGCCTGATAAAAAAATTAGTATAAGAGGTGTAAATACAACCCTGGCTTTTAATGAACTTCCCTCCATGCGATCAGTAGCTGGTCGGTCGCTGAGTGTGGAGAAGATCGACATAATGGATCTTAAAATCTCCAATGCAAAGATAATGTATACAATTGAATCCAGTAAAGAGTCTGTGCCAGGCCAAGGAATTCAATATAGCCCTGCTTTGCTTGTTGAAAACGCATCTTTTGACTGGTGTGATGGCAAAGTTATCTCCGAGTCCATACGTTTTTCTTCATCAAAGAGTGATTATCATATGAGCCTCTTCTGTGACAGACTTAAACTCTCTTCTATCTTGCAACAGGTAGGTGCATTTGAAGCGGAGGGGGATGGCACCTTGAATGGCAGGATTCCGGTTATATTTTCAGGAGAAGGCATCTCTTTTGAGAATGGTTTTCTCTATTCAACACCCGGGCAGGGTGGGAAAATAAGAGTCTCTGGTACAGAAAAACTTACAGCAGGTATTCCAATGGATACACCACAATTTTCCCAGGTAGATCTGGCAAAAGAGGCTCTTAAAAACTACAGGTATGAATGGGCAAGGCTTGGATTCAATACTCAGGGAGATCAACTTGTAGTTAAAATGGAGTTTGACGGCAAGCCTGAAAATGTACTGCCCTTTGTATATAAGAAAGATTTGGGAAGTTTTGTTCGGGTGAGTGGAAAAAATGCGGGCTCACATTTTCAGGGCATCAAGATAGATCTTAATCTACAGCTGCCGTTTAACAGGGTGTTGAGATTTGGTAGTGAAATGAATAACCTGTTTAAATGATCTTCTCATCAGTCATAACTTCTCTTATTTGTTACAATAGATTGTGTTAAACTATAATCAGGTCAGGAGGCTTTGTAAAATGTCAGGATTTAAAACTCATCTTTATGGAGGTGTTGCAGCAGGTGCTGCAACATCAGGATTCTTTATACTGAAAGAGCCCTCAATGTTCACTTCAACACAGTTATCAGGCATCTTTCTTACAGGCACAATAGGCGGTTTGCTGCCAGACCTTGACAGTGACACCAGCAGACCATTTTCAATACTCTTCACGCTTTTGTCCATGATTGTACCGGTGCTTTTTTTCAAGGAAATCTCAATGATATGGCTCTATGTTAAACCTGTGATAGAGCCTTTTTTTGCTTATCTCTCAAAGATGCAGCCATTTAAACTAAATGCGTTTTCTGCCACTTTCAGCCCATTTCCGGCCAAACTCTCCCCGTTCCCGACTCTTGAGGCACTTACTCCGGAATTTATCATAAGCTATTTTGCAGTCTCCTATTTTGTTATCAGGTACGGTCTGTGTGAATTGACTAAACGAATTACAATTCATAGAGGTATCATGCACAGCATTCCATTTGCCCTTATCTGTGCAGAAGCAGGTTTCTTGATATTTATACCGTCAGGCAAAGCTATGGCGATTGCTGTTGGAATCTCCATATTCTCAGGGTGTATTACACATCTTCTGCTTGATGAATTTAACTCCATAACACTCAAACATGGCTTTATTCCAAAACTAAAAACATCTTCAGGCAGTGCCATGAAATTAAAATCAGACTCAATTGTTGCTACAGCATCAGTTTATCTGCTTGCAATAACCGGAGGGGTCAGAATTATGGCACTGATGGGTATTATACATTAATAGGACTATTTAATCTATTGCAGAAAACTCTTGCTGTAGAAGTATCCCTCTCTTCATACTTCAGAGTGACCAGAAAACGGTCATAGCCGTTTGTTATTCAGCTTGGCCTTTCCATTCTATTATGCAAACCTTCAAAACTCATTTTTTATGATTATTTTACTTCTATTAAATATAATAATGAGGTAATTAATGTGCTGGATTTATATTTGGTAATTAAGTAACAGAATGGCAGAAAAGAGGGGGGCTGACATGACAAACAACAACAATCCATTTTCAGGTGCATCAGTTGAATTTGATTTAAGGGGCAGGCAATCTGTCAGGGCGACTTTCAAACTCTCTGAAGAAGCTATTGGTTCATTAAGCCTTGTTGCTATCCATCTGGGAATCAAGCAAAAATCCCTTTTTGACCACCTGATAGATGATGCAAAATCATTGAATGATATTGCTGAGAATATAAGACTTCGGCACTTTAACAAGATCAACAGGGTTCAGAAGACATTTGTACTGAGCCGCAGGACCCTTGATATTTTGGAGTTGATCGCAAAAGATCACGATACTCCAAGAGATGCTTTGGTTGAATATTCCATAAGAAAGCTTGAATCGGTAATTCTTGCGGAGAAAAAAAGGCATGAGCAGCGTAAAAAGCTTTTCAAGGAGCTGACTCTCCATTGGGAGGCTGGTAAGTCTCTTCTTGAAAAATCAAGAAAAACTCTTGGAGATAATGATCCGTTCTGCCAGAATCTTGAAAAATCCATGACCGGCCTGTCAAGAAACATGCAGGATCTTAAGTCATTTATTGAAAAAAGTTCTATTATTGAAGATTATCAGCCACTGTCAGGTGACAGTGGCTCGCAGAGATGACCTGACAGGGCGAAGAGTAAGATCAGAAGAACAGTTTCAATTTATTATGGCCGATCTTTTACCATAAAAATGCATTACTATTTTCATAATTCGGGGTGGCCATACAATGTAGATGAAGGTTTAACTGAGATCCTATTTCAGATAAGGGTCTTTGATTTTTTGGTATTCATCCGTTTTTTTCAAATCGTCCAAAGCCTGTTGCAGTTTCTGGATGATTTCATCAGATGTATTGCTGTTAAAGGCATAATAAAGCTCGCCACTTTTTAAAACATATACGGTTTCATACTGATTCACATCAAACCCCTGCTGTTTTAATTCCCATTTCAGGACACTCTCTTCATAAGCAAATGCATCCATTCTGCCGATGTTCATTTTTTTTATGGATTTTAATACAGCGTTGGTTCCACCGGTACTGTCAATATTTTTTGGATCTAATCCGGCATCAAGAAGAAGCTGCTCCCCGATATCTTTAATTACTGCCCCTATTTTATATTTTTTAAGATCGTCCGGTGTTTTTATGGATACTTTACGATCTTTTCTCGATGTTAGGACAATTGTTGTGTCAGAGATTGGGCCTACCCATTTGAACAGTTTATCTCTCTCATCGGTCCTTGTTGTGGCAAATAGGCAGGCATTTTTTTCATTTTGAAGATAGTGATAGCCTCGTGCCCATGGTAAAAGCTGTATGTCTTTGCGAGTTTTATCTGAACCTGCTTTTTTAAGCATTGCTTCCATCAGATCGACTGCAATGCCTTGCAATATATCATCCTTGGAAAAATTAAAAGGGGGATAGTTTTCGGTCATAATCATCAGATCATTTAAAGACTGGGCTCTTGCAGAGTCAGACCAGAAAGCAGGTGCGTGAAAAAGGAATGATGTAAGAATGAAAATAAATACCAATACTTTGAATTTGTTTTTATACATTTTGTTTTCTCCTTTTAAAATTATTATATGGTTTTATCTGCCTTGTGCTTACGCATTAAAATGCGTTTTGATTTAAATGATTACAGGTGTCGTATCTTATCGATAAGATGTTTATGCTTTGCACTCTTATAGGCTGTGATCAACATAAAGATCAACTGAAAATTTGAACAGGCTTTTGGAAATATTTAATGAGGACTCTTTAAAATTAAGAAATACCTCTTATATTTGCCCAGATATTATTATATTTTTATGAGCGGGTCTGTCTTATGAAAAAGCCTGCCTCAAAACTTTTAATCAGATAATGTAAAGGAGGTACTGTGATACAGGTCAAAAATCTGACCAAATACTACAACAATTTCTGTGCGGTTGATGGCATAAATCTTGAGATTAAAAAGGGAGAGATTCTTGGGCTTCTTGGCCCTAATGGTGCCGGGAAAACAACCACTCTTAGAATGCTCACAGGTTTTTTCAAGCCAACGTCTGGTGATATCCTGGTCAAGGATCTCTCTATTTCAGAGGATAGCCTTAAAATAAAGGAGCTGATGGGTTACCTGCCTGAATCTGCTCCTCTTTACCACAATATGCTGGTTTTTGATTATTTGTGCTATGTAGCCAAGGTAAGAGGAATCAAAAAAGAGAAGATCCCATCAAGACTCAAGGAGCTGTCTGACCTTTGCGGACTTTCTGACATCATGCATCAGTCTGTTGACGAGCTTTCCAAGGGATTGAAGCAAAGGGTAGGTCTTGCCCATGCAATGATGAACGATCCTGAAATTCTGATTCTTGATGAGCCTACATCCGGTCTTGACCCTAACCAGATTGCTGAAATAAGAGAAATTATCAAGCGGATAGGAAAAGAGAAGACTATTGTATTTTCTACCCATATTCTAAGCGAGGCAGAAGCTACATGCGATCGTATTGTGATTATAAACAAGGGCAAAATAGTTGCTGATGACACTACTCAAAAATTGAAAAACCGTGCTGCATCTGGCTCCAGCATCAATCTTTCGCTGTATGACGCTGATCCTGACGATGTGGTAAAGCTGCTAAGAACTATTGCACCTGATATCGAAGTGCTAAAAAAAGAGCCGGTAGAAAAGGGAGTTGCCTCTTTTGAGATACAAAGCAGTACTTCAAAGGATTTTAGAAAGCAGATTTATCTTAAAATCAAGGAGACAAACTGGAGCATTGCTCAACTTACAAGGGAATCACAGACACTTGAAAGTATATTCCATGAACTGACAAAAGGAAATTAAACAATGAAACAAATTATTAATATCGCAGCCAAAGAGTTCAGGGATTATTTTATCTCTCCGATTGCATATATTGTAATTTCTCTTTTTCTTGTTGTAACCGGATGGTTTTTCTTTTCAACTTTTTTTCTTTTTGACACCGCAGACATGCGAAACTTTTTCTCCATGCTGCCAATCATATTCTCTTTTATCATACCGGCAGTTACCATGCGTCTTTTTTCTGAAGAGATGAATGTGGGTTCTTATGAGATACTTCTGACCATGCCTGTCTCATTCACTGATATTGCAGTTGGCAAGTTTATGGCAGCCCTCCTGTTTTCTGCCTGCATGCTTTTGCCAACGGTCTCCTATCCCATATTCATATCATTTATTGGAGATGTGGATGCAGGCCCCGTAATCGGAGGATATCTTGGTGCCACTCTTCTTGCAGGGGCATTCTGTTCAATAGGTATATTTGCGTCATCTCTTACCCGTAACCAGATTGTGGCTTTCATCATTGGAGCTGCAATCTGCTTTACCCTTACCATACTTGATCAGATTCTCTTTTTTATTCCGTCCGCAATAACTGATGTGATAGCTTTTCTTGGTGCGGACTCCCATTTTCAGAGCATATCAAAGGGTGTGATAGACTCCAGAGATATTCTCTATTTTCTAAGTGTTATATTTATGGGACTTTTTGGAACTTATCTTGTGATGCAAGAAAAGAATTAAGGAGATTTGCTTTTATGAAAGATGTGAAAGATAAAAATAGCCCCGAAGCAAAAGGGGGCAGCAACAAGTTTGGCAATAGAGGAATCTGGTTTAAATTTTTGATTTATACGGTAGTGGTGGTTCTTGTAAATATTGTTGGCACTACCCTTTTTTTCAGAGTTGATCTTACATCAAACAAGATATATTCGATTTCAAAGGCCAGCAACAGAGTTGTTGCAACTCTTTCTGAACCTTTGACCATCAAGGTGTTTTTTACAAAGAATCTGCCTGCTCCACACAACAATACTGAACGCTATCTTCACGACCTTCTTGAAGAGTATGCGTCCAAAAGCAGCAAGCTGTTCAACTACCGCTTTTATGATGTCACTGCAACTGAGGCCGGCATTACTGAAAAGACAAACGTAAACCGAAGCATGGCAGAGGACTATGGAATATCTCCTGTGCAGATAAGGGTTATTGAAGATGATGAGGTCAAATTTCAGCAGGCATATATGGGCCTTGTAATTATTCATGGCGACATGATGGAGAAAATTCCTGCTATCACATCAACAGATGGACTTGAATATACGCTTACATCTGCGATTCAAAAACTCAACAACAAGGTGAGTGCTCTTCTTGCACTTGATGAAAAGGTGAAGATTACCCTCTATCTCTCTTCGTCATTAGAAAAAGTGGCACCACTTATGGGGCTTGATGAGCTTTCAACCATGCCTGAAAGAATTGAAAAGGTTGTTGAAAAGCTCAATACTAAAAGTCTTGGTAAGATCGATTATAAATATGTTGATATGACAAAGAGCTCAAATCTTGATGAGATATCTCAAAAATATAACATAATGGCAATGAAATGGCCTGAGATACAGCAAAAAGGTATTGCTGCCGGCAGCGGCGGGGCTGGTATTGTGATGGAGTACAAGGACAAGATAAAGACCACACCTCTTATCAGCAGCATTAAAATCCCCATTATTGGCACTACCTATCAGATGGTGGAACCGGAAGCACTTGATGAGCTTTTTACAGAGACAATGGAGACAATGATCGGCATCAATGAGACAATAGGTTATCTTGCTGACCACGGAACCCATACCCTTGCTGACAATAATATGGCAATGATGATGCAGGCACAGCAGCAGAGTTCCATGAATGCATTCAATCAACTTCTGTCAAGAAGCTACTCAATAGAGCCTGTCAATTTAAAGGATTCTGCAATTCCAGAGGGTCTGAAGACTCTTGTGATTGCAAGGCCTACAGAGCCTTTTTCTGATTATGAGCTGTTTCAGATTGATCAGGCACTTATGGGAGGTACAAATATCGCTTTTTTCATGGATGCATTCAACGAGATCATGCCAACACAGCAGATGGCGTTTGGCGGAGGGCCTCAGTATATTCCCATTGATACAGGGCTTGACAAGCTGCTGAGCCACTATGGTGTAAAAATTGATAACTCCTATGTTCTGGACGATAACTGCTACAGACAGGTAAAGCCTGCAAATCAGGGCGGTGGAGACCAGAAGATATACTTTGCCCCGATCATCAAGGATGCCAATATAAATAACAAGCCTGCTTACATGAATAACATCAAGGGAATTATTGCCATGAGGATATCTCCTCTTGAAATTGATGAAAAAGTGCTTGAACAAAATGGCATTACTGCATCAAGGCTCTTTTCATCTTCAGATCAATCATGGCTTATGAAGGGTAACATCAATCTGAACCCAATGTTCATGCGTCCTCCAACTGATCCATCCGAGATGAAATCATATGCTCTTGCCTATATGCTCAATGGTGAATTTACAAGTTATTTTGCAGGCAAACAGACGACCACAGCGTCCCATACCGGTCTGCACCTCGTCATATATAAGAAGAATGCTCTCCTGGTTGCACAAATCCCGTACTGCCCTTAAATAATCAGGATCAGCAGCAACAACACCGCCTTCGCCCTGCACAGGCTCCATCATAACAGCACACACCGTGCCGTCAATTGCCTCTTTAAGTGCATTGATATCATTGAAAGGTATATGGACAAAGCCATCAATC
>JADGBC010000269.1 GCA_015231705.1 Desulfamplus sp. | reverse complement strand
CATTATCATATTCTTGGAGGAGCACTCTCTCCCATGGATGGAATAGGCCCTGATGAGATCAGGTTAAAGGAGCTGTTTTTAAGAGTTAAGGGCAAAGAGGTCAGAGAAGTTATTATTGCAACAGGTACCGATGTTGAAGGAGAGGCCACTGCTTCTTATATAGCCGATAGTCTTAAAACAACAGGGGTCACAGTCTCAAGAATTGCATCAGGAGTTCCTATGGGCGGAGACCTTCAATATGTGGATCAGGTAACAATGCAGCGTGCGATGGAGGGAAGGCGTGGGTTCTGAATTAAAAAAAATCACGGAACAGGCAGATTTTGAATCAGAAGCTTTTGTGGAATCTTCAGGCTCTGAATACCAGATTTCAGAGGATATCTTTGAGTGTGCCATGTGTGGAGAGTGCTGCAGCGGATTTGGCGGCACTTATGTGACTGATGATGATATAAGCAGAATTTCCACCTTTATCAATTGCGATATTGTTGAATTTAGAGCAAAATTTTGCAGCAAATCCGGTTCAAAGTATGTGTTAAGCCAGTCACAGACAGGAAAATGCATATTTTTTGAAGAATCCAGACAATGCACAATTCATCCTGTTAAACCACATATGTGCAGAGCTTGGCCATTCATACCAACTGTGATAAGTAACCCTGAAAACTGGAATGCAATGGCAGATTCATGCCCGGGCATGAAAAAAAACATCCCCCATGACGACCTCATACGAATAGTCTCAGTAGAAATCAAAAAACTTGCTAAACGGACATGATTGTGTATCAATCCCCCACCTAATATAAAAATGCAATCCTTTTTTACGGCAAACAGGAAAAAGAGATATTCAAGATAAAATATTTAGCCATATCGTAAAACTTATTGCAGATAGCATGGTACAGGCTGAAAGTGCTGCAACTGCAAAATCTGGATCGCCATCCATCTCCTTTGCCATTACATAGACCATTGTAGCTGTAGGAGATCCAAGCAGTATGAACGCTGGCAGATATTCAGAAGATGGGATGGAAAAAAGATTGAACAGCAGAACCCCGATTCCCGGCATGACAACTAATTTAAGAAAACTTACCTCTATAATCTGGACCAGATAGTTTCTGATAACCTGAAAAGAGATGCTTGCTCCTATCAGCAAAAGAGCAAGCGGAAGAGCCATACCACTTAAAATGGAAAGCGTTCTATCCACAATTATGGGCAAGGAGACTTCTGACAGAGAAAAAATCATTCCGGCAACAGCAGACAGAATGATCGGATGAGTTATAATTGCATTTATATTTGCCTTAACTACATCTCTTCTTATTTTACCATGAAAATGCACGACCTCATTTTCGTTACCAGAATTGGCCTGCAATACGGCAACTGCAAGGATATTTTGAAGTATCATTATAAAACCCGCAAATATGCTGGCATTGGCAAACCCTGAAGCACCAAGGTAATAGAACGCCACCGCAAGGCCAATATATCCGAAATTTCCGTGAAATGAGCTTTGTATAAAAGTTCCCTTCATCTTTCTGGGCATCATGGAAAAAGCAGTCAGAATCCAGCCTGATGCAGCAACCACAAACAGACTCATGAATGATATAAAAAGAATTTTTATATCAAACTCCTCATGAAAGGATGCTTTGGATACAGCACTGAAAATCATAGCCGGAATTGCTATATAATAAACAATCCTGTTTGCAGGCCCCAAGAATTCATACGGCATGAATTTTCTCTTTTTTATGAGCCATCCGATAAAGATTATGAAGAAGATAGGTAGAATTGTCGAAATAATCTGCATGGTTATATTCAAGACCTTTTAACGATAAAAATAGTTGCAACGCTCTTACTGCTGATTGTCAAGAGCACAGAAATAACCAAGACTCATAAAATGCAATAACCGGCACGGCCGGAGCGGGGTATTGCTCTTGGCAACAACGAACAATGAAAATCCCATGATTACTGCTAATTCAAGAGACTTTCACATAAAACTCATAAACTGCCATAAGTGTCTGTGCAGCGTGACCTGTCTGTACAGCGTAAAGTGCCAGTACAGAGTGAGCTAGAGGCAATACAAAACAGCCCAAGTCGCAGCCTTACCCGAAAAACATGCAAGTGGCAATGTTTTTTATTGAAAAAGATGGTGCTATTGAATAATCTTGATAACAGCCATGTCCTGATGGACACAAAGAAGAATGAAAGCCTCATGATTGCAGTTTTTCAAAAGACTTTCACATAAAACAGGCATAGATAAGAA
>JADGBC010000268.1:550-2257 GCA_015231705.1 Desulfamplus sp. | reverse complement strand
TCTATCTGGATGGTATTTTATGGCAAGGGTCTTATAAGCCTTCTTTATTTCAGAAGGGGTGGCACTCGTATCAAGAACAAGTATTTTGTAGTAATCCTGGTTTTGCATTGGTACTCTCTGTCGGTTTAATCTAGTTTATATTGATAAATGCTACAATTTGCAGCTTTTCACTCTCTACTTGGCCTTTTTTGTAGGTACTCCTCGATTTTTAACGGCTTTCACCCAAAAAAAGCACATTCGCCTTCGCCTGCAGGCACACGTAATCTGTATATCTCTTTTCTGACTATGCCTGCAATTCCTGACTCCAATGAAATGATTCCATGTTTAAAGCCTCCTTAAAGTGATCAAAAAACTCATTTACGATCTTATCTTGTTTTGGGATGTTTGGCATTGGGCTCATATCATTCTGAAGTGCAGAAAATCCACAAAATATAGTGGTTATTTAGCCTTCAAAAACACAAGTGGTTGTATGCTGGAATAGTACGAGCCTGGTACCCAGTATTTTAACTGAAAATATCAAAATTGATTTAAATTGTAAGGATTCATTAATCTTACCGCTATTGTTCAGTAACAGACCCAAAGTGCTGCACCTTCTATCTCCTTAAAGAGTGCGTAGCAGACTTCACCTTTAAAAATTCGTTTTAAAATGTGCTGCTCTCCGCTGGATCGTCCTAAAGCAACTGCTGCATATCCCTTACTTTTGGCTTCTTCAAGAATCAATTTTGCAAGATTACCCTTTTCAAGAATAATAGAGTCAATTAAATTTTTTGGGAAATTGTTTCCCAAAAGATGCTCAGTAGTTTTGGCAAGAATATTCTTTGCATTCTCTTTTTTATCCATAATCATAATGGTAACGCGATGTTGTGTATCACCATTAAGAACATATCCCACATGATCAGCCATTCGGTAAGATGTCTCTGATCCATCAACATAAAGCAGGACATTTTTTCTGTTAGGCTCAACAGAGCGGCAAAGCCATAAGGGGAATGTAAAGGTCTGCTGAAACAGCTCCTCACTTACGCTCTCATCAAACATCTTTTCAATCATGGTTAGCCCTCTTCTACCGATTATAACGGCATCATAAAGCCCTTTTTCTCCCTCTTGAATAATATCAGATACTTTTGAGAATAATCTGTTTTGAAGTTTTGTATTCATATTCTCAGGAAGAAATCCGAGTTGGGTACAGACCTGTTTTGCATTGTTTAAAGAGGTGTTTATTTGATTATGAATATTTTGAAGCTGTTTCTGCTGATGAATGTCTGCTGTAAGAGAGTGTTCATTTTCCCAGAGAAGCGGGGGTTTAGGTGCTGTAGTAAAGAGAGTTGCTTTGATGTTCTGCTTATCTGAAAAAAAATAGCCTGCAAATCTGACACCACATAGACAACTTTTATCTTCTGATACTGTTATCATAAAATGTTTTTCCATAGATTTATCTCCTTTTTAGAGTATTTAAATTCTTATCTCTGATTTTCGTGTTATTTTGGCAAGAGAATCAGAAAAACCTTTTTGGCTCTGGCTTGTCCAGGTTAGGTAACACTAAATTTTTCGAGAACCCCCGAAAAATTAGATTATGGCTACCGTACCTTTGTTGGAATAGACTCTAAAGTGTACTCCTCAGTCATAAGTTCTCTGATTTGCCACTACATGGAGTATTGGACAGCACTTTGATATTGAACAGGTAGTATGAATAATGAGAACTGACGATTC
>JADGBC010000268.1:0-530 GCA_015231705.1 Desulfamplus sp. | reverse complement strand
ACATATTTCAGCTATTAAAGGAATCTCCTATCTGTCAAATCTGAAGCTGCCACTGGTCAAAAGCTCCTGGCAGGCTGAAACTGCAGCAGCATCATACTGCGTCCCTTTTTTCTTTACAAGCTCCTCTATAGCAATCTCTATCCCGTTGGCAGGACGATAGGGGCGAAAAGAGCTGTTGGCTTCAATAGCGTCGGCAACTGCAAGTATTCTCGCCCCCGGCAGGATCTCATCTCCGGCTAGACCATTGGGGTAACCTGAGCCGTCAAGGCGTTCGTGATGCTGTAGAACCATCTGGGCAACTGGCCATGGGAAAGGTATCTCTTTTAAAATGTCAAAACCGACCTGTGGATGAATTTTGATCATTTTAAACTCTGCATCCAACAGTCTGCCTGCCCTGCTGAGTATTGATATGGGAATGCGGATCTTTCCCACATCGTGCAGAAGTCCTGCAATACGGATACCCTCGATCATACCTGGATCAAGTGCTATCTTATCTGCAATGGCACAGGCCATCTGTGCAACACGTTGCT
>JADGBC010000267.1 GCA_015231705.1 Desulfamplus sp. | reverse complement strand
TGGTGTGTCCAAATCCTGCTATTTTAAGCCATTTTTTTAGATCACGATTTGGGCCTGCTCTGATTAAAATTTAATATCTGGGCACATTGTTGGGATCATGAAAGGCAGAGTTAAAATCATCATCGCCAAACAATTCTCGACATTCTTCGCATTCCTGCCATTTACCTGAATGTCCGTCATTGTAATGGAAATGGCAAAGACTGTCATGTTCGTGATGATATAGACAATAGTCACCACCTCTTACAGATAAAAAAGAAGTATCGCAGCAAATCCATTGCTCACAACATTTTGTTTTTACTAAAGGAACAGAATCATTACCACAAAATCTACAGTGCTCCCCAGGAATTACTTTTGCTTTCAATCTATCATATGTCATTTGATACTCCTTTTTTGTTTTAGGCATGATTTTGATAATCAGAATATCAAATTGTACACCATGACTCAATATAGTTGATAAAAAAGTATTGTCTGGATTATATTCATAATTTTAATCAAATAAACGAGTTGATGTGCTATGAGCAAACTTTCAAAGGTAAAAAAAGCAGATCTGACTGGAAAAATAAGTCTACTGAGCGGGCCAGTATAATCCGATATCAAAATGCACAACTGAAACGGATTAAAGATGAACGTGAAAAATACAAATCTCAATTTAAGCAAGCCCAGCGGGAATTGGAAGAAGAGCGCAAAAAAAACAACTTGCCAGTTAGTAACAAAGAGACATTGATTTTTATCTCATTACGTCTATTTCTGGTTGGGCACATTGGCTTCAGGGGAATTTCAAGAGTGTTTGAGATTTTACAAAAATATCTTGGCATAACCAGGGCACCGTGTGCTCAAACTATCATTAATTGGGTGACCAGATATTCATTGTCAAAAATATGGAACTATAGCGGTATCCCCTCAATTTGCCTTGATGGAAGCAGATTTACAAATGGAGGCATTTGGATCATGGATACATCTATAGCACTGGGGAGCGGTAAAATTCTTACAGTACTTGAACTTAAACTGAACCATTTTGAGAATAATAAAGTGGCTCCAACCCTTGAAGATATTAACTGCGTGGCAGTGTCTGTTGCTAAATCATGGACAGGAGAAGGGATCGCCAATTTTTTAGAACAGGTGATTCATATTACAGGCAAACCATCTGCATACTTGAAAGACGGGGGTCGAGATTTGATGAAAGCGGTAAGACTTCTGAATGAACGAGGATTTTCAAGTCTTTCCATTGATGATATCTCTCATGTTGTTGCCAATTTGCTGAGAAATGAATATACAAAACATCCATTATATGACGTTTTTATTTCTGCATGTGGTCAAGCTTCAAAAAATCTCAAACAGACAATGCTTGCCTTTTTTGCTCCGCCGCAAGTTTCAACAAAAGCCAGATTCATGAATATACATCGTCTTGTTAAATGGGCTCAGATAGTGCTCAAACACTCACCGGCAGGTGCTGTTTCAAAAAATTCTCCGGTTGCAAAACTTAGAAAGTCTCTTGGCAAGCTGCCTGAATGCAAGTCGTTCATAAATCGATTTCTTCGTGATGCAATTCCTCTTTTGAAAAGCCAGGAAATTATTAAATCTAAAGGTTTGAACATGGAAACATATCAACAATGCAAAGAACTTATAGAAATGATACCTCAGCGATCACCAGTGCGGATCGGCTTTACTGTCTGGATGGAAAAACAGCTTGTTGTCTCTGCATCATTGGGTCTTGGCAACATAGGGATGCCAGTGAGTTCTGATAATATTGAGTCTCTGTTTGCTCTTGGTAAAACACATGGCATCGGGGAGATAAAAGATGCTGATCGGATTGCACTTCGCTTACCTGCTTTCTGTGGTAAATTGACCGAAGATGCGGGTAAAATGGTAATGAGCATTACAGTCAACAAACAACTGGAAATTGAAAAACAACTGCTCTCTTTAACCAGACAGCGTAGAAAAATATTACCACACCCAGGCTCTCTTACAGATAGCTTATTGATTGAATCTAATTCCAGTTTATCTCTCATACCAATGCCAAAAAATGATCAAAATTCAGAAAATATCATTGATATAACGGAGCTTTATGACCAGAAGGTTGGATCTAATAATAAGGTTATAAAAATCCCTGATATTCCAAATGGTATTATTAATTGTAGCTATGCGACAGCTTCATAGCCCCTGTTTGAGCTATTTTGTATAGAAACTATGAGCATTTTATAAAACTCTGAGAGGGGGGGCCAAATCGTGAGCAAGCCAAATATGGCGATTTGGACACCCCA
>JADGBC010000266.1 GCA_015231705.1 Desulfamplus sp. | reverse complement strand
GTCTGAATTAGGATGCTCAGGATTAAAAGATGTACAGGATGAGAAAAAATCCTGCTTTATCCTGTACATCCTGTTTATCCTGATTCAGACAAAGGTAAACCACAAGACTTAAGTCAACAGCATTGCCATAGCAGGGAGGGGGAAATATAAGGTTATCTTCTACGCAACTTAACTCTCCTGCCGAGAAGTTCCCTTCCTAATTTTTGATACCGGCCATGCCGGTTATCTTATAAAATTGGTCATGGTTTTAACTGCCTGCTCAGGCGGGGGAACCTCTTTTTTCCCAACCTCCATTAACTTCATCAGCCATGCCATGTTTTTTCCAAGAACAGACATTATCTGTTTGCCCTCTCCATCCTGCTCCATCTCTCCAGGGTTCATTCCGTGAGCAACATTCCAGTAGTTTGCACTTGGTATCATCATTTCAGAATAAAGCAGATAATGGTTTAAAGAATCTATGGTTGGAACTCCACCTGAACGCCTTACAGCGGCAACTGCTGCCCCCACCTTATGCCTTAGCAGTCCATTGTTTACAGATATCACAAAAAAAGCCCTGTCAAGAAAACACTTCATGGTACCAGAGACTCCTGAAAAATAGACAGGAGACCCAATAAGAATGCCATCAGCAGCCTTCATCTTCTGAATCCACTCATTTAAAGGATCATCTTCAAAGGCACATCTCTCATTTTGCTTTTTAGCACAGGTGAAACATGCAACACATCCACGAATATTTTCTTTGCCAACATGGATCATCTCGGTTTCAATACCCTCTTTTTCAAGTTCAGCAATCACAGTATTTAATGAGCCCGCAGTATTTCCCTTTTTTCTTGGGCTTCCGTTAAATGCAAGAACCTTCATTGTTAATCTCCTTTTTATTGATGTTGTTAAATTTGTTCAAATAAATGTCTATAGCAAAAAAATTTGCCGCATTCTCCCATGATATTTTTTTGAGCTTGTCATCAGACAGATTTGAGTTTGCCAAAGTTTTGAGTTCTCTATCCCAGGCAAACGGGATATTGGGAAAATCTGAACCATACATTATCCTGTCACTCCTCATAAGGTCAAGATCTGGAAGCGATTCGAATGGCAGATAGTCGGTTATTGCCATTGCTGTATCGAGCCAGAGATTGTCGTATCGCTCAATCATACTTTTGTACTCATCAAATTCATCCATACCCAGATGTGGAACACAAAGCTTTAAAGCGGGATAACTACGTATAATCTCCTCTACCTTCTGGGCACCGCATAGTTCATATGGATCACAGGAGTAGGCAGGACTTCCAGGCTCTCTTCCAGCATGTATTACCATTGGATGGCCTGATTTTGAACAGATATTGTAAATCTGCTCCATATCCACAGACAGAAGATCAAAACACTGCACATGGGCATGAAGTTTTACACCTTTGAGTCCATTTTGAAACGCCTGTTCAATTATACTTACAGCCCCTTGCTCTCCCGGGAACACTGTTGCCATACCGGTGAGTTTGCCTTCAAACTGCCTGATTTTTTCTACCATATAATCATTAAGGTATGATGCCATTCCAGGTTTGTGGGCATACTGGAATGCTACCACATGGTCAATTCCTCTGGAAAAAAGAAATTTAAGCAGTTCTGTGGTGGTAAGCTGATACCTTATCGGCCATCCATACTTGTCAAACCATCCCCAAACTGCACGAAAAAAAACTTCAGGAAAAATATGGACATGGGCATCAATGAGATGTGAAAAAACACCTGGAGTTTTTTCTCCTTCAGAATCATCAAGTCCTGGAAGTGGAGCTTTTACACCAAGATAGCCTTTTGTTTGAGTTGCTTTTTTCAATTTTTTTAAAAAATCTCCTTTTTTTAATACACACACAAATCAATGAAACATTTTTGGACTGATTATTGAATTATCTTGACCAATATTGATAGAATTAGTAATTAGTATCTAATACTATCCAATATCCCTCATTGAGCACCCCATACATAACTATTTGAAATAATTGAATTATAATTTTTGGTTAAAATTAACCACTTATAATAAAATCAATAGGTTATATCGTTTGCTGCTCAATGTAGGCAATATCATATAATACCATAAATATTATCCAATACTATTCAATACCATCCAATACTATCTACAATTGTAATATTTATTTTTACAAAACTATCAACGCTGTGTCAAAGAGAGTAACAAAGAAAACATAGATCGCATAGAAGAGATGGGTGGAATTGGTTTTGATTACCGTTTTGCAATGGGCATCCCTGACTTTTGGATAAAACTTCTCAAGGAGTAC
>JADGBC010000265.1:1878-2326 GCA_015231705.1 Desulfamplus sp. | reverse complement strand
CAAGACCTGGCGAGATACCCAAATCGCCGGTGATGCTGCTCGCACCTGTATTAGTTACTGTCGAGCCACCCAGGACACCAAAATCTTCCGCCGTACCAAGTGGTACAGCGGCAAATGATATAGACGCTCCATAAAAAAGCGCAATGAATCCCACGCCCAACCAAAGACTCAATTGCACCATTCTTTTTAAAAGATTTGTTGTCCTGGACATATTTTAATTCTCCTTTTTTTGAGTATCTCTGAACCTAAGCAGCTTTGCTGCAATCCTTGTTGATTGAAATTCCTGTGAAGTAAGGACATTCCTTTGCAGGAATAGTCCCAATGACGCCATATATAAGCACACTTTATGCCAGATTGCTGCTGCTGCCGTCTTATTTCATATATCCTACTGATATTAAAGCACAATATAGGTTTAAAAAAATCAGGCGGCGGTATAAACAGCCATCTA
>JADGBC010000265.1:0-1843 GCA_015231705.1 Desulfamplus sp. | reverse complement strand
TTTACCCAATGGTCATATAAGACCTTTTATTTCCTATGATTTCACAAGCGTATTGCGGATTAAGTCAAGTTCTCGCCTCCGTTAGGCAGCTTGTCAGGTGGCTTCTCGCCGAATAGTATCTCAGGATGTACACGAACGATCAGCACCTCCTCATAATAGGATCGGTTGAAGATTCCAATCTGACCTCGTTCAGGAAGAGATCGGGTGGTTCGCCACAAAAAATCGTGATCTAACTCCTCAGCACTTGGATGTTTGAAGCTAAATACCTGACAGCCTTGCGGGTTTACACCAGACATCACCTGTGCCGGATGGCACCGTCTTTTCCCAAATGAATGACCAGCTCATTGTCTCCTGAGCCAGACTCCCTTTTAACTTCAAAACCCAGCTTTTTTCCTAAAGCGATCATGTTCCTGTTCTCATTTAAAACTATGCCGTGAACCGTTTTAAAGCCTCGCTTTTCGGCAATTGAGAGGCATTTTTCCAGAAGGTTAGAACCAATACCCTTGCCTTGCCAGGCATCACCCACCAGAACCGAGAATTCACCAGTAATTCCATCAGGGTCTCCTATAATTCTTGCAACCCCTAACATTCTATCTGTTTCCCAATCTTCATCTATGGCAACCAATGCAACCTCCCGATCGTAATCGGTCTGGGTAAATCTTGCCAGCATCTCAGGATTCAACTCTTTTAACATACCGAAAAAACGATAATAAATAGTCGTTGGGGAGAGCACCTTGAACAGTTCTTGAAAAAGCGGGGCATCTTCAGGCTTGACAGGTCGTACAAAAACACGCCCTCCGTCAACGCTTACCATGTGAGACTCCTCCTCTTCAGGATAGGGGCTTATCACAAGATGCAGGGAGGAAGGTGTATCAAGCGGTGAAACTAATATTCGGGCATCAACTGCTATGGCTTTACCCTCCTTGATCAGAACTGGATTCATGTCGAGTTCTGCAATCTCAGGAAAATCTATCAGGAGTTGGGAGAGCCTGATAATCATCTCTTCAAGCTGCTCCATGTCCGCGGCAGGGCGATTTCTGTATCCTTTTAACAGCGTGTACGCTTTGGTCTGCTGCATGAGCCGTCGGGCAAGCAACCTGTTCATGGGCGGAAGTCCTAATGCACGGTCTTTTAATACTTCCGTGTAAATTCCACCCATTCCAAAAAGAATCACAGGACCAAAATTGGCATCTCGTTTGGCACCGATAAGAATTTCAAAATCAGGATTTAAAAAATAGGGCTGAATGGTTACCCCTTCAATTCTGGCATCTGGTTTAAACTTGCGTACTGACGATATGATTTGTGCGTAGGCTTTGCAAACATCGGCATCTGAGCGTAAATCCAAACGAATTCCGCCTGCGTCGGTTTTATGGGTAATATCAGGCGAGTGTATCTTCATGACCAGCGGATATCCCATCTCTTTGCCAATACTTGAAGCATCTGCTTCTGTTTTTGCAATTTCAGTCCTTATTACAGGCAATCCATAAGCTGTCAGCAGTTCCTTAGAATCTGATTCAGGCATAAATTCCCCTGCTACCGCATCAGTGATCAGCTTGCCAGCTTTATCCTGATTAACCATTATCTGCCTGGTCAATTTCGGCGGAATTTCCAGAAGTGTTTCAAGGTTTTTGCTATATTCCACCATATAGAGAAAAGCTCTCACTGCCCGTTCTGGCGTATTATAGGTCGGAATTCCAGCTTCATTCAAAAGTTCCACTGCTGAGGAGATGCTTTTACCGCCCATCCAGCAGGTAAATACAGGATATTGACGCCCTTTCATGGTCGAAACCAGCGTTTGTGCCACTGCAATCGGTGCAGTAAGTGCCTGAGGTGCAAGAATAAC
>JADGBC010000264.1 GCA_015231705.1 Desulfamplus sp. | reverse complement strand
GCCAATAATACATGAATCTGAAAAATAACGCGTCCGAGACTTAAATCTATCAATCATGCTGCTTTTAGATACCTCTTCTTTTAACTCTTCTGCCTTCTTTTTATTCATTGTCCTGATTTCATATAAAAATTTCATATAATAGTCCAATCTTGCATCTTTATCTAAAATACCAAATACCTTCAGACCAAAATCCAGGGATAAAAAATCATCTCTATTGTCCGTCTGAACATGATAACCAATTGAATTCCATCTATAATCCTCAGGCTTATCAACAATCCCCGCACGCACAGGATTTAAATCAATATAAGCAAGACAGTTGATCAAAGTTTCACCATTTTCAACAATCACACTCTTAAAACGTCCTCCCCAAAAAAATCCTTTGCGTTTATGTTCCTTATTATAAAAACGGGTAAATCCAAGTTTTATCTCTCTAACAAATTCTGAAAGGCTTGACAGTTTTTTCCGTAAATCAGGCAGATACTCTGGAGAAAAACTTTTATTATCCCCTGATTCAGCGTGAAATTGCTCAAAACGCCTCTGAATCTCTTTATCACTAAAATCTGACTCAGTGTTCTTTCAAGGTTTGATTGTCGGGTAGAAGAGTACTTGAAATCGTTAATTGCTTTGAAATCCACCCGACAGTTTAAACTTGAAGAACCACTCAGGCAGCATCTTTACTAAAAGATGAAAATGGTTGTCCATGCAGCAGAATCCAAGAATTTCAACAAAATATAAAAGACTGAACTGCTTCATCAACCCCACATTGAGCACCCTATGCATAACTATTTGAAATAATTGAATTATAATTTTTGGTTAAAATTAACCACTTATAATAAAATCAATAGGTTATATCATTTGCTGCTCAATGTGGGATCAACTTCAATAAATATTCCTTTTCATCATCTTTCATTGGAAATCCATCAAGAGCTGTGCGGGACATGATGTGATAGACTGTTCCATTAACAACACTGTTTATTAATATTCTTGGAATGCGTGCCATTTATAATAATCCCCCTTCTTAAAAAAGATCACTATTGTTCTTTCAAGGTTTGATTGTCGGGTAGAAGAGTACTTGAAATCGTTAATTGCTTTGAAATCCACCCGACAGTTTAAACTTGAAGAACCACTATGAGAGCCAGTACGTACTAAAATTAATTTATCTGTTTCAAGACGATATATCAGCAGCCAATCAGGTTTGATATGGCATTCACGAAAATCTTTCCAATTTCCAGAAAGAGCATGGTCTCTATGCTTTTCAGCTACAGGCTCATCTTTTGCCAAAGATTCAACAATTGAAATAAAATCATCAGCTTTATATCGACCAGAGCGGGCAATCTGCTTCATATCAATTTTAAACTGCTTTTGTCTGATTATTTCCCGCATTCTTCATCCCATTCTAAAGCAAGCTGCTCCAAACTTGTAATTTCACAATCTTTGCCGTCTCTTGCCGATTCCATTGCAGATAGTGTAACAGGATTTAAAGTTTCCACATTAAAAGGCAGTGCTTTTTAAACAATCACTTGATACAAAAATAATCTAATACCATCACTTATTGTCAAACCCATACTCTCAAGTATTTGAGCAGCCTCGTTTTTAATTTTAACATCAATTAGAGAACTCACTATAGATTCAGTAGTCATAATGCTTTTGTCCTCCTTGTTCTTGTTTTTTATAAGAAGTAAAGTTGATTAAACATGAACATATATAGCTTATACCCACATTGAGCAGGTAGCCTTATTCTTTTTCTGAATTATTCGGCAATTTTTATTGCTGATGTTTTTTGATACAAAAAAACTTTTTCAAGGGTCGTTTTGCCTTCCTTATCTATCCTACTAAACAGGCACTATTGAGTGAGGATTACCCCAATCAATGAAAGACAGATATACTTGCTTACAAAAGTAAGATAATTATACTTTTATACGTAATATTTTAAAGCTAAACTATTAGCCCTTTACGCAACTCTCCCAACTCTAGTGGTTCTTCAAGTTTAAACTGTCGGGTGGATTTCAAAGCAATTAACGATTTCAAGTACTCTTCTACCCGACAATCAAACCTTGAAAGAACACTAGGTGTTATTTGATATATTTTTGCGACAGAATCTCCCAACAGAGATAATATCTGTCTGCGTAATTCATTAGGGTGCAGTTCGTGGTATTAAAAAAGCTGTTTTACTATCATCAATAATATCAGTATGTTAAGGAATTGATATTTGCTCCAAAATTGAGAAATCATGCATTGTATGCAAAAAATTGCATAAAGTTGATAGAAAACTCGGTTGAATAACAAATGTCTACAAAAATTTAGCAAATAAATCAACAAGTTGCAGTTCGGCTAT
>JADGBC010000263.1 GCA_015231705.1 Desulfamplus sp. | reverse complement strand
TATTTTCAACATCTTTGATCTTGATATTATTACTCTCTATGTTGCTGTTATCGACGTTACCGGGCATCAAGTCACCTATTTTTTTAAGGAGATAAGCTGAAAAAGTCTCAGGCGGCCAAGAAAGGATGTCTGATTAATCTCAAATCCAATTGACAAGTACCATTAGGAACCAATACCCAAGGAGCATATGGCTGAAAAGTTACTTCTCTGGGAATCTATATAGTTTTCCAGATAATTAAATTGGCAAAAAAGATTTTTTGGAACTATCCGCCGTGGGGCTGAAGCCCTCGCCTAACTCATAAAGGAAGCCCCCTTAAGGGGGCTTGGGTAAAAATTAGCCCAGAGCTTCAGCTCAGGGCTGGATAAAAAAACTTTTCTGGAAATCTATAGTTATGACAAGTTGCAACTCTTGAGTTTTTTATTAAAACGGTCATAACATTCTGCATCGCTATCATACCGCACTTTGAGCCTAACAGTCAGCATTTACACATCCAGCAATAGGTAGCAACAAGATATACGGTCACCATACCCATTAAGCTAAAGACAATATTATTTAATCATTCATTCCATAATCGGTAAGCTCAAAAAAGATCCCCTTTTCATCCATAGGGGTGAACTTCAAATCTGCCCATATATATATTGTGTCTAATAAAGGTACATCATATTTGATCATTGGAATATGTAAAATCAAATTCTGACTCAGAGTAGCATTAGCACAGCCATTATCGTTACCTTCGTTAGTGCATTCCCTTTTGCCTTTCTCATACCCCTCATCATAACCTGCTTTATGCCCATTACTATAGGCATGGTTAATATCATCTTCATTGCAGTCAGAAGTTGAGCTATCATTCGGGCATCCGTATCTGTTTACGTATGAACCAGCAGGAGTATTAATACAGCGATCCCATTCGTCAATAACACCATCTTTGTCAGAATCTGTAGGATCAAAAGCATCTACTTCTTTGGGAACCAAGTAAAAATCAATTGAGGATGTTGTGTCCATTACAACATCAACCACTTCAGTTTTGGATTCATAACCAGTTGCCATGGCAGTCAGCCCGGCAAGCCCGGCAGGAACATTCATCAATTCGAAATAACCGTCGCTACCTGTAGTTATATCCATCATCTCATTCACAGAAACCGACGCATTCGATATAGCCTTATTTGTATTAGCATCATAGACTGATCCCATAACAGTACCTGTCTTTTGAACTCCATCTTTAGGATTGAACAAAATCCTAAAAAAGTCAAAGGCAAATCCATCTCCAGCTCCAGTTGTGGTATCGTCAAATAAAACTCCTAATGATCTACTATTCTTTAAAGAAGAGACAACATAACTTGGAAGTTGAAATGTAATCAGTTTCCCGATAGGACCGGTTTGATTCAGGCTGTTGATTATCTGTTCAAGCTCAGGCACACGCATCCCATTCATTGTCACTTCATATGCTCCACACCATACAGGGGCTTGAAAGTCATCCACAAAAATCTGCATAATGACTTTTTCAATTGGGATGCTGATTGCCGGTAATGGAATCTGGATCTGCTGAGGTTCATTGTCAGGCCTGCTGGTAGATGAAGTATAACCATCATATCCACATGGCAATGGCATCACTCCATAACTGGAAACAACCATAATACGATCCGTTCCCACTGCATCTTTTGAATCAATCTGCCATGGAAACGAGTGTACGGGAGTAGATTCACCTGAAAAGAGATCAAATCCTTCTGGCCATCCAAATCCCATGTTGTCGATATCTCCATATCGAACAATAATTTCAGCTTCAGAAGAGTTGTACACAACCTCATATTGCAGAGTATAGTCTTCTGAATGGACTACGCACGGAACAAAAAACATCCATGCAGCAAAAAGCATTGCAACATTCAATAACCTCTTGTGTTTCATTGTTTTTCTCCTTTTTATGTAGTAATCAATGACAAAACTCTCAAAAACACCTCTCGTTTATCTCAAGAGTTGCAAACTCTCATCAATGACTTGAACTTATCAATTGTGGCAAAAAGCAATTTAATCTAAATATCAATTATTTATATCGTTTCCTTATAAAAATTCGTCTACTGAAAAACAAAAATCTAAAGTGGTTATAACTAAAGCACAATCTCCTCAAGCACTCTATCTTTGATATGCTTGATGACCGGTTTGACAAACTCATCTATAGCCAACCCCATTTTTACATTGCCGTCCAAAGTTCTGACAGAGAGGGTAGCAGATTCACGTTCTTTTTCACCGATGGTAATTATAAGAGGTGTGTAATTTACCTGGGCATCCCTTACTTTCTTTTTCAGGCTCTCGGTACGAGTATCTACCTCACAACGAATTC
>JADGBC010000262.1 GCA_015231705.1 Desulfamplus sp. | reverse complement strand
CCTGTCGGCAGAAGAGGAGTTGAGGGGAGTTTACAAACCGGACGAGGGTATATGCGGGCAGATTTTTCAGACTAAATCTCCATTTGTGGTGCCAGATATTCACAGTGAGCCTCTTTTTCTTAATAGAACTGGAGCACGTCCAAGATTCAGTAAAACAAAACTATCTTTTCTTGGGGTTCCGATTCTGGTCAGAGGCAATCCTGTTGGTGTATTAACTGTTGACAGGCTGTTTGGTGCAGAAGTTTCCTTTGAAGAGGATATCAGATTCTTGAATGTTCTCTCCACACTTATTGCCCAATTTCTGCAACTGCATGAGGATATCCGTAGAAAAGAGGCCAGACTTAAGGAGGAAAACCGATCACTCAAGGCAAAACTGCATAATCAGCATGACGGCCACTTTATTGTGGGGCACTCCAAACCGATGCAGGAAGTATTCAGTATTATCGAGAAAATATCGCAAAGCAGTGTAACCGCACTTCTGCTTGGAGAATCAGGTGCCGGCAAGGAGCTTGTTGCCAGGGCAATCCACGATTCAGGCAAGCGAAAAGAGAGGGCATTTATCAAGGTAAATTGTGCGGCTCTGCCTGAAACCCAGCTTGAAAGCGAGCTGTTTGGTCATGAAAAAGGGGCTTTTACAGGGGCACATGCAGCACGTCAAGGACGGTTTGAGCTTGCTGACAATGGTACTATTTTTCTTGATGAACTGGGTGAAATGCCCCTTTCTTTGCAGTCCAAGATGTTAAGGGTATTGCAGGAAAAACAGTTTGAAAGAATTGGAGGCAGCAAAACTTTTAATGTCGATGTGCGAATTATTGCTGCCACCAACGTGAGTCTGGAGCAGGCTGTAGCAGCAGGAAAATTTCGTGCTGACCTCTATTATAGACTCAATGTCGTACCTATCATTCTGCCTCCATTGCGAAATCGCAAGGAGGATATTCCAATTTTGTTCAACCACTTTCTGCTCAAAAGCAACCAACGCAATGACAAAAATATTAAATTAACCTCAGAGCTACTTGATTTTCTTATGGATTACAGATGGCCTGGAAATGTAAGAGAGATGCAGAACATGGTAGAACGCATGGTCATTCTTGCAGAGAGCGACCGTTTGACAATAGATGACCTGCCTGCTGAAGTCAAAAATTTTTCAGCCGATTACAATAATCTGGAACTATATAGTATGGCGACAGATAGCATGGTTGACAGTAAAATAGAGAGGAATCAGATATATGCCGAACCAGTGGGTAGAAGAAGAGATAATCTGGACAATAAAGATCTGGATAATAGAAATAAACGCTCATGGCCGGATTCAGCTCCCCCCGACCATGAAAAGCAAATCTGTTTTCACGATAAAGAACAGAGCAGGAACAGTCGGCCTTCTTTAAAAGATATTGAACGGGCAGAGGTGGAATCAGCCCTGAGACGTAATGGCTGGGTACAGAGTCTTGCTGCACGCGAACTTGGCATTACGCCCCGGCAGATGGGTTATCGTATAAAAAAATATAATCTTTCCCGCTTTGATGCTTATTAGTGTCACATTTATGTAAAAGTCTCTTCAGATAAATCTCCATCTGTCTGAATCAGGATGGCCAGGATTTACAGGATGGACAAGATGTTTATCCTGTAAATCCTTTCATCTTGAATATCCTGATTCAGACTGTGTTGACAAGGCTTAGGAATCGATAGGTATTTATGAGACCATCAAACTTAAAGCAGGCACTAAGTATCTCATGGTACAAGAACAGCGGCAATCAGCTCCATGTCGGTCAGTGGAGTGCCAGATGCCGATGCCATCTCTCTGATTGATTGTATGTGAGGGACGATCCGACTTACATCAACACTATAACCAAGCTGGGAAAGCCTCTCTTTTACTGCCCTGCATCCACTTTTTGCTCCTAAAAGCAGCCTCCGTTCCGTACCAACTTTCTCCGGAGGATAGGGTTCATAGGTTGAAGCATCCTTCTGTAGTCCTTGAAGGTGAAGACCTGTTTCACATGTAAATATTCTATCTCCTATGACTGGTCTTCCTGGTTCAATCCCCATTGAGACAATCGAAGCTACATAGTTTGAAAGCTCTTTCAGATGCAAAATTGACATCTTACATCCCTCTGTCTGCATGGCAAGATATCCAGCAAGCTCTTCAAGACGGGCACATCCTGCCCTCTCTCCAAGACCAAGAATCGTGGCATCAGCCCATGTAGCTCCTGCCTCCAAAGCCGCAACCGAATTAGCTGTAGCCATACCAAAATCGTTATGGGTATGGACTGCAACCTCACATCCAGAAACAACCCTTTTTAACTGCCTTACAAGTCGGCTCAATCTACCTGGTGCAAGTTCTCCTGCTGTAACTCTG
>JADGBC010000261.1 GCA_015231705.1 Desulfamplus sp. | reverse complement strand
GGATGAGACAGCAACAGCATTGAGTATATTGGAAATGTTTTCAGGGCGTGATCCTGGTATCGCATCTATTCGATAAAGATCCCCATTGTAAAGATAGGTTATAATATTTTTTCCCTCAGCTTTAACCGTGAGAGGAGTCATGCTGTAAAACAGCTCTCCTTGTGCATAATCGAGCTTGCCATTTGCAATGGTATCAACAGCAAAATAGATCTGATATTCACCTGTTTCTCTAAAAACAACCGGAAGAGGCACGCGATCGAGTTCAATAATGTTGCCCTGATAGGTAGGATGCAAACCTGGTACAAACTGCATTAAAGTGATGTCAAAATAATAAATAGTGCTTCCCTTAACCCCAAGAAACCATAGATCCACGGGTTTACTGGAAGAGCTGTCCGGCTTAAGATTCAGAAAAAAGGTTGCGGCAGAATTTAGAGAGACAGTGCTGTTTTGAGTTTCGATACGGATATCTGCTACAGGTGCCGCTGATATTTTATGTTGAGTTTCGTGGATCTGTGCTGCATATGCGGTGGACTGTACAAGCAGTAGTAAAAAAATGATGTAACGCATTTTGATTCTCCTTTTTTATGGGATTTGGTTTATGGCACTGTGTTTGATGTTTAAATTCTTGACAAGATAGGCTATTTAGCTCAAAGCTATCCTGAAATATATGGAGATCTGCTGTCAAGAAAAGAAGTTGCGTATCTTGGCATGGTTTACCATGAAAATGTGTTCTTGATTTTCATGATTCGGGGTGGCCACACAAAGGCCATTAAGGTTATTTGACGGTTTACACTTTCTTTAAGTACATCCCCATTTTGAGGGAATTCTTTCAAAAAAATGTAAACTACTTTTGATAAAATATAAAAGATGCCGAAAAAAGGACTAAAAAATGTTTTTTATAGATAAACTATTCGAAATTATTAAAAAATATACAAATAGAGAGTATATGTCAAATCAAGAATATGATTTTAAGGAAGATGATGATGGTTTAAAGAAAGACGGTGATGATTTTAAGGAAGGTGATGTGGTAAAAGTCAAACCTGATATTAAAGATCCGGATTTGGGTACAGATATCAGTGGATGGGTTGGCAGGATCGAAGAAATTGAGGATGATCTCATATTGATTGAGTGGGACAGCCTGACGCTTTCAAACATGACTGCTGCCAGCATTACCAAATGTGAACAGGAGGGGATGGATTGGTCATGCATGTGGTTATCTCCATCAGATTTGGAACATACTCAAGAACGAGACTCAGCCTACGATGTTCATAAGACACAGAATGCTCTTATGGCTATCCATAAATGGGACGATTTTGAAGAAGGAGCCCGTATTTATAAAGTATTGGAACAAGTTGATCCAAGTAATGAATGGGCGTATTTTGAGGCATGGAAGAAATACTTGGAAACCACATTGAAATTTCCGTTTGAAGCCGAGGTTTATGAATTTCAAGAAAAAGGACCATTGAGGCAGGGAGATAAAGTTAAAGTTTCAAAAATTTTTGATGTTGTGGATATGTATGGCATACTCGTTACAATATCTTACAAAAGAGCTGTATATCAGTTTCCACTCTGCGATTTGGAGGTTATCAATAAAAAATCTGTAAATTACCATCCTGTCAAAGATTATGCCGTGTGGTTTGCAAACCGTTAAGGAGCGAGTCCGAAATAATATGCCCATTTAAGAATTTGAGACCCGCCGCTTTTCAACAGCAGTGGGTCTCAAAATTAGCAAGTTAGTTACTTAACTTCCACCTCATAAGGCTGTGAAGTGAGAATAAAATCTGTCAAGCCCTGACCTTCAGGAGCGTAGCCGATAAAAAACTGAAATATTCCGGGGATTCCTTTTAGCTGTCCCCTGTAAAAATCCACAACTGTTGAACTGCCGGACTCTACAGTTGTATAGAATGGAAGCTCTCCTTCCGTATAAACCACAAATGGATTCATAAGGCTTGATGTTCTGAACAATACCATAGGCTCAGATCCGGGTGCTGTATAGACCAGTGCCCCATAGGTATTATAACGTCTTCCGTCCTTTGGAATTTCCAGCGGAAAGCTCAGTTCTAAATGTGAGTTCTGGTCAGCCATCACCTTTGTGCCGTTGCAGCTTATTCCGTCAACAATAATGCCGGAGCGTATGTTGCCCCTGTCTGTCCTGACAATGCCGTCCAGTCCGATAACCTGAGAGTCCACATGGACAGTGATCCTGCCATAAACATCCCGACTGTCAACCACAGTTATAACATAATCTCCAGGGTCATCCGGAGCGACATATCCCACCCTGTCGCCTTCAAGGTTGGAAAGGCTTCCGGCTTCGGCAGCCCATGCGTATGGAGAGGCACCGCCGGCGACAAATAGATTTATCACCTCACCTGGATGCAGGCGTGCCGTTTCCGGTGTA
>JADGBC010000260.1 GCA_015231705.1 Desulfamplus sp. | reverse complement strand
AAAAACCGCCTCTGGGCACATCAATCAGGTCATTGGGTTTTGAATAGATCGGATAGATATATTCTCCCTCTTTTACAAGACTTCCCTTTAATGAAGGCTCATAATAACCGGTGAACAGGACTGATGGATCGATTTCTACCGAGGTTTTTGACTGGCCTGCCAGCTTGGATACTGTGCCTTTGTCCAGCTTGGACAACTCACTATTTTGCCTGATCGTTGTATATACGCTGTAATTTTGAGCCAGAAAGTCATGAATATCTCGGGTTGAAGGCTCTCTCTCCAGAAATTCGAGGAATTTTTTTAACGATAGGAGCATATGTCTTGCATTATACCTGTCATCACCAAAATAGAACTCTTTGGATGGAGGCATCTTTTCATAATATGAAATGCTCTGCTTCAATGCTCTTTTTAACCCTGCCTTTCCATGTATGTCTTTACTGAAATCAGGGTAATTATGTTCAGGAAGTTTGTGCAGAGGATAGGAGGGAATTGTGCCAAAATATTCGATAGGTTTCTTAAAGATTGATTGATCCGGTGGTTCCACCGTTTTTTCAACATACTGGTAAGTGCTCTGCTTAATGGGTTTTTCAATCTTGTGCAGATTGCTTTGATCAACCTGACTTGTTTCAACCGTTGCCCGGCTGCATCCATTAAGATATAGACTGGCCAATATAATTATCAACACTGGTAGAACATAGGCAGTTACGCTGCAATTGTTTATGTGAAAGTCTTTTAAAATAGCTGAATTGTTGAGACTTTCATTGTTCTTTGTGCCTGTCAGGGCATGGCTGTTATTACAGCGTTGAAATTTCTGTACAACAAAATATTGCTTTTTTTTGTATCTCATCTTGTATATCTTTCTGCCAAAAAATTACCGCTTTTGCCGCCGCATTTGCTTTTAAGGTGAATATCAGAAATTACCATGCCCTTGTCATAGGATTTGCACATATCATAAATTGTAAGTGCTGCAACTGAAACAGCACTCAGAGCCTCCATTTCAACTCCGGTTTTGCCTGTAACAGATGCCTGGGCTTCAATTCTGATCAGATTTTTATCATAATCTGGAAAAAAATCAACACTTACATGAGTAATATTCAATGGATGGCACATGGGTATAAGATCCGATGTTTTCTTGGCTGCCATGATGCCGGCAATTCTTGCGGTTTCAAGTACATTGCCTTTTTTTACTGCAACAGCAGTAATCTTTTCCAGGGTATCAGGTTTCATTTCAATTAAACCAGATGCCACAGCAATACGTTTTGTGAGCTGTTTATCATCAACATCCACCATCCTTACGCTTCCGTCTGCGTCAAGGTGTGTAAATTCACCCATACAAAAATTCCTTTTATCTACTTTCTTTCATATTGAGAGCGTATATCTTCGACACGCCTTCTGTTGACACCAAGATCAGAAAAACCAACCCTTGAGGCTGACCGGACGTGAATTTTACCGACCTTGTCATCTGCAAGAAATTCTACATCATCAACAAATCCAAATAGTTTGCTTTTAAACTCAGCATGAAGATATAGAGGATCCTCTTGCACTACTGTCGCTCCTGCCATAGCATCAATAATATTCTTGATTTTCTGCATTGATTCTACAGCAGAAGATTCAATCAAAAATGGTTCTATACTGCGAGCACCTGGTTTGCTGTATGAAGAGACACAGTTGGGAGTCAGACCGCATGGTGCAAGAGTCTGTTTTCCTTCATCATCTGTTTTTAGTGTTTTTCCTCCACATCCTATAAGCATAATGCAACATCCTGTTGTTATAAGTTTTTTCATAAATACTGTCCTTGTTCATACAAATTGCAGTTGAGGGTGATTGGTTGAAGGTATTTGAAGGCCAAATTGCAAATTTGATGCATATGATCTATTTTCTATTGACACTCCTATCGTGCTGTGCTCTATAAAGAGAAGCAATCCCCAAATTCCCGCGGTTGAGTCCCTCAACTCTCATCCAGCCATTGAGTTTATCCAAAGAGTCACCCCCCATTGTCACCTTCTTGCCTGATCTTCTGGTAAGACCTACAAAGAAACCTTGAGGCTGATATTCGTACATGGTTGCAGGAGTTCCTGACGATGTGTTTGTGTAATCATAAGTTCGCATGAACTCATCTTTAAGCTCACAGGTATAACAGCTCATATTTTCCGGAGCCTCGATGTTCCAGAAGACATTTCTGACACCAGCGTGAGGCATTACAGTTGTATCTCCTCCTGGACATATATAGAATCCACGCATATTGTCAAACAGATTCTCATATGGAAATAGACCGTGAAAATCAATGACCGCGTCAGTGGAACTATTGGAATCTCTTCCATCATAGTGTGTGCTGCACTCTGTTATCACATTGCCTGATGCAAAGTTCTTCAATGAAACCGGATGAACCAACCTTGCAAAAAAATCTGCTCGCTCCACA
>JADGBC010000025.1 GCA_015231705.1 Desulfamplus sp. | reverse complement strand
ATATTCAAAAACATATCATTTTCAGAAGACCTTGGATCAGTTAAGGTGTCTGATATAAGCAAGAGACTTTCAGAATCATATGATATGCCAGAATCATATGATGTGTCAGATATTTCCCAAAAACTCACTCAGACAGAAGATAATGTCGATCTGGGAAAAGATAGGAGCAATCAAAGAGAAGAGAATATCAGTCAGAGAAAAGATAGGAGCGATCAAAGAGAAGAGAATATCAGTCAGGGAAAAGATAGGAGCGATCAGAGAAAAGACGGGGCAGGTCAAAAAGAAAATTTGAAACCAGACTCTTATATTGATATGGATAATCGCCTAAAGATACTTGCCGATTTAGAGAGTAGTCTATATGATCAATGGCAGAATGTCTGTTCAACACACAATATGTCAAATATAGAAGAGTTTGCCATGCGTATCAAAGATATAGGAGAAGATAACTATATAAGCCTGCTAATTGAATATGGCAAAATGCTGCTTGCTCATATCGACTCGTTTGACACTCAAAGTACGATGCAGATCCTTAAGAAATTTCCGGCAGTCATTACGGATATTAAAAGAGACCGCTCCGGCCGTGCCGGTTTTTTTATATGAAACTGTAGGGGTAGGTCTCGTACCTGCCCTTGCGAGGGCACCCATAAAGGGATGCCCCTACAGTTTCATCATTCGTTGTGCCTGCCAGGGCATGGCCGTTATCAGAGTCATAATTCATTTTAACAATAAAAACGAGGCAGTGATGAATAACAGTCAAAAAAATATTCTTCTTGTAGATGATGTACCCATTAATATTCAGCTTTTAGGAGCAATGCTTAGAACAGAAGGGTATGCTATTTCGTTTGCCGGAAATGGCAAGAAGGCCATTGAGCTTGCAAAAAAATATGATTTTGATCTGATTCTTATGGATATAATGATGCCTGGGATGGATGGCTTTGAAGTGTTTGAAGTATTAAAGCAGAATGCAGAAGAAAAACAACAGTATGAAGATTCTGATGATTCAGGAAAGTTATCTTGCAACTCTGTTCCGGTCATTTTTCTGACAGCCAAAACAGACAATGAGAGCATATTAAAAGCATTCTCACTCGGGGCTGTAGATTATATTTGCAAACCTTTTCGAGCATCCGAAGTGCTGGCAAGGGTGAGAACCCAACTTGAACTTGCAGATTCCAAGGCAGTTTTGATTGAAACAAACAGAAAACTGCTTGAAGAGATAGCATTGCGTAAAAAGAATGAGCAGATGCTTAAAGAGAGTGAATCTATTTACAGAAGGCTTGTTGAGAGTGTGCCCGCCATTGTCTATTCGCTATCAAACGAGAAGGGGCTACTTTTTATTTCTTCTAAAGTCAAAAAAATTCTTGGTTACAGCGTTGATCAATTTCGTACAAATCCTTTTTTATGGCAAGAATTTGTACATCCCGAGGATAAAGAAAAATATATTAACGCAATTTCACAGTCCTTTTCAGGTAACTATTATGATATTAAATATAGGATTAAAGGGGCAGAAGGCGAGTGGCACTGTTTACTTGATAGATCATTTGGCCTGCATGTTGAACCTGATGATGAAATGTGCTGTGTGGAGGGAATTGCGATAGATATAACTGAACAGAAAAAAATGGAACAGGAGTTATTTAAACTTGTGAAACTCGAATCTGCAGGGATGTTTGCAGGTGGCATTGCCCATGACATGAATAATCTGAACAGCATTGTCTCGGGAAATATCGAACTTGTCAGGGAAGATTTAGGGTCTGCCAATCCTTCTCAACATCTTCTAAATGACGCTTTTGAGGCGGTGGTCAAGCAGACAAAACTGATTCAGCAGCTTGTTACTTTGACAGAAAGTTTTCAACCCCGCAAAACAATCTACAATATAGATCTGCTGATCCGTGAAAGTATCTTGCATCTGGAAAAAGAGTTGAAATCAACGGTACAGATCTTTGTTGAAAAAAATTTGCACCCTGTAGAACTTGATAGAAACATGATAAAAAGTGCATTTGAAAATATCTTGATCAATGCAGATGAGTCTATGCTGACACCGGATATAATTAAAGTTTGCGTGAATAATAGAGCCGTTTTTCCAGGTCAGGAAAATAATGAAATTCTTGTTGCTGGAAATTATGTTGTAATATCAGTTCATGACAGGGGAGTGGGAATTTCCCAAAGTGATCTTAGCCTTATATTTGACCCTTATTATTCAAAAAAAGCCAGAGGATCACAAAAGGGTATGGGGCTTGGATTGGCAATGGCATTATCAATGGTTCAGAAACATGGTGGATATATTTTTGTGGATTCAACTGCTGCAAAAGGGTCTGTGGCTGCAAAAGGGTCTGTGTTTAGTATTTACCTGCCTGCGATGTCTTGAGAATCTATATGCTATACCGAGAGGGGATTTTTGCTTGACTTGTATGGAAATAAATATTAAATTCAGTAATTTTTTAATCTTAGATCGTGTTAGAGGTTTAATGTAGTTTTATGTTTGACAACCTTAGTGACAAGCTCAATTCTGTTTTTAAGAAACTTAAAGGCCACGGAGTCCTTACCGAGAAGAATATAGAGGAGGGTCTCAAGCAGGTCAGGCTTGCTCTTCTTGAGGCTGATGTAAATTACAGGGTTGCAAAAAATGTTATATCCGATATAAAAGAGCGGGCACTTGGTCAGGATGTCATGGATAGCCTGACTCCGGGACAACAGATCATCAAGATTGTCTATGATGAATTTACCCAAATGATGGGAGATTCTCATCAGGGCCTTGATCTTTCAAAAGGAAATATAGGCTCAGTGATGCTCGTGGGGTTGCAGGGATCTGGTAAAACCACAACCGCTGGTAAACTTGCTCTCTTTCTGAGAAAAAATGGTAGAAAACCATATCTGGTACCGGTGGATGTATATCGTCCCGCAGCTATTGATCAGTTGCAGAAACTTGGAACCCAGCTTGATGTTCCGGTTTTTCCATCTACCACTCAGATGCTGCCAGTTGATATATGCATTGAGGCGGTTGAAGCCGCAGTTATCAAGGGATGTGATACCCTTATTTTTGATACTGCAGGTCGGTTGCATATTGATGATGAGTTGATGGCAGAGCTTGAGGCTATTAAAAAGAGAGTCAAACCATCTGAAATTCTGCTTGTTGCAGATGCCATGACCGGTCAAGATGCAGTAAATATTGCCCAGTCATTTGATAGTCGATTGGATCTTGACGGCGTAATTTTGACAAAAATGGACGGAGACGCAAGAGGTGGAGCAGCTCTTTCCATTAAGGCAGTCACCGGTAAACCTCTTAAATTTATTGGTGTAGGTGAAAAAACAACTGCTCTGGAGCCTTTTCATCCTGATAGAATGGCTTCCAGAATTCTGGGCATGGGAGATACCCTCTCCTTTATTGAAAAAGCCCAGGAGGCAGTGGATATAAAAAAAGCTGAAGAGCTTGAGAAGAAACTGAAGAAAAATCAGTTTACTCTTGAGGATTTTATGGATCAGATCGCCTCTGTAAGAAAGATGGGCTCTCTCAAAGATCTTATCGGAATGCTTCCTGGTGTCAATAAAAAACAGCTTGACACTATGAATATTGATGACAGGGAATTTGTCAGGATTGAGGCCATAATCAGATCAATGACTCTGGGTGAGAGGCGTGATCACAGCATTATAAAGGGAAGTAGAAAAAAAAGAATTGCAATGGGGAGCGGCACATCTGTACAAGATGTCAATAAGCTTCTCAAGAGTTATACTCAAACCATGAAAGTCATAAAAAAATTTAATAAAGGTGGTATTCGTTCACTAAAGAACATGCTGCCGTTTTAAGGAGAGAAAAAACAAGATGTCCGTAAAAATAAGATTGGCAAGAGGTGGAGCAAAAAAGAAACCATTTTATAGAATTGTGGCAGCAAATATTGAATCCCCAAGAAATGGTAGATTTCTTGAGACACTTGGCACCTACAACCCTATGGTTGAGCCTGCTGCAATTACTCTCAAAGATGAAAGAATTAAATACTGGCTTGGTGTTGGTGCACAACTTACCACCACAGTAAAGAGTATTTTGAAAAAAGAGGGGTTTAATTCCAATCCTGCCTGATTGCTTTTCAGGAACGGGTTTATTACAATCTTGCCTGGTTGAAAAGCAAAGGTTGAGTTACATCCACCTTTACCTATAGTTTAAATTTGTATGTGCCCACATTCTCAACACCCCAATATTAAGGAGATGGATCTATGAAAGAGCTGATTGAATACATTGCAAAGGCGCTGGTTGATAATCCTGATGAGGTAGAAGTTTCAGAAGTCGAGGGAAGCAAAACTTCCGTACTGGAACTTAAGGTGGCAAAAGAGGATCTGGGAAAGGTAATTGGAAAACAGGGAAGATCAGCTAGAGCTATGAGAACAATTCTTAGTGCAGCATCTGCAAAATTAAAGAAACGTACTGTTCTGGAGATTGTGGAGTAGTAAATTTGGATCAAATGACCCAAGGTGCCGTTAGGCAGAATAGTGTTGACCGGCGACTCATAACTATTGGAGAGATTACAGGAGTTCATGGAGTAAAAGGGTATCTTAAAGTACGCTCCTTTGCGGATTCCTTAGATCTATTTTCTCCTGGTATTAGATTGTTTTTGGGCAGTTCAGAGAATCTGGATACTGAGGTTAACAGGGGTGATTGGTACAATATAGTCAGGGCGACACCCCACAAAAAGGGTGTCATAGCTCTATTTGAGGGGGTCACACGAGAGATTGCTGAAGGCCTTGTGGGTAGAAATATTGCTGTTGACAGGGATGATCTTCCGGAGCTTGAGCCAGACACATATTATTGGGAAGACCTAGTTGGACTCAAGGTCACAGATATTCATTCTGGATACCTTGGTGTTATTGGCTATATCTTACCTACCGGAAGCAATGATGTTTTTGTTGTTCAAGGAAGTGGAAAAGAGATACTTGTCCCTGCACTGGAGTGGGTTATTCTCAATGTTGATATTGAAAAAGGTGAGATGACTATAGATCTGCCAGAGGGACTTAAGGATTAATTTTGATCATGGCATTGCAAGAGTAACCTGAAACGTGGATAAAATCAATTTTACGGTTCTTACGCTTTTTCCTGAACTTATAGAAGCCTTTTTCACTCATGGAATGGTTGGACGTGCCAAGGAAAATGACATTATTTCCGGCACCACCATTAATATCAGGGACTTTGCATTTAATAGACATAACAGTGTTGATGACAGGCCTTATGGCGGGGGCTGCGGTATGGTGATGAGACCAGAGCCACTTGCAGCGGCTATCAGAAATGCCAGATTGTCAGCACCCAGATCTAAAGTAATTTTAATGTCTCCACAGGGAATCCCTTTTGATCAGCAAAAGGCGTGTGAATTAGCCTCTGCAATGCAGGGGTTTATTTTTGTATGTGGCAGGTATGAAGGAGTTGATGAGAGAATCTACAGTGAGTTTGTAGATGAAGAGATCTCTATTGGGGATTATGTGATGACCGGAGGGGAGCTTGCATCTATGGTTATTATGGATTCTGTCATAAGGCTTCTGCCGGGAGTGCTTGGTGGAGATTCCTCAGCTGAGATGGACTCTTTCAGAAATGGCAGGCTGGAACATGCCCACTACACAAGACCACCTGTATTTGAATCAAATGTTGTTCCTGATATACTGCTTTCGGGTAACCACGCTAAGATTGAAGAGTGGAGAAGGGACTCCTCACTTAAAAGAACTTTTCTGAAGAGGCCGGATCTTTTTGAGAAAACGAGGTGTCTTGATCAGGAAAAGCATATTTTAAAACAGTGGCATCAAGAACTCAAGCAGTGGTGTGAGCACCTTGAAATGCTTGTACACTGAATGCTATTTAAGATTTGGATATTATTATAATTTAGATACCATTTTTTTTGCAAATTGTTACTATAGTTGCTTGAATTTTAGTATTTTGAAAGTTGGAAAAATTTTGCTTGATAATTTATATATAGCTTTAATCCACCATCCAGTATCCAACAAAAAGGGTTCAACCATTGCATCTGCTCTTACCACAATTGACATGCATGATATTGCAAGGGCCTCAATGACATTCGGAGTAAGGGGGTTTTATGTTGTGACACCGCTCATGGATCAACAGGTACTTGCTCATGAGGTTATCGACCATTGGACTGAGGGCATTGGCGGAGAGTTAAATCCATTCAGAAAAAGAGCACTGGAGTTGATCAGGGTAGTCTCTACTTTTGAGGATGCTTTGCAAGATATAAAAGCAGATTGTAATCAACCGGTTGTGACGGTAGCTACAAGTGCAGCAAAACATGATAAGACCATTACTACTGCTGAGTTTGCCGAAAAACTGTTGCAGCAGAGAGGGCAACAACGAATATTGACTTGTGAGAAACTTAGTAGTTGTGCATCCCATCTGATTGCATTTGGTACAGCATGGGGGCTCTCCCAAGAATTTATAAGCAATTGTGATTTCATTCTGGAGCCGGTTTATGGAATAGGCGTGTATAACCATCTATCTGTACGCTCAGCGGTTTCTATTATTCTGGACAGAATCTGCCGTAATCTGCCGTGTGGTGAGATTCAATGAACTTTTTTAAGAATCAGCAGATTACCTCACCCCTGAACTGAAGGCCTAGGGGTGAATATAAGCAGCTTCGATGCAATTATTTTCAAATTGCAACTCCTGAATAATAAAATGGAATCTGTTGGATCAACTTAATGACAATTAGTTTTACCATGAAAATACATTTTGTTTTTCATGATTCGGATTGCTCAGAGTGAATTAGGGCCATGTCCGATTAATATATTATAGTACATATGGAGAAAAATATAATGAATGTGATTCATCAGTTAGAAATGGAGCAGTTACGGCTTGACCTGCCAGATTTTAGAGCAGGAGATACAATTAAAGTTCATGTTAAGATTACAGAAGGTGAAAAGGAACGTATACAGGCTTTTCAGGGTGTTGTAATCAAAAGAAACAAAGGTCTTTCCAGTGCACGCTTTACAGTAAGAAAGATATCTGGTGGTGTGGGAGTTGAAAGAATTTTTCCCATGAACTCACCTTCAATTGATAAAATAGAAGTTATTGCAAGAGGAACTGTTCGCAGATCCAGAATATACTATCTTAGAAACCTTAGAGGTAAAGCTGCAAGAATTAAAGAGAAACGTGATATCTGATATCCCAATGTGGTCATTTGAAGAGCTGGCTATATCAAAAGGATATAGGTATATAGCAGGCGTTGATGAGGCTGGCAGGGGTCCCCTTGCCGGCCCTGTTGTTTCTGCAGCAGTGATCCTTCCTCGATCTTTTTCCTGCCCTGGTATTGCGGATTCCAAAAAACTTACCCCTTTAAAAAGGGAAAAATTTTATTCGATTATCATGGAACAGGCCGTTGCTTCAGGGACGGCCTTTGCTACTTCTGAAGAGATTGATCTTATAAATATACTTCAGGCATCTCTTCTCTCCATGAAACGGGCTGTGCAAAAAATGTCAATTTCTGATGGTAGTCAACTAATACCTGATTACCTTCTTATTGACGGGATATTTACCATTGAAAGTGAGAAGATAGATCAGGAAGCCATTGTACATGGAGATGCCAGATCTATCTCCATTGCTGCTGCATCCATTCTCGCCAAGGTGACAAGAGATAGGATTATGCAGGGGTTACATTTTCAATATCCCTGTTATGGATTTGACAAGCACAAGGGATACCCCACCAAATTACATAAAGAGGCCATTGTAGATCATGGTCCGTCTCCGGCCCACAGAAAGACATTTAGAGGTGTTAAGGAGTTCATTCGTTAAAGCTATTTTCAAGAGAGATAACTACCAGTTAGCATCTAAATGGTTTGTTGTAGCGTCTATTCATGTGAGGTGTCAGTTGATTTCATCAATGCTATTTGGACAGAAGGCAGAAGATGCCGCCGCTCTCTTTCTTGAAGAGCGGGGCTACAAAATACTTGAGAGAAACTACAGAACAAGGTTTGCAGAAATTGACATTATTGCCTCACATAATGAAGGTTTTAATATGGCCTTCTCTCAAGAGACGTTAAATCAGAACATTCCCTGTCACAATACATTGGTTTTTATTGAGGTAAAAGCAAGAAATTCTAAGCGTTACGGTCTGCCGTCTGAAGCTGTCCCTGTGTCAAAGCAGAAAAAAATAGTTTCCGCAGCTCTTCACTATCTTAGGGAACATCGTATTATCGATAGAAGAATCAGGTTTGATGTGGTCACAATTCTCTTCAACAATGGGTGCCATCAGATTGAGATTATACCCAATGCCTTTGAAGCACTCTGATTTACAGACAAAGGAGATACAAACAGTTAGATCTGCTTAAAGTGACAGTCAATATGCAAAACAATGAGCTTAAATCAAGTAATTATAAATCGTCTGACACTTGTTCATCAGAACTATCAGACACTTCTCCATCCAATACGAATATAAATAGAGCCACCCTTTATATCGTTGCAACCCCTATTGGCAATCTTGAAGATATAACCTTCAGGGCGGTAAGGATTCTTAGTCAAGTTAAATTGATTGCTGCTGAAGATACCAGGCATACAGCAAAACTTCTTTCTCATTACCAGATCACAACCCCTCTTATATCCTGTCATGAGCACAATGAAGAGTCAAGAATAGATACACTTATTGGAAAGTTGTCACAAGGTTTGGATGTGGCATTGGTGTCTGATGCGGGGACGCCTTTGATATCTGACCCTGGTTACAGGGTTGTTAAAGGTATCCTTGATGCGGGTTTTGATGTTCTTCCAATTCCAGGCCCCTGTGCTGCCATCGCAGGATTGAGTGTATCCGGTCTTCCGACTGACTCTTTTATTTTTGCAGGTTTTCCAAATAGGAAGCAGGGTAAACGAATATCTGAACTTGAGACGTTAAATGATGCCATAAAAGAGAAAAAATCCACAATTATATTTTATGAATCGCCTCACAGGATTGTTAGGCTCATTGAAGATATTCTGTTAGTTATGGGTAATAGACCTGCAATGGTGGCAAGAGAGATAACCAAACATTATGAAGAGTATTTAAGGGGGATGTTGTCTCATATCCTTGAGATTTTAAAATCAAGACCAACTATAAAAGGGGAGTGTGCTCTGTTTGTAGGCTGGGGTAGTACCTCTGGATCAGGTGCAATAACAGTGGCGAGTTCAGTTGCAGACGAAATCTCTGTTGACGGGTTGGATCATTCATCTTCAGAATTAAAGCAAGATCTTCTGCAATCTTCTTATGATGAGTTTGACAGCATACTTCTAAACGCACTTGAATCATCTAAAGTCAAAATTTCAGCACTTGCCAAGACCCTTTCTCGTCAATATAATCTTCCACGTCAGGATATATACAGCCGGATACTGAAGCTCCAACAAAAGCCATAAGTTCATGTATAGCAGGATAATCTGTCATTTGTTTTTATGTGAAAGTCTTTTGAAATATCTGCAATTATGATACTTTAGTTCTTAGTTGTGCCCACCAGGGTATGAGCGATGAGCGTTTATATGAAAGTCTCTTTAAATAACAATGATTATATGACTTTGATTCTTCGTTGTGGCTGTGAGCAAATACCTCGCTCCGGCCGTGCCGGTTATAGAAAATTCTATTCATCAATCTGTAATTTTAAATAATCATAATCCCTTAGCGATTAAATTTTCTCTTTTTAGAATACTTTTTCCATGATCCAACTCACATTGAGTTTGTTAAACACGGTTCATTACCTAATTATCCCTTGACAAATATATCAAGATTCAATTAGTTATTGTGTGGTTTTGATTTTGTTATGATAATGCGGTCAAAAAGATACATTATTTTGCATATTCATACGAATTATGGTATGGGCACCGATATGACTTACCTTCGGATAACCGGCACGGTCGGAGCGGGATATTGGCTCACAGCCACAACGAAGGATGAAAGTCCCATGATTACTGCTATTTCAAGAGACTTTCACATAAATGCTCATACGATTTATTGTAGATAAGACCGTATTTTAAAGCATATGCTCAAATTCGCCAATGCTCATATTTGGTATTGATCACGTCTAATTTTTTGTTTGCGAAATCTATATTATATTAACCGGACCGCTTTTTCGGAGGTGCACTTATGCAGTTTAGGAGAAGGTTTGAAGCTGGTGAATTCGCCTGTCTGGTTCAGATTGAACCACCCAAGGGGACAGATGTTTCATCAATGGTTAAGAATGCAGTGAATGTCAAAGGGGTTGCAGATGCCTTCCTTCTGCCTGAGATGGGTAATGCGGTGATGCGTATGAGCTCTCTTGGTGCAGCCCTTGTGCTTCAGAAAAAGGGGCTTGATACTGTAGTTCAGGTCAGTTGTAGGGACAGAAACCGTCTTGCTCTCCAAGGAGATATTCTGGCTGCGGCAGCCTGCGGCATAAACACTATGATGGCAGTGATCGGAGAAGATCCAAGTTTTGGAGACCACCACACAGCAAAGGCAGTTTACGATGTGACGCTGGATGAATTGCTAAAGGGTTTGAAGGGGATGGAGAAGGGTCGTGACATGGCAGGTGTCGAGCTTGCTGGAAGTCCTGACTTTTTAAAAGGTTCAACTCTCAATACATGCCTTAGAGGGGCAGAACGGGAAAACGAGTTGGATAAGATGAAAAGGATGATTGATTCAGGAGTATCCTTTTTTGTCACCCAGCCTATTTTTGAATTCTCCATGACCCAGCCTTTCTTAAAAACAGCCCAGAAGAACAATGTCAAGATTTTGCCTACAGTTCTTCTTCTGAAATCTCTTGGTATGGCAAGATATATGGCCAGAAATGTTAATAATGTCAATATGCCTTCAACTGTTGTTGAAGAGGTTGTTAATGCCTCTGACAAGGTCAGGGCGTGTACAAAAATAGCAAGGGAACTTATTGAAGCTGTGAAGACCGAAGGGTATGGCGGTGTCAATGTATCAACTCTTGGATGGGAACATAAACTTCCTGAAATTCTTGGAGTGATGGAAGGGCTTAACGGATAGGAGAAGGAGTATTTAAATGTCTGAAAATGCAACTGTAAATGATAATCTTGCCGGATCAGTCATGGTGCTTGGCGGTGGTATCGCCGGAATGCAGTCTGCCATTGATCTTGCAAATTCAGGTTATTATGTATATCTCGTGGAAAAATCCTATGCCATCGGGGGGATGATGGCACAGCTTGACAAGACATTCCCCACCAATGACTGCACTATGTGAGTCATCTCTCCAAAACTGGTCGAGGTCGGCCGGCATCTTAATATTGAATTACTAACAAATACAGAACTTATTGCCCTTGATGGCGAACAGGGTAATTTTACCGCCAAAATAAAGCAAAACCCCCGTTATATTGATATCTCAAAATGTACAAGCTGTGGTGAGTGTGCCAAGGTGTGTCCTGTCAGCGTCCCAAGTGAACACAACCAGATGCTTGCAATGCGAAAAGCTGTTTTCAAACAGTATGAACAGGCAATTCCAGGAGCTTTTGGAATATCAAAGAGATCTACCGCCCCATGTAAGGCCACCTGTCCTGCACATGTCAGTATTCAAGGATTTGTGGCACTCATAAATCAAGGTAAATATAAGGAAGCACTTAAACTCTTCAAAGATGAACATCCTTTTCCGGGTGCATGCGGACGTATATGTCACCACCCCTGTGAATCTGTATGTACCAGAGGAGATGTGGAAGCACCGCTTGCCATACAGCATCTTCACAGATTTTTGGCAGATAATGATTTTGCCTCTGACAGCCCTTATATCCCTGATGTTCCTGAAATTGCACAAAAACGGGGTGAGAAGGTAGCTATAGTAGGTTCCGGTCCTGCCGGTTTGACTGCAGCATATTATATGGTTCAAAAGGGATATGGAGTCACAGTGTTTGAAAAGCTGCCTGTCAAAGGTGGTATGATGGCTGTGGGAATTCCCGAATATCGTCTGCCGGACAGAGAGTTGCAGCGGGAAATCAACGTTATCGAAAAGATGGGCGTTGAGATCAGAACCGGCGTTGAGTTCGGCAAGGATGTCACGCTGGAGAGCCTTAAGAATGATGGCTACAGCACTCTTTTTCTTGCTACTGGACTTCACGGAAGTCGTGGTCTTGGTGTGCAGGGTGAAGATTTGCAAGGAGTTTTGAAAGGTGTCAACTTCTTAAGAGAGGCAGCACTTCATAACTGTGAAGCAAGAAATGAGAATGGTGAGCCTCTTACAACAAGTTGTGAGCCACTTCTTGGTAAAGTTATTGTAATTGGTGGTGGTAACGTGGCAGTTGACGTTGCTCTCACTGCCCGTCGTCTTGGTTCCAAAGATGTTACTATGGTCTGTTTAGAAGAGCGGGTTAAAATGCCTGCTTGGGACTATGAAGTTGAAGAGGCTCTTGAGGAGAAGGTTAAAATCATCAACAGTCGTGGGCCTGTTAGATTTATTAAAAAAGAGGACTCCGCTTCAGATGCTAATTCAGATACTAATAGTTTTGTAGGTGGTGTGGAATTTAAAAAGTGCACCTCTGTCTTTGATGAACAGGGAAGATTCAACCCTCAATATGATGAAACAGACCTTATAACTGTTGAGGCAGATTATGTTATCGTTGCAATTGGTCAAATGGCTGAACTTGAATTTGCAAAGGCTCAGTCTATCTCTGTTACCCCAAGAGGAGGCCTTGATGCTGATCCGGTAACTTTACAAACTCCAATCCCCTGGGTGTTTGCAGGTGGAGATGTCTTTTACGGACCCAAATCTGTTGTAGATGCTGTTGCTTCGGGTAAAATAGCTGCAGAAAGTATGCACAGATTCATACAGGGCGAAGATTTGGCATCAAAAGAGTTATCAGACAATTTAGTAGCAGAACGCAAAAAACAACTTGAGTATGAAAAACCAGATATTACAGAAGCATTAAAGCAGAAACCAAGAGAGAGAATTAACCCGGCCAAAATAGCTGTTGAAGAGCGTGAAGGCAATTTCTGCGAAGTAACCTGCGGTCTGCCAGAGGATGCTATTGTTCAGGAGGCAGCAAGATGTCTTGCGTGCGGTATCTGTTCTGAGTGTTATCAGTGTGTTGAAGCATGCCTTGCAGGAGCTATTGATCACTGCCAGCAGGTTGTTCACAAAGATCTTGCTGTAGGTTCTGTGGTGATGGCATCAGGAAGTCAGCCATTTGATCCTTCAAAGCTTGGCGACATCTACCTCTACAAGCGATCCCCAAATGTTATGACAAGCCTTGAATTTGAGCGAATTTTGAGTGCAGGCGGTCCGACTATGGGACATCTTGTCAGACCCTCTGACCAAAAAGAGCCTGAAAAGATAGCATGGCTTCAGTGCATAGGTTCAAGAGATAACAACAAGTGCGGTAATGGTTACTGCTCATCTGTCTGCTGCATGTATGCTATCAAGGATGCCATGATAGCCAAAGAGCATTCGCATAAAGATCTGGATTGCGTAATCTTTAATATGGACATACGTACCTTTGGCAAAGATTATGAGAAATACTACATGCGGGCAAGAGATGAACAGAAGGTGCGTTTTGTCAAATCCAGAATCCACTCTATAGATGAGGATAGGGAGACCGGAAATCTTCTTTTGAACTATGTTGACGAGGCAGGCAATATCCACAAAGAGTCGTTTGATATGGTGGTACTCTCTGTGGGTCTTGTGATTTCCGAGCAGAACCGTGCACTTGCCACAACCATTGGTGTTGAGCTTGACAAATATGGATTTGCAAAAACATCTATATTCAATCCTCTTGCAACTACAAGACCAGGAGTCTTTGTCTCAGGCGTTTTTCAGGGGCCAAAAGATATTGCATCGTCAGTAACTGAGGCAAGCGGTGCTGCATGTGCTGCTGGAATTCAGTTGATTCAGGCACGCAACAGCTGCACTAAAACCGTAGAGGTGGTTGAAGAGAGAGATGTCTCAGAAGAAGAGCCCAGAATCGGAGTCTTTGTCTGCAAATGCGGTATAAATATAGCAGGTATTGTTGACGTGGATGCAGTATCAGCTTATGCCTCAACCCTTCCAGGGGTGGTCTATACCGGAGAAAATCTCTTTACCTGTTCACAGGATGCTCAAGATAACATGAAGGCCATTATAAATGAGCATCAGCTTAATCGTGTGGTTGTGGCATCTTGCACACCCAAGACTCACGAAGGTATATTTATGGATACCTTAGAGAAGAGCGGTTTAAACAAATATCTCTTTGAAATGGCAAATATTCGAAATCAAAATTCGTGGATGCACTACCATGAGCCTGAAAAGGCAACCAGTAAGGCAAAAGATTTAGTTAGAATGGCTGTTGCAAGATCAGCAACGTTAAAGCCTCTCCATGAAAAGAAGATAACTGTGACCGTCCGGGCACTTGTAATTGGTGGCGGTATTGCCGGAATGACGGCAGCCAAGGGACTTGCGGATCAGGGCTTTGATGTTGTACTTGTAGAGAAAGAGGCCACACTTGGCGGTCTTGCAAACCAGCTTTATAACACCATTGAAGGGGCTAATATCCGTCAATATGTGAAAAAACTTGCAGCAGAAGTTGAGGCACACGAAAAGATTCAGGTGCTCAAACAGTCTTTGATCGTTGATTTTACAGGATATAAGGGTAACTTTACAACAGAAGTTCTTGTCGGTCCTGGTATGTATGAACGTAAAATTGAACATGGTGTTCTTATTATTGCAACCGGTGCTACTGAATATGTTCCAGATGAATATCTCTACAAGCAGAGTGACAAGGTTGTTACCCAGCTTGAGCTTGGCCATCGTTTAGAAGAGCAGGGTGCTGATGATCTCAACCAGGTTGTTATGATCCAGTGCGTTGGTTCCAGAAATGAGAAAAACCCCAACTGTTCAAGAATCTGTTGCCAGGGAGCTGTCAAGAATGCACTTCACATCAAGGATCTCAACCCTGATGCTGATGTATTTATCCTTTACAGGGATATGCGAATGTATTCAATGCTCGAAGAGTATTATACTCAAGCAAGAAACAAAGGGGTTCTCTTCTTCCGGTTTGATTCTGAAAATCCTCCTGTAGTTGAGAAAAACAGCGATGGCAGCGATACCTTGACAGTCACATTCACAGACCATGTTCTTGGCAGAAAGGTTGCTGTAGATGCAGACCTTGTGACATTGAGTGCTGGAGTTCAGGCTGCCGATACTGAGGAGCTTTCAACAATTCTCAAGACTGGACGAAACAGAGAGGGCTTCTTTATAGAGGCACATGTCAAGCTCAAGCCGGTCGAAGCTGCCACAGAGGGTGTTTTTATCTGCGGAACAGCACACAGTCCAAAACTGATAACAGAGACAATTGTTCAGGCTATGGCTGCCGCATCAAGGGCAACAACATTCTTGTCCCAGGATTATCTGACTCTGTCGGCTGTTACGGCTGAGGTTAATCCGGAAAACTGTGCGTCATGCCTTATCTGCGTCCGTTCATGTCCATACAATGTGCCAAGGATAAATGAGGAGGGTGTAAGTCAGATTGACCCTGCTCTATGTCATGGATGCGGTGTGTGTGCCTCGGAATGTCCGGCAAAAACAATCAAGCTGAACTGGTATGAGGATAATCAATTGCTAAGTAAGGTAGAGTCCTTGCTTGAGGGGGTAATTTAAGATGACAAACGAGTTAGAAACGGTCGCTGACGCAGTTGATGTTGAACCCGTCACTGTTACCGTTGATTTTGAGCCGATAATTCTTGCCTTCTGCTGTAACTATTGAGGATACTCTGCTGCGGACCTGGCAGGTTCCATGAGATTGAAGTGTCCCGCAAATTTCAGAATTATCCGTCTTCCCTGCACTGGCAAGATTGATGTAATTCATATTCTGAGAGCATTTGAAAAAGGTGCGGATGGTGTCTATGTGGTGGGCTGCATGGAGGGAGATTGCCACTTCAAGAGCGGTAACTTTCGTGCAAGAAAGAGAGTTGAACAGGCATCAAAAATCCTTGATAAGATCGGGGTAGGGGGGGAAAGAGTTAAGATGTACAATCTCTCCTCAGGAGAGGGGCCGCTGTTTGCTCAGTATTCAATAGAGATGGACAAAAAAATAAGGGAGCTTGGCCCGAATCCTGTTAAGACAGCACTTCAGGCTAAAAAAAAAGCTGCCTGAAATGTAGCTATAATCAGATTTCTTATAACCGGCAAGATCGGAGCGGGGTATCGGCTCCCGGCCACAACGAAGAATGAAATTCATAATCACTTCTATTTAAAGAGATTTTCACGTAAGCAATAGAGACGCATTACTGTGCGTCTCTCTACCTGATTTTTATATAACAACATGAGGTTTTACAGATGATAATAGCAAGTAAAAAGCCCATTGAAGAGATTATACAAGAGGTTAAGGATTACAAGCGACTCCTGATACTTGGATGCAATGAATGTGTTACTGTGTGTGAAGCTGGCGGTAAAAAAGAGGTTGAGGTTCTTGCCTCTGCTCTGAGAATGCATTTTATCAAGGAGGGTGAGGAAAAGAAGATTGACGAAAGAACTTTGGAGCGACAATGTGACCATGAATATCTTGAAGAGATCAGGGATGTGGTAGATCAATATGACGCTATTCTCTCCCTTGCGTGTGGAGTCGGTGTGCAGTTTACAGCAGAAAAATACCACTCAACGCCGCTGCTTCCCGGGGTAAATACATGTTTTCTTGGTGCCAATGAACAAAGAGGCATGTGGACAGAGAGATGTCAGGCATGCGGTTCGTGTGTTTTGGCACGTACTGGCGGCATATGCCCAATCTCAAGATGTGCCAAACGTGTCATGAACGGACCGTGCGGAGGTTCAGGTCGCGGAAAGTGTGAAATAAACAAGGAGCTTGACTGTGCATGGCAGCTTATTATTGACAGATTAAGAGACCTTGGAAGGCTCGATGATTATGAAATTGTGGCACCAATCAAGGACTGGTCAACAGAACGTTCAGGCGGACCCAGAAAGGTTGTCAGGGAGGATGTACAGGTATGAGCTTAAGAACATTAGAAGAGTTAAAAGCATCTGGCGAACTTAAAACATCAAGTAGATTAGAAGCAATTTTAAAAATGGGGCATCTTGCTGTAACATCTGAATGTGGTCCTCCAAGAGGCAGTGATCCAAAAGCTGTAACTGAAAAAGCGGCATTGATCAAAAACCATGTGGATGCCATAAATACTACGGACAATCAGACAGCGGTAACAAGAATGTGCTCGCTTGCAGCATGTATTCATGTAAAACAGATGGGACTTGAGCCAGTTCTCCAGATGGTGACAAGAGACAGAAATAGAATAGCACTCCAGAGCGACCTGCTTGGTGCTGCATCTTTTGACATCAATACCATGTTATGTCTGAGTGGAGATCATCAGAGTTTTGGCGACTGCAAGCAGGGGCAGAATGTCCATGATATTGACTCCATGCAGTTGATTCAGACAGTCAGAAGAATGAGAGATGATGGCAAATTCCTTGGCGGCGATGATATCAAACGTCCACCAAAGATTTTTGTAGGTGCTGCTGCCAATCCGTTTGCCGATCCGTTTGAAATTCGTGTGCCCAGACTTGCCAAAAAAATTGCTTGCGGTGCCGAGTTTATCCAGACCCAGTGCATCTACAATCTTGATAAATTTGAAGAGTGGATGAGAAGAGTCAGGGAGAGAGGGCTTCATGAAAAGGTATTTATCATGGCAGGCATGACACCCATGAAGTCTGCGGGCATGGCAAAATATATGAAAAACCGTGTGCCGGGCATGGATGTACCTGATGAAGTTATTGCCCGTCTGTCAGGAGTGCCAAAAGAGAAGCAGGCTCAGGAGGGCATAGATATGTGTGTTGAAGCAATTCAGAGACTCAAAGAGGTAGAAGGGGTTGCAGGTTTCCATATCATGGCCATTGAGTGGGAAGAGAAGGTACCGGAGATTGTTGAAAGAACTGGGCTTTATCCAAGGCCACAGATATAACTCAGTGGTTCTTCAAGTTAAAACTGTCGGGTGGATTTCAAAGAAATTCACGATTTCAAGTACTCTTCTACCCGACAATCAAACCTTGAAAGAACACTCAGCCGGTTGATCATAGAAGCAATAGAAGTTTGAGCAAAAAGTATAATAAGAGCCTGTTTAAATATTCAGGCTCTTATTATACTTACCGTGAAAACACATTCTGGTTTTCATGATCAGGGGGTGGCCGGAATCCGGTCATGAGAGTTTACCAGATTACATTATCCCCATTGGATTTTTTTTCAACGGCAACAGTACAGTAAAAGTTGTGCCTTTGTTCAACTCACTCTCCACATTTATGTAGCCATTCATTGAATCCACAATACCCTTGACAATAGGCAATCCAAGTCCTGTGCCGGTTATGAATCGTGTCTTTTCATTTTTGACTCTGTAAAAACGCTCAAAGATTTTGTCCATATATTTTGCATCAATTCCAAACCCATTATCTTTAACTTTGACACGGATGTTGTTTCCTGCAAGATCGCAGCTTACATCAATCTGCCCACCCTCCTGAGTATAGTTTATGGCATTGGAGATAATGTTGCCAAATACGCTCTCTATTGCCATAGGGTCAGCAATAATAGCAGGAAAGGGAGGCTGAGGTGTGGTAACAGTAAGGGTCTGATTCTTTGAAATGGCTCTGGCATTTAAAAAATCGCCGATATTTTTAAGAAGCTCATCAATTTGGACAGGCTTTGGCTCCTTGGCAGACATGCCTGCTTCAATGCGAGATAGATCCAGAAGGTCTCCGATAGTAGAGATAAGTGCCCTTGTTTTTTCCTTTGCTCTGGATAGCATATATTTTTCTTCTTCGTTGCCATCTTTGTTCTCTCCCGCATTTGCCATCATCACCATATTTAGCTGCTCGTGAATAGTGGAAAGAGGAGAGCGAAGTTCATGAGATACTTTGGCAACAAATTCCGATTTTACCTGATCTAATGCCTTCATGGTCGAGATATCAACAACATTGACTACAGCTCCTAAACACTCTTTTTTTTCTCCAAGTACAGGACGACACCTCACCATAAAAAACTTCTTGTTATTGAGCTCAATCTCATGGGCAGGGATATCAGCATAGTCAATGTATCTTCCCTTTGAAATATCAAGAATAAGAGAGCACAGTTCCTGATTATTAAAGATCTCGTCAAGAGTTATGTCTCCTGGCTCTTTCTGGGGAGCAATTTCAAGATATCTGTAACAAGCTGGATTTATCAGCACGACCTTACCATCTGAATTTGTGACAATAACGCCGTTGGGCAGAGATTCAATAATTGTAAGTGTCCGGCTCTGCTCTGTATGCAGATCTTCAAGAGTCCGTTTTCTCTCCTCTTGAAGCCGTTTTGTCTCTATGGCCAGTTCAAGTTTTTCTCTTGCTCTGCTTACTGCAATTCTCAGCTGGTCAGGCTGATAGGGTTTAGGGATAAAATTGTAGGCACCGCGCTGCATTGCTTCAATGGCAGTCTCTACAGTTGCATAACCGGTTATGACAATAACAAGGATACCCCTTTCTAAAGCCATGACTCTTTTTAATACTTCCATGCCATCCATTCCGGGCATTTTCATATCAAGAAGGACAATGGCGACAGGTTCTTGTTCGATAATAGATAGCCCATCCTCGCCCCTTGGTGCAAGGAATACCTCAAAATCCATTCTGGAAAGAATTCTTCTTGCACCCTCCCTTAGACTTGGCTCATCATCAATCACCAGAATTTTTCGGGGGTCAATTTTTCCCATTACTGATATCTCCTTATGTTTGTTTCAATCTTACACCCTGCATTCTGGTGTTTAATTTCCATATTAACGCTCTGCGTCCGGTCTAATGTATTCCGGAGAGTATAGAACAAGAAAACGTTGTGTCAGAACTCTTTAAAGACTTTTAGAAACTCAGCTGGTTCCACATCAATTCTTGTCCAGAGCATGAGAGTACGACGTGCAGAGTGGACAAGAGGGGAGACTCCGTCAATAAAGGGGATACCGAGTTTCAAGGCTTTTTTCTGCCATATGTTGTTTTTACGACCATAATTTAGATCAATGACCATTTCGCACTCTTTAAAATCCTGGTTCTCAAGAAATTGTGTGAATTCTGGTGAATCATCAGGGGAAGAGATAGGGGTAGTGTTGATGAGAATATTGGCTGTTGGAGATTGTCTGACCATTGTCTCAAGAGTGGTGACACTTCCACCAATTTTCTGGATAATATCGTCAACCCGATGGGCTGTCCTGCCGGATATCTGTATAGAAGTTGCCCTTAACCAGTTTAAAATAAAAACTACAGCTCTTGCACCTCCTCCTGAGCCAAATACAAGGGCACTCTTGTTTGTTGCATTGAACCCTTTTTCCTCCAGTGTATCCATGAACCCTATGGCATTGGTGTTGTATCCCTTTAGATCTTCACCATTACGGATGATTGTATTGACAGCACCGATAATATTTGCTCCTTCAGACAGTATCTTCATGTATGGAATAACAGAGGATTTGTATGGGATAGTTACATTGGCACCGTCAATATTTAATGATTTAAGGCTTTGCATTGCAGCACCAACCTGATCAGGAAATACCTTGAAAGGGACGTATGCAGCACTGATGCCGATGCGTTTGAATACGGCTGAAAACATGGCTGGCGATTTTGTACGGAACGCCCGTTCATCACCTAAAATACAGAATATTTTCATAGTCACCATTTTTTTGGTAAGAAGCTTGTTGTTTTGTTCTAGCTGAGAGAGGCGGATGGATAGTAAAACAATGAAATTTAAAAAAGGTAGGGACGAAAGTCAGATCGTCCCTACTGTTTCTTCAATTTTAAATTGTCGGGTTGAGTTTCAGGATATTCAATATTTCAAGTGCTTTTCTACCTGACAGCCAAACCTTGAAAGAACACTACTAGTTTTTACGATCAGGAGACAAGCCTTTTAACACTGTTGGTGATCTCTTCAGCAGAAGCGGGTTTCGGAAGATAATCATCTGCTTCCATGCTCATGCCGTCAGCATGGGAGTAGCGTGTTGAGCCCACATGGTCAGCAACTGCGGTAAGCATGATAATTGGGATCTCTTTATACTGTTCGCTGCGTTTTAACTCAGCACATACCTCATATCCATCTTTTTCAGGCATCATGACATCAAGGACAATAGCATCCGGTGGATTTGCCTTTACCTTTTCAATAGCCTCGTTTCCATCATAAGCTACCTCAACATCAAAGCCTTCCCGTTTGAGGTTTGACTGGACAATGGAGGCAAAATCAGGTTCATCGTCAACAACAAGTATTCTCTTCTTTTCGCTCATAATATATCTCCATGTTAATTTTGGTATGTCACTCTACGCCCCTAATGTGGGAGAGGGCGCACAAAGTTTTAGTCGCTTTTAAGTGTGGATGACTTCGTAAAAAGTCAATTTATTAAAATCTGTGTCTAATAAAATCAAAGGGTTATTACAGCAAAAAAACACCTATTTCGGGCTTTTTACGAGACCATCAAGTGTGGATGCTCTTTCAATGCTTATGTTCTGTTTATATATATGTCAGGTCTCTGACTGTCAACCAAAAACAGAAGAGACTATGAGTGAGACTCTCCCACCTGTTTCAATGGAAGTGTGATAGAAAAAATAGTGCCACCTTCGGGCCTGTTTTCAGCCTTTATTTTGCCGTGATGGCTTTCAACAATGCCATAAGCCATGCTTAACCCAAGACCTGTACCCTTGCCCTCCTCCTTGGTTGTGAAAAAAGGCTCAAAAATGGTTGGAAGAATTGATTCTGGAATCCCTGGGCCTGTATCGGAAATAGTGATGTGTGCCATTCCGTCACTATTTTTGAGAAAGGTTCTTATCTCAAGTATCCCGCTGCCCTCCATTGCATCGGCTGCGTTCAGAATAATGTTCATAAAAACATGATTCAACTGTTGAATATCTGCTGGGATTTCAGGAATTGAGGTGTCATAGGCTTCAATTATTTCAATATTTTGAAAGATAGCCTGATTGCGAAGCAGAAAAAGGGTTCTTCCCACTATCTTGTTTATATTCTGAAGCTTTACCTCTCTTTTAGTCTGTCGGGCAAACTCAAGCAGTTCTTTGACAATGGCACTGCATCTTTCAGCATCTCTTTGTATTTTCAGCAGATCATCTTTAGCATCACCATTGATATCATAATCTTCAAGCATCAATTGTGTAAATAGGGTAATCCCACCCAGCGGGTTATTGAGTTGATGGGCAACTCCTGCTGCCAGCTTGCCAAGGGAGGACATTTTCTCTGCCTGGAGTAGCTGTACCTGCATCTTTTCAAGTTCGGCTTCAAGGCGTTTGGCTTCGCGCAGATCATGAAAAAAACCAATGCTTGCAACCTCTTTGTCATCTTCGTATACAATAGATGCGTTGAGTACGATTGGTGTTGAGGTGCCGTCTTTACGGATTGCCGCTTGCTTGTGCCCTTTTAACAGCCCTTTTCCTCCATAATCATCGCTTCTCATTTTTTTCATTATTTTTTTTGCGTCTCCAGGAGGATAGAGGTCGCTGATGTTGAGATAGTCAATAGCCTCTTTTCTGGTATAACCTGATATTTCAGTAGCGGCTTTGTTAAAAATGATTATTTTTCCGGTCATGTCTGCAGCAATTACCCCGTCTGCAGCACTGTTGATAAGATTACGCAAAAAAGCATTAGATGTCACTCTTTTTTCGTCATACCTGAAAATTGATGGCAGGTCAAAATCAAGTACAACAATAGCATCCTCTTCGTCATTATTGGTTGCCTCCATCGGATATGCATAAAGGCATGAGCACAGGTTCTTTTTTGTATTTAAATTGTTTTCATCGTCTATTACTATACGTTTAAGGGAGGGTTTTCCTGTCTTTTTTACTTCAGTAGCAGGACAATTTTTGCATGGGGAATCAAAATTGAACAGAGCATGATAGCATATTTCTCCTTCGGAGCTGTTTCTGTTCAAAAAGTATTTGATGTCAGGATTGCAGTTGGAGGCAAGAATTTTATAATCATGGGAAATAATAATGATCTGTCTTTTGATTGTTTCAATTGCCTTGAGTAAATAATGATTCTCAACTTGATTGCCGTTAATCATATAGCACACCTTCCCAGGTTTTTGAATGGTTGCCGGAATCGGCGTTTGAACAGTTTTGATATCTCTTTATAGTGAGAATGCACTCTTGTTTTTCATGATTCCGGGTGGGTAGAAAACGACTATGCCTGTTTCAATAGATAAAAATAAAGTGAAAATATCTATAGGGTATCTTTTATGGTGTGTCAAGAAACTCTTCTAATGCGTATAATATAAAGAATGTTCATTTTATAAACAGGTTTCTGTGGATAAAGATTCAATATCCTTGACATTTGCTCATTAATCTGGAAATGTGGCAAGGTTTTAAAAATAGAGATTACAAATGTGATACAATTTGAAGGTACGCTCTTGTGTGATAGCATATTTTATAACCGATATTGTCTTACAAAACAGTATTATACAGTTGATTTGCTATTGTTTTTAGTACCGTTGTTATAGGGTGAATGTTGTTTTGATTTTGAAAACAGTTCTTATTATACTTTCCTTATAAATTAAGGAATTAAATTATATTTTTTCTGGATAGCAGGAGGAGTTATGATTGTTGCGGAGAGAAAACCCTTTGATGAGATCAGAAATATGGTGACAGGTTACAAAAAGGTTTTGACTGTTGGATGTGGAACCTGCGTTGCTGTATGTCTTGCTGGAGGATCAAAAGAGGTTGAAACGCTTAATGCCGAGTTGAATCTGGCATTTAAAAAAGATGGTATTTCGTTTGGTTCAGAAACTCTTGAACGTCAATGTGATATGGAATTTCTGGCAGAACTTGATAACAGAGTGGATGAGTTTGATGCCTTTTTGTCCATGGCCTGCGGTGCTGGCATACAGTTTCTTGCTGAACGATTTCCTGGCAAACCTGTTTTGCCGGCGGTTAATACCTCTTTTATAGGTGTTAACCTTGATGTTGGCTGGTATGAAGAGAAGTGTCGTGCCTGTGGGCAGTGTGTGCTTGCAATGACAGGGGGTGTCTGTCCTGTTACCATGTGTGCAAAGAGTCTTTTTAACGGCCCTTGTGGAGGAACCAACAAGACAAGTTGTGAGATCCATGCTGATCAGCCATGTGCCTGGCTTAAAATATATGAAAGGCTTTCCGGACAGGGCCGTTTGGATCAGATACTGCAGGTATCCCCGCCAAATGATTGGGCTAATCAGAGACCCAGAAAGGTTATTCAACCAGGGTATGAGGAAAGAATTAAAGCCATGCATTCGTAATTACCAGAGAATACTATCACGTAATTACCGGATAGTGCTATCAATTTGGTTGATTGTATGGACTTTATAACGGTCATGCACTGATGGGGACAATGAAAAATGAAAGTCTTATAATTAAAGCTGTTTCAAGAGACTTTTACATAAACAATATGCGAAAGATCGCTATAAATAATTTCAGGAGAGATTGATTATGAAATCAGGAAGTAATTTAGAAAGAGTACTTAAGGCTGGACACTTTGCCTTTACAGGGGAAGTGGGGCCTCCCAGGGGTGCCAATGTTGATGTGATTCGAGAAAAGCTCAAACATCTTAAAGGTAATGTTGATATGGTCAACGTTACAGACAACCAGACCGCTATGGTCAGAATGTCAAGTTGGGCAGCCTCTTTGATATGTATTCAGGAGGGCGTCGAACCAAATTTCCAGATGGTATGCCGTGACCGTAACAGAATCGCAATGCAGGCTGATGTGCTTGGTGCCTATGCTCATGGTATCCGTAATATGCTGTGTCTTTCAGGAGATCACCAGATGTTCGGCGACCATCCTCAGTCTAAGGGAGTGTTTGATGTTGACTCCATGCAGCTTATAATGATGGTAAAGAAAATGAGGGATGAGGGAAAATTCCTGGGCGGTGCAGACATTGATGTTAAACCTGAAATTTTTATTGGTGCTGCTGCTAACCCTTTTGCAGAACCTTTTGAATGGAGAGTTCATCGCCTTGCAAAAAAAGTTGCTGCCGGAGCCGACTTTATCCAGACACAGTGTGTTTTCAACATGCCAAAAATTCGTGAGTGGATTCGCCAGGCCAATGATATGGGCCTTACTGAAAAAGTATATATTCTGCCTGGTGTAACTCCTATGAAGAGCATCGGTATGGCCAAGTACATGAAGAGCAAGGTGCCTGGCATGGATGTTCCTGATGAGATAATTCAAAGACTTCAAGGTGTGGATAAAAAGAAGGTTGCTGACGAGGGGATTAAGATCGCCTGTGAGCAGATTGAGGAGTTCAAGGAGATGAAAGGGGTTGCAGGTGTCCATCTCATGCCGATTGAATGGGAACACATGGTTCCTGAAATTGCAGAAAGAGCTGGCGTGCTACCAAGACCAGAGGTTTAAAACCTTAAATTATAACTGTAAAACTTAGGAGTGAGTCCGAAATAACTTGCCCATTTAAAAATTAAAATACGCCGTCCTTTAACGACAGTGAATTCTAAAATGAGCACTTTATTGAAGACATATTCCTTAAGTATTGTAAGATACTAAAGCATGTTTCTTAGCTTAAGATATATAAGATTAGCTTAAGATATTAAGGAGTTTTAATAAATTGAATACTCAAACCCGAAAAGTACTTGTCCTTGGAGGCGGCATTGCCGGTCTCACTGCTGCATGGGAACTTTCTCGTCAGAATGTCAGTGTTGAGCTGGTTGAAAAAAGCTGTTTTCTTGGGGGGCACAGTATTGGTTTCACCTGCAAGGCAACAGACAAGTGTCAGCAGTGTGGAGCATGCAGTGTGGAAGAGATGCTTAAAAATGCTGTGAATGAGCCCCTTATTAATGTCCATCTGCGAACAGAGATCACACAGTTGAAAAGATCTGGCCAGTCGGACAAATCAAATCGATTCACGGCGACTCTTGCAAAGAGCGAAGTTGAAATTCCTGCTGGCAAGACAGTAAAGGGATTTTCAAGATACAACAACCCTCTTTATGTTGTTGCAAAAACTTCAGTATCAGAAATTTCTGATACTGACTCCAGAGATGCAAAAAACTGTGGCTGTAGCTGCACAAAGGCTGCATCAACAGGGCACGCACACTCTATTGATAAAATGGGGACAGAAGGTGAGCTTGACGTTGATGCCGTTATTGTCGCAACAGGCTATTCACCATTTGACCCTGATCGTAAATCGACCTATGGATATGGCAAATGGAAAAATGTAATTACCGGCCTTGATCTTGAAAATATCATAAGAGAAAATGGTGCACTTGTAAGACCCTCTGATAGCCAGAAACCCCAAAAGGTTGCCTTTATTCAGTGTGTGGGTTCCAGAGATGAACGTCTTGGAAATTTGTGGTGCTCCGAAGTCTGTTGTCCATATGCAATGAGAATGGCAGGAAGTGTTAAAAATGACAATCCAGATGCAGATATCACCATGTTTTATATAGATATTCAAAATACTGGCAAGGAGTTTCCTGTATTCTACGAAAAAATCAAACAAAATATCAGGTTTGTAAGAACTATTCCGGTTGATCTGTATCCTTTGGATAATGATGGGCTTGAACTGCGTCATATGGCAGAAGATGAGGGATCTCCATCATCTGAAGCCTTTGATCTTGTGGTTCTTTCCGTAGGTATTATGCCAGGAAAAGATACTGGAAAAATCTCTGAAATTACCGGAATTTCTTTAAATCAAGATGGTTTTCTTGATAATACTGTATCATCCTTGTCAGCAAAATCATGTTCATGCGGTACATCGTCTCAATCTGGTTCTTCTGTTGCAGGATGTTTTGTTGCAGGAACCGCCGGAGGGCCTGCCAGCATAGCCGCCACCATTGCAGATGCAGGGAAAATTGCCTTTGAGGCTATGAAATATCTGGGGGTGATGAGATGAAATCAGAAACTTGTGCCAAGATGACAGAGAAAGCTGTCAACTCACTGTCAGAATCAGGTAATGAGGAAGAAAATTGCAGTAATATGATAGATATATCTATTAACAAAGATGTTCTTATTGTGGGAGCAGGTTCTGCCGGACTTGAATCTGCTGCTAAAATTGCAGCACAGGGATATAAAGTCTGTGTTATTGGAGAGAAAACTGCATGTGCCCGCCAGTCTGGTTGCACTACCGATATGCTTGAAACCGGTGGAGTCAATATTATGCAGGATCTCTCTATTGAGTCTCTTGCCGGAGTTGTTGGTGATTTCAGAGCTGTTCTGTCCAATGGTGCTGAAAAGATTGAGAGTGTATTTGGTGCTGTTGTTGTCGCCCCCCAATATACTTATGCTCCGCTGAATCAGAAGTATGGGCTTGACTTAAACGGCAAAGTTATGAGTCAAAATCAGTTTGATGCTTTGGTTGCTGATATTCCGACTGGATCAACAGTTGCTTTTCTTTTGGGATTTGCCCAAGAAGGTGACCCTGTTGCCACAGGCAAGGTGCTAAACAGTGCTCTTGCTGTACAGAAGATGGCTAATTGCAGTGCTTACATCTATGCAGGTAACGTCAAGGTTGGTGCTAAAGGGTTGGAACGCATCTTTACGCAATGCAGACATGCTGGAGTGGTATGCTTTAAGCCATCTCAGATGCCAACCATTGAACAAAATGGCGATATCGTCAAGATTGTGATCAAAGATCCTGTTGTAAGAACGGATGTCGAGTTGGTGCCTGATTATATTGTGGTTGAAGAGGCTCTTGTTGTTGGTCAGAAAAACCTTGACCTTGCTGCAACGCTTAGAATCGACACAGATATTGATGGTCTGCTTCCCAGTAATAATGTTCACAGATTTCCTGCTAAATCCAACAGAGATGGTATTTTTGTTGTCAATAATTCTGTTGATGCTGCCAATGTAGCTCTCAAAGTCCGAGAACTTATTGGAGATGGCAGAAAAACTGTTGCAGCAGACAGGGCAAAAGTAGATGAGGATCGATGTGTTATCTGTCTTACCTGTTATCGTTCTTGCCCTCATGGTGCTATCTTCTGGGAAAACGGAGCTGCTGCTATTTCACCTGCGGCATGTCAGGGGTGTGGTATCTGTGCAAGTGAGTGCCCAATGGATGCAATTCAACTTGGTGAGTTTACTGATGATTCATTAAGAGCCAGCATCAAGGATGCTGTAGCATCTACACAGGATAGGCAGCAAGCAGATACTCAAAAAGCACCCTCAATTATTGCCTTCTGTTGTAAAAATTCTGCTCTTGAGGCAGGAGAGGCTGCAAGAGAATTTGGTCATCAGATGCCTTCTGGATTTAAAATGATAAAGGTTCCATGTGCCGGTAAGGTTGATGTTGAATTTATCATGAAAACCTTTGTGGAAGGTGCTGATGGTGTTATGGTTGCAGCATGCCATGAGGGTAACTGTAAAGCAGAACGGGGCAATATTTACGCAAAATGGCGTGTTAATGAGATCAAGAAGAGACTTGAATCTATGGGTCTTGAGAAAGATCGTCTTCTCTTTACCACAATTTCTTCCAATATGGCCAAGGAGTTTGCCGGTAAAGTGAATAGTTTTGCATCAAAACTTTAAAGATTAATTGCGTTTCATTTAGAACTAACATCTTTATATAATATAGATTATGTAGAGTTCTCTTTTCATGGAGTACAATCAAGGATTGTAAAATACAGTTTTGCAAGCAGTGTAATCCATATTATTGAAGGTGAACACAAAAAAAGCAGACAGGTACCATTTTTTATATTTGGAACTTATCTGCTTTTTTGTGTTATAGTGAATTCATGTTGGACACGGGTGTCGCTTTATAATTTTATATATTGCCTAAAAATGCCATGTTTTTAATAAAAAGATAACAATATTATTTAAGGAGTATCGCTAATCACCATGATTACCTTGACTTTAAGAGAACCTGTAAATGCAATTACACACATGGCAGGGGCAGTTGCCTCTTTAGCAGGCTTGATACTGCTTGTGGTATTTGCATCTATGAATGCCAGCGGATGGCATATTGCCTCTTTTTCAGTTTTCGGTTCAACATTATTCATGATGTACACTGCAAGTTCTCTCTACCATGGCATTAATCTGTCAGAAAAGGGAATAGCAACAATGCGCAGGATTGATCATGTTATGATTTTTCTTCTTATTGCAGGAAGTTATACCCCTTTTTGTCTGGTGCCATTAAGGGGTGGTTGGGGCTGGACTCTGCTTTGCCTGGTCTGGAGCATGGCACTTGCAGGAAGTATTCTTAAAATATTTTTTATGAATATTCCAAGATGGGTATCCACAACAATTTATCTTACAATGGGGTGGTGTTGCATCGTTGCTATATATCCTTTATTCAAAACGCTTGAAACTGCATCATTGATTTGGCTTATTGCAGGAGGTCTATTTTACAGTGCCGGTGCTCTTGTCTATGGGCTCAAACGTCCTGACCCATGGCCCAAGGTGGTTGGATTTCATGGAATATGGCACCTGTTTGTCATGTCTGGCAGTTTCTGCCACTTCTGGTCTGTATTTAGATACCTCACATATATGTAAATATGAATATGGAGTAGTTAAAAGTATATGCCTATTATTGCCAAAACAGCCTTCTTATTAATTCTGTCAAATGTATTTATGACATTTGCATGGTATGCACACTTAAAGAAATTGAATGATAAAACATGGGTAATTGCAGCACTCATAAGTTGGGGGGTTGCATTTTTTGAGTATATGATTCAGGTGCCTGCCAACCGCATTGGACATACAGCTTTGAACCTGCCTCAGTTAAAGATACTCCAGGAGGTGATTACTTTATCAGTATTTGTACCTTTTTCAATTTTTTATATGGGGCAGCCATTGAAACTTGACTTTCTTTGGGCAGGAATATGCATTATGGGAGCGGTATATTTTATTTTCAGAGCTTGAGATGTTCTTACAAAATTTGATAGCTCCCATATTTTAAAAAAACAAAATCCTTAGATTCCAAATAGATAAGTTTTTATCTAAAAATAAATAAAAAAAGTGTTTGACACCATAGAGGCAAGCATGTATAAAGCCCGAGTCTTTGTGAGAGAGAACTTCACAAGAAATATTATAAGAAACGTTTTTGAGGAAAATCTCTTTTAAGCATGGTAAGAGTTTTTAAGAGTAGTTTTGAAAAAGCTTTGTAATATGTTTTGAGTAGTTTTAAATTTTGCAAGCGATTAAATTTTGATCTTTGAAAACTGGTTAGTGATTGATATTGAGTAGAAAAGGTACATGGGTTAAGAGAGCTTGAGATTGATTAAGTTTTATAATTAATTTTAATTGAGAGTGAGATTGATTGTGTACACTCTCTTTTTTAGAGTGCAATAGAGCACTTAAGAGATATTTTTTGTAAAGGAATTATAACTGGAGAGTTTGATTCTGGCTCAGAATGAACGCTGGCGGCGTGCTTAACACATGCAAGTCGAACGAGAAAGGTGGTGCTTGCACCGCCGAGTA
>JADGBC010000259.1 GCA_015231705.1 Desulfamplus sp. | reverse complement strand
CTCTTTTTTTCGTCTCAGACATATCATTACTGCTCTTGTCTCTGAGCTGAACTACCTGAATACCGCAACGAACCATCCTTCTTATCTGATCAATGGGATCAGTAATACTGCTTGGGCAGATGGACTCTTTTGAATCGATCAGAGAAAAATCATGGGTGATGCCATAAACACCTTGAACAAATTTCAGTTGCCACAATCTCTTGTGATAATAGCTCTCAAGCTCATATGCCTTAAACCGGAGCATCTCAAACCTCTTTCCCACATCATAACCAACCTCAATTTTGCCCGCCTCTTCCAGGGATCTTAATGCCTCCTGAACCCTTTTGAAATTTGCATTGACCAAACTAAGTTCACCACTTCGTTCATCAGGTCTTGCGACATCTTCAGGCAGATCAACGTAACCAAGAGATGTTCTGCATCCTTGATCTTTATCCGCATCTCTGTAACGGATCAAAAGATTCGCATCCAAAATGGCTCTAAGATTATGTCTTATCTGTTTTGTTTTTTCTGACAGCTTACTGTTATCATACTTAAACCGCACCAGATCCTCCAGAACCCTTAATCCTTCTGATGCCCTGTTAACATTGGCATCCATTATTCGCCACATTTTTTTATCCATCAGAAGACCATCCGGTTTTTCATAATTGAGAACCTTTTATCCATTAGAACTCCATATATTTTTTAACAACCATAACTCTTTTGCTGATGAAATTAGGTAGCCCAAAGCCTTGCATTATTGAGTTCCTCTCTTTTATCAAAGTGCCATCCAGTCTTTCATTATTGGTTGATAGCCAGCTTTCTCTATCATTACCATCACATCCTCAACAGACGAGCGGTCGGCAATTTCAAACTGGTTGCAGCCATTTTTATTTGTTGCATATCCGCCAACCTCGGTAGATACTCCACCAGACATCTTGTTGATCCCTATAGGAATCAGTTTTTCTCTAAAATAAGCTGACTCTCTGGTTGATATATTAATGCTGCAAAAGGGGAGAAAAAGTCTTAATGCACACATCATCTGAACAAAATCTCTGTCTGCAACACTATGATAATCAATTTTTTCGGTCTCTGAGGTTTCAATCCTCTTTATTCTCGGCAACGACAAGCCAATTTCGGCATCAGGATAACGATTTGAAAGATATTTGGCATGAAGTCCGAGCTTGAAAAGATCCAGACGCCAGTCGGCAAGTCCCAGCAGAGCACCAAGGCTTATAGTTCTTGCCCCGGCATTCAAAGCCCTTTCAGGTGCGTCCAGACGAAACTTATAGTTTCTTTTAGGTCCTGCAAGATGAACTTTGTCGTAAACTGCTTCATCATAGCTTTCCTGATAAATGGTTACGCCATCAGCACCAGCCTTTATAAGCCTTCTGTACTCATCCTCTTCCAAAGGATATACTTCAAGCACAACTGACGAGAAGAGTGGCACTAAAACATCAAGAGCGTCCTCAATATAGGATACAGGGGTATGAGTTCTGGATTCGCCCGTAAGAATAAGTATATGCTGAATGCCTGTCTCTCTTACAGCTTCCCCCTCTTTTCTTATCTCCTCTTTGTCCAGTATCTTTCGGTCAATGCGGTTTTCATGGTTGAAATTGCAGTAAATACATCTATTTACGCAATAGTTTGAGATATAGATAGGAGAATAGAGCAAAATTGCCTTTCCAAAGTGGTTCAAAGACTCTTTTCTGCTTTTTTGTGCCATCTTTTCCAAAGTTCTTGAGCCTGCCGAAGAGAGAAGTTTCAAGAACCCTTTTTCGTCTATTCTCTCCTGAGAGAGCAGCACCTCTACCTCCAAAGCCGTAGTATTTTCAACCATATCAATCAGATAACTGTCATCAAGTGCTCTGATAGTTTTATAAAAACTCATGTTTATGCCCCCAGAAAACCGGTGAGCGGAGATGATGCTTCACCTTGAGCCAGGACCCTTCCAGATCCTGCTTCATAAGCCGTGCGACCAGCCTCTACTGCCAGAGAAAAAGCCCTGCCCATTTTGACAGGATCATCTGCTGTGGCAATTGCGGTATTTACAAGTACCGCATCCGCACCGATCTCCATTGCAAAAGCTGCCTCAGACGGAGCTCCTATGCCGGCATCAACAATAACCGGAATATTAATCTGGTCAATTATGATTCTTATAAGCTCCTCTGTCCTGATACCACGGTTTGAACCAATAGGCGAACCAAGCGGCATCACAGTGGCAGCTCCGGCATCGACCAGAGCTTTAGCTACCATAAGATCAGGACTCATATATGGAAGAACGACAAAGTCCTCTTTAGCAAGGATCTCTGTTGCCTTTATTGTTTCAATATTATCAGGCAGCAGATATTTATTGTCTCTTATTACTTCAATCTTGATCCAGTTGCCGCATCCCATTGCCCTTGCAAGTCTTGCTATCCTTACAGCCTCGTCCGCTGTTTTGGCACCAGAAGTATTTGGTAAAAGCTGAATTCCTTTTGGAATGT
>JADGBC010000258.1 GCA_015231705.1 Desulfamplus sp. | reverse complement strand
ACAAAATTCACATCGTCAAGTGTAAACTCCCATTTTTCTTCAGTATAGAGACGAAGAGCACCGATAACATTACCAGCACACACAATGGGAACAGAAAGAATTGAGGCAATACCCTCTTTTTGAGCAGCCTCGGGATATTGAAGACGGGGGTCATCAGAAGTGTCATAAATAGCTACTGGCCCCTCTTCAAGTGAAGCTGCAATGGATTTTAAGGCACTGACAGGCCCTTTATTGATATATTCGTCACTGAGACCATAGGAGGCAGCTATTTCCAACTCCTCTGTTTTGCGGTTGATTAAAAAGACAGCACACCCTTTGACTTCAAGAGCGGTTTTAAGACTCTCGGTAGATAGCAACACAACTTCTTCAGGATCTTTGGAGTGTGAGATCGCTCGGGTTATCTTGAGCAGTGTCTCGTAGTTGATAATTTGTTTTTTCATCGTTCCTCCTTTTCTCATATAATATGGGGAATTTGTAAACAAAAGAGGTGGTTAATGCCTATTGATAATAATACCCGTATAAAAACTATAGATTGTTCGCATCGGGTATTCTAAAATTATAATTCAGCAAAAAGCCAACTCTCTGAGTTCAGTTTCAAATTTGCCTAGAACTATAAATCAACAAACTAATAACGCTGTAACTTGAGGTACTCGCTCCTGTTTTGCAGAATTGCCGGTGGTCAGTTAGAGGGTTGGCAGGACAAAACTATAATAATTTAAGATCCGAGACCGGCCAGGAGGGAAAAGATAAAAAACAATAAATAAGTTATTTTCTTACTTAACATGACGGTAGAAAAAAATACAGAAAAAACTTTTTTCTCTTATTGAGAGCATTTTAGAGAGTTAGCCCTCAAAACCTGTTGATTCGGGACTTTTTACGAGACCATCAAACTTTGTTGATTCTCTCGGCAACGCTGGTGAGTTACTTTAAATTAATCAAAAGATATTTAATGCCTAAGTGCCAAATGCTGAGAAATAAAAAAATTATGGACAAAAATATAAAACATGATTAAAGTCCATATGCATACTACATTGTGTCATACAGATAGTGAAATTTCCCTTTGCAAATCAATATTTTTCAGATAACGGCCATGCCTTGATGGGCACAACTAAGGATGAAAGTCTCATGGCTGCAGGTATTTCAAAAGACTTTCACATAAACCGGCACGGTCGGAGCTTACGTATTGACTCTCGGCCACAACGAAGAGCGAAAGTCACATAAGCACACCTATTTAAAGAGATTTTGAAATAAAAGAGGGACATGGCAATTTTTCTGACCACCCTGGATAATGAGAAATATGCGTGCATTTCTAAACTAAATAGATATCAATTAAGGAGTCTTACTATGAGAAACCAAAAACATCTTTTTTCAAAAAATCAAAAATCTTTGCCAGCAATGAAGCAAAAATATTCTGATAGAATCTGCCTAATGGGCCAATACAACATAGTCACAATCGATCATAAATTCATATATCTTATTATGGCAACTTTTATGTTTTTCTGCATGATGATATTTGCCAGAACAGCATTATCTCAAGATAATCAGTTTGAACTGCTGCCGGGAGAGGGGAAACAATGCCATATTGGACAGGGATACTATTTTGAATACAATTTTGACAAGAATCCTCAGATGGGTACTGTGATTCTCAAAGTTCAGGTGTTTGACAAAGATGGCAATAAGGACACCTCTTTTCAAATAACCGGCGATACCGGAATGCCCACGATGAGAGGCCACCACGACACCGGCATGGTGGATTTTCAGAAAAATAAAAAAGGTAGTTATCTCCTTCCGGTGAACATTGTAATGCCTGGAGCATGGGACATCCGAATAATTTTCAGTAAAAATGGCACACCAATATATAAAGGGAGTATCAATTTTGATATCTAATAACAGACGCGGCTTCGCTGCAATGATTGTTGGATTGAAATTGCTGAATAAAGACTTAAGTATCTTAACTGCGACTACCACTGGATTGAAATGGCTGAAAACGAGCTACGAATCACTTTTACTGCTGTTGAATATACCTCCTGCAAAACTCAATTTACATCCAGTAAAATCAAGGGTCAAACTCCAGTTTTTCAGGAAGTATAATAAATTCTACTTAATCCTGCTGATTATTGCTACAGCATCACTTTTAAGATTTATACCTGAATTGCATGCATCAGACTATCTTCTCTTTTTCGAAGCTCAGGGGGTTGCCGGATACTCTAAGCAGGAAGATAAGATAATATGGTATTCTAAAACATCTGAAGATGTAATGCAAAAACCATCTGTAGGATTTGATTATATCCAAAAATTTTCCGGTGAGACTTCAGATTTTGGATTAGTGGCTCTTCAGGCACGCCTGTCATATGATGACAGGGATAAAAACTTGGAACCCCAGTTGTATAATGCCTATTAGACATTATATCGATTTTCTATCTTGCAACGATTTGATTTTACTGTTAAATTACGCTTTAGTTTCTAAATAGATTG
>JADGBC010000257.1 GCA_015231705.1 Desulfamplus sp. | reverse complement strand
CAGGCAGTTCTTAAAAATGTGAATCTCGATATATTTGAAGGAGACTTTGCAGCCATGATCGGCCCTAACGGTGGAGGAAAATCCACTCTGCTCAAACTTATGCTGGGTCTTCTGAAACCTGACACAGGAGAGATTCAAATAATGGGGCAGACACCAGGCAAGGCATCTTCCCTGATTGGATACGTTCCACAGGATGTAAATATAAACCGGAATTTCCCTATTACTGCATTGGATATTGTCCTTATGGGCAGACTCAAACCAGAAAAAAGGTGGCAGCGTGAAAGTGAGGCAGATCGTAACCAGGCCATGGCAGCCCTTGAAAAGATGGGGATGAAAGAGTTTGCCGGAAGGAAAATAAGCAATCTATCCGGTGGACAGCGTCAGCGGGTCTTTATTGCAAGGGCATTAGTAACTCAGCCAAGACTGCTTCTTATGGATGAACCTACTTCCAGCATTGACACAAAAGGCCAAACTGATTTTTTCAACATGCTCAAAGAACTTAATAAGGAGATGACAATTCTTGTGGTGAGCCACAATCTTATGGTGGTCTCAACATTTGTCAAATCCGTGATATGTCTGAACAGGCATCTTCATTATCACAGCAATGCACAATTTTCAGGCTCTTCCGAGACGAGCGTAAGCAATATGCTGGAACGCATGTATGCATGTACTGTAGAAGAGGTCTGCCCCGTTGAAATTATTGCTCACCAGTCAATGCCCGATTTTTCTTTAAAAAAATAACCGGCACGGCCGGAGCGGGGTTTGGCTTCCGGCCACAACGAATAATGAAACTGTAGGAGACCCCTTTGTGGGTGACCTCGCAAGGGTAGGCACAAAGGCCTGCCCCTACAGTTTCATATAAAAAACAACAACAGGTCTGATGATGGAAATACTACACTTTGAATTTATGAGAAACGCCTTGATGGCAGGAGTGCTTGCAAGCATTATATGCGGAATTATGGGCACGCTTGTTGTGGTTAACCGCATTGTTTTTCTCTCTGGCGGAATTGCACATGCAGCTTATGGCGGAATTGGCATGGGCTTTTATTTTGGATGGCCATATCTTCCATCAACTCTTGGATTTTCGCTTGTTGTATCCATGATAATGGCAGCAGTGACCCTGAAGGCAAGACACAGGGCAGATACCATTATAGGAGTCACATGGGCTGTGGGAATGGCTTTTGGAATAATACTTCTGGATCTTACTCCTGGTTACAATGTAGATCTGATGAGCTATCTTTTTGGAAGCATACTCAGCGTACCTCAATCCGATCTGTGGATAATGCTTGCAATTGCAGTTATCATTACAGGGCTTACAGCCTTTTATTACAAAGATCTTCTGGCAATGTCATATGACGAGGAGTTCGCCCAGATTCGTGGAGTTCCGGTAAAAGCTATCTACATAATGCTGATTGCAATGCTTGCCGTAACAGTTGTGATTGTAATCCAGGTGGTGGGGCTGATTCTTATTATCGCTCTTTTAACCATCCCGCCCTTTATTGTGGAGAGATACTCATCTTCTCTTGCCAGCATGATGATCTGGTCAAGCGTGGCAGGCATGATATTTACCACTTGCGGGCTATGTGTCTCATACGCCTTTGATATCACGTCAGGAGCATCGATTATAATGGTTGCAGGTGTCGCCTTTTTTATATCACTTATAGCAGATCAAATGGTCATCAAATATCGAAATGCAAGACAAAGTCATTTATCGAAACACAAGATAAAGTGATTTTTTTAAAAATACGTCACGGATAAATTCCTCAAAGTCGACACCTATCCAGTCAAGAGCCTTTTCAACACAGTCTGAATCAGGATATTCAGGATGGCCAGGATTTACAGGATAAACATCTTGTCCATCCTGTAAATCCTGGCCATCCTGATTCAGACAGATGGAGATTTGCCTGTAAATGATAGCAAGGTGTCGTTTTTGAGAAATTCAGATAGTTATGACTCTAAAAATGTCGATTGCTGACTATTTGTAAGTCTCCAGCATTTTGCCTATTTTTTCATCTTTGGCTTTCCACAAAGTATTGATCCAGTTGCAGAATCTGTCTCTGAATTCAGGATCATTAAAATAGTCGCCCTGAAGATCATCGGTTATGGGCAACACCTCAATATCAACAACAACCCTGCGGACTCTTCCTGATATAAATCCCCAGAAAGTATCAGCCCCATCAGGATAAACTATGGTGACATTGATAATTTTATGAATACAGTTGCCCATGGCACTCAAAACAAAGGCAACTCCTCCTGCTCTGGGGTTGAGCAGATTCTTATACGGAGAATTTTGTCGTCTATGCTTTATTGTGGTAAAGCGTGTTCCCTCTACAAAATTAACAATCGAAACTGGAATTGTTTTAAATTTTTCGCACGCCTTTTGCGTTCTCTCCAGATCCTTACCCCTTAAGTGGGGATTTTTTTCAAGAAACTGCCTTGAATAACGTCTCATAAAGGGGAAATCGAGTGCCCACCAGGCAAGCCCAAGAAAAGGGACCCAGATC
>JADGBC010000256.1 GCA_015231705.1 Desulfamplus sp. | reverse complement strand
TGGTCGATATTCTTTACGGAATAGTCAATCCGCGTATCAGCCGTGCATGATAACGCTGATGTTCAATTTTGATGAATTTAGATTTTACCATGAAAATAGATTCTGATTTTCATGGTAAGGGGTGGCCTAGGCTGTAGAATTTAACCAGACCTTATGGGTATTACTTCCTGACATTTCGTGCCAATGGATTTTTTTGAAAAAATATGAAATAATCCTCTTTAAAAACACAATGAGGAGAATTTACCATGAATTGTTACGAACGTAAGGCATTCAATCGCAAAAGCAAAAGTCAACAAAGTTGGAAAAACAAAGCCATGTTACGTCGTTATGACTTTGAAAAAGCAAAATCAAGAATTAAGGAACTGATTGAAAGCCGTGATATGTGGAAAGAGCAATGTGGTATTGCTCAAGACAAATTAAACAACATGTCTCAGTCTGAAACAAATATTCAAGTTCAAAGCATTAATGAACAACAAATTAAGTATGTTATGATTTGTTTATGCATTAATCTGGTTATCAATTGTTCTGTTTCTTTCCGTTCTGTACCCAACATATTAACTCTCATAAATGATCTCTTTAAGAAATTGGGACTGCATTTTCAATTTATGATCCCTCATTTTACCACAGTGATTAACTGGACGCTCAGAATGGGGAAGCATCTCTTGAAATCAGCTTTGGTTCCATGTCAAAAGCCCTGGATTTGCATCATTGACCATACTATTCAAATAGGGACTAAAAAAGCTTTTGTTGTACTCAAAATTCTTCAGGAGAATATCCAGAATCATGGTTCTCTAACCTTGAAGAATGTTGAAGTATTATACCTCCAGGTGCAAGAAAAATCTAATGGAGTTATCATTGAGACTATTCTTGAAAATATATTTAAAGTTGTTGGTTATCCCATACAAATAGTTATGGATGGAGGCTCTGATTTAAACAAAGGCGTAAATCTCATTGCAAGCAAAATGGCACTTCCTTTCCACATCACTTATGATTTGACCCATTTTATCGCATCTTTACTTAAAAAAAATATACTTTTTTCCAAAAATTCAATGAGTTAATGTCTTTGATAGCCAATTCTAAAAACAAAATCAGGCAAACCATACTGGCCTATCTGATGCCTAACAAAGAACGCTCTAAATCGAGATTTCTTAATTTGCCATCATCTGCTAAATGGCTTGAAAAAATGCTGATTCTGCTTGATTCCATACCTCAGGAAACCCAGCAACAAACAATCGAAGAGCAAAAAATACTGGAGCATTTTGAATGGCTCCTTGATGAAAGTGACTTTATAGAAGATTTTTTGCTCGAAATGCAAATTATCTCTGAACTCCAGACACTTTTAAAAAACACAACACTGAATGAATTCAGTTACCAGAAAGCACTCAAAATTCTTGATAAAATGGACGATCCTGAATTAAGAATACCATTACAAGAGCATCTCAAGGCTGCTTTTGAAAAGACTCAGAATTCATCCGGATTTCTTTTGTTGTTTTCTGATATTATTGAATCTCTTTTTGGAAAATATAAGTTTTTAGCTAAACCGAATGTATTTTCAGAAATCAATCGGTTGATTTTGCTATTGCCGGTCATTTGTGAAGATATCACTCCTGAGTTGACTCAATCAGCTTTTGAGCAAACTCAAAACAAAGAAGTGATTGAGTTTACTAAAGAGATTGGGCCTTCTATTCTGGCTAAAAGAAAAGGAGCGTTTAAAAAGCTTCAAGCCTGCAAAAAGCAACAGGCAGGTGAAATAATACCATTTTCAAAACAGAATGAACAACCTTTAGAACAACATGATTTCAATGGGCACGAAATGCCAGGAACCGCAATTGCTCTGGGATAGCTAAATTCTACAGCCCAGGGGCCGGCGGTGTGTAACGACACAGGCCGTTACCCCAACACATTTGAATTATTGAAAAGTTTGAAAAAACCCTGAAGTAGCCGGTCCCATTTAAGCACATTGTTAAAATGTAGGATTCAATAACAGCCACCGTAAAACGTAGGTGGTGGCTGGTGAAGAACCGACAACATTTCAACCAAACCGAGATCGACTGTAGGCTACCTGACGACAAACTTTGAATAATGAAATCGGTTCGTTGATGCTAGAATAACGACACCGTACCCACACAGTTTGCTACGTTGCGATCCCTCGAAACTCCTACTCTGCTTGGTGCTTGAGCACCGACCATGAGACATAAGCCAGGATTTTTTCTACTGCGAAAGTGGTTGTTTGTAAACCCGCTCGCAAAACCACTTTTAACGACCGCAATGAGACGCAATCAATGGTCGCAGCACGGCTATTGATTGTCGCTCTCCATTGCTTTGTTGGCCCAGATTGGTTTCTATTTCATAAGCAACAAGCTCAGAGCCATCACTAGTGGTTCTTCAAGTTTAAACTGTCGGGTGGATTTCAAAACAATTCACGATTTCAAGTACTCTTTTACCCGACAATCAAACCTTGAAAGAACACTAGCATGCCTGCAACAACTCCGAGAAGACTATCGTGCCCTTTGCCGTAGGCGCGACTCGTGGGCAGTAACTC
>JADGBC010000255.1 GCA_015231705.1 Desulfamplus sp. | reverse complement strand
TATATGGGCTACCATGTATTGAGTCTAGACTGGAGAGGGCAGGGGTTATCAGTAAGAGCGTTGCCGGATCTTGATAAAGGTTATGTTAGAGATTTTCAGCATTACCTTAATGACCTTGAGCTGTTTTATAATCTTTATATTGTACCGTTAAAACAGCCAGTTACCATTATTGCACACTCAATGGGTGGACACATAACCTTAAGGTTTTTAGGGCAATACTACAATCATAAAAATATAAAAAAAGCCATCCTTATATCTCCAATGCTGGATATCGTCACATCACCCGTTACAGGAGCTTTTGCATCACGGATTGCTGGTTGGGGAGCAAGAAGACTTGCTGATCTGGCAGTAATGGCCGGACTGGGGGCAGCCTATATACCCGGGGGAACGGATTATTGCAAAGAAGCTGTTGAGTTCAAAGATAATCTTTTGACCCATGACATGGACAATTTCTGGCTGGAGCACAGAGAAATTGAAAATAACAGGAGTCTTGCTCTTGGAGGTGTCACCTGGTGGTGGCTAAAGGCGGCATTTGACTCAATTGATATGCTTAAAAAAGAAAAATTTCTATCTCAGGTTAAAATTCCTGTATCTATTTGCAGTGCTGCTCAAGATCGCGTGGTGTGTAATGAAACACAAAAAAGAACATGTCAGCATCTTCCTGATGGTCATTTTGTTTCCATCCCTGGTGCAAGACATGAGATCCTTTTTGAAACTGATGATATCAGAATACTTCTTTGGCACTACATTTCAACTCTATTGCAAAATTGAGAATATGTACTTGTCAGACATCAATTCCTTTAGTGCGTTGCGGAACCCCTGTCCCTCTGCCTCTGGGCCAGGTCAGGGGTAGTTCATAACCATCAAGTGCCCTTTATAAGAAAATATCTGTAATGGCCTGTTTTTATGAAGACTTTCATTTCTTCGATTGTGGCACTTATCCGCCATGTAGGTTATAAAATAATAAAAAACCTTGTTTTGAATTTGCACGCACCAATATTAACAATAATGTAATTAATGATGGTCTAAAATACCTTATTGTTATAAAATAATTTAAAATTCTATTTTAATCTCTCCTTCTCTCCTCTTTTTTGCATCTCTAAATAACTTTTATAATAAAAATTTGTTTTAATATCAGTATATTATATTTATAAAAACATTTTTTTCATACTATGGCATTGCATATGCATTTCTATGTTTTTCAAAGTTCATAAAGAAGCATGAGAAACAGTATGTGATGTTTTCAGCCTGGAGACACTATTTTTTTTAAATCATATTAAAGAGAAAAAGGAACTGGATCAGATGAAAAAAATTGAAGCAATTATAAAACCGTTCAAATTGGATGAAGTAAAAGAGGCTCTGAATGAATTAGGAGTATCTGGCATGACACTTTGCGAAGTAAAGGGATTCGGACGCCAGAAAGGTCATACTGAAATTTATAGGGGAGCTGAATACCAGGTTGACTTTGTCCCAAAGATCAAACTGACTATTGTGGCAGATGATAGCATGGTTGAAAAAATAACATCCGCAATCATCGAAAATGCCGGAAGCGGTAAAATAGGAGATGGCAAAATTTTTATACTGCCTATGGATAATGCCATACGAATTAGAACCGGTGAAAAAGGAAATGAGGCTCTTTGATTATATGGGGCTCTTTGACGATATGGATAAAAATCCAAACCTAACAAACCAAAAAACTGTTTTTAAAAAAACTTAAAGTTTTTATATAACGGCCATGCCCTGATGGGCACAACGGAAAATGAAAGCCCTATAATTACGGCCAATTCAAGAGATTTTCACATAAGTAATTTTTGAAAAGGAGAAACAAAAATGAAAACAGGAATCGCTTCTATCTCAGTTGCTAAATACAGACTCTTTATCTGTGCTATTACTTTGGTTATGACTCTTATATATTCAGGAAATTTTTACTCAACAGTCTTTGCATCTGATGGAACGGCTGTTGAAAAGGCAATTGAGGCCTATCCTGCAACCCTGTTCAAAGGGAAAAGCCAGGAGGATATCCGCAAGGAGCTTCCAATTTCCGGAGCTTACAGGGATGAAACCACTCCTGTTGAAGAGGAGGTGGACGTTGTGATTGACGGAAATACCGTTAAAACAAACATTGTACGATATCTTACTGATATGGAGATTTTTCAGTACAGAGGGGATGTTCTCTGGACATGTATCGCGGCATTCCTTGTTTTTTTGATGCAGGCGGGATTTGCTATGGTTGAAGCCGGATTTACCAGGGCCAAGAATGCCGTAAACATCATGATGAAAAATATAATGGACTTCTGCATAGGTACTGTTGCTTTTCTGGCTGTGGGATTTCATATAATGTTTGCCGGTCCTGATGAATCGCTCTTTTTTCTTGGCAACACAGGTGCTACTCAGTGGGGATTTGCCTTCTGGCTATTTCAGTGCGTCTTTGCAGCCACCACAGCCACTATTGTCTCCGGAGGCGTTGCAGAGAGGATCAAGTTTACCTCTTATATGGCTTACAGTATAGTTATATGTGCCATTATCTATCCTACCTTCGGCGGTTGGGCATGGGGAA
>JADGBC010000254.1 GCA_015231705.1 Desulfamplus sp. | reverse complement strand
GCCAACGTGATTTTATCACATAGTGTCTCTATATCTAATGATTTTATAACTTTTTTACAATTAAAGAATTTGCCAAAGCAAAAAAAAATGCCTTAAATAAAAACTTTTTTTCGAAAACTCAAGTATTTACAGAATCTTCATGGTCAGATTATTTATGGTTTCAGGAAAATGATAAAAAGCTCTTGAATCGAATCAATACACTTATAAAAGAGATAAAGCGAAACCAATTTGATGGAATCGGAAAACCAGAAGCCTTAAAAGCAAATTTAAGAGGTTATTGGTCAAGAAGAATTAATTCTGAACACAGGCTTGTATATGGAGTTTCAGAAGATCAATTAACCATTATTGCCTGTAAATTTCATTATGAGAAATAAAAAAATGAGAATTTGATATCTCTGAGCCGTTTAAGAATGAAAAGCAAAGAGGAAATTTCAGAAGTTTTGAACATTCCCATAGAAGAGATTGAGCAGTTTTTATAACAGTATAAATTTAGTTTTTCGTAGGTGTGTAACGTACTGCATCCCTATAATGTCATTCTTACGTCAAAAGCTCAATTTATAGCCTTGCTGAAATATAGCTCAATTAGTATCATTGCAGAAAAAGGAGGAGAAATGGCTATGTCAACTGCAGAGAGATTGAGGCAAGAAGGTTTCCAAAAAACTTTCCAAGAGGGAATGCAAGAAGGCAGCTATAATGTTATAGTCTTTTTGGTCAATAACGCAAAGAAACAAGGCTTATCTGAAGAGCTTATTGCACAAATAGCAAATATTGATCTTGAATCAGTCAGAAAGATATTGAACAACGAAGCCATAGATATTCCATTGCATCTGTTGATGGATGGAGAGGAGCAATAACCGCGACATGAATATTTTTCTGATAGCAGGAGCAAGACCCAACTTCATGAAAATTGCCCACATTGCCAGGGAGTTTGACAAGCATGATGGAATTAACTACAAAATTGTTCACACAGGGCAGCATTATCACCCGAATATGAGTGATATTTTTTTTGAGAAACTTGGTATCAGGCAGCCTGACTATCACCTTGGAGCAGGTGGCGGAACACACGCTCAACAGACAGCCATGCTGGCACAATATATAAAAAATCGATTTCCCGTGTCATAATCTGACATTATAAAAGGCTCCTTTAGTTTCAAGCAATGAATTAAATAGGTTATGAGCCTCCCCCAAATCCGTTATAATCAGATGTTATAATTAAAAAAGATAGCAGTTTAATATGAAAGTGAGAGAAATCTTAAAAATTATACAGGATGACGGCTGGTATCTTGCCAGAACAAAAGGGAGCCATCATCAATTCAAGCATTCTGTTAAAAAAGGTTTGGTTACAGTGTCAGGTAGTAATGATGATGACCTGCATCCCAAAACTTTAAAGTCTATAAAGCAACAAGCGGGACTCATATAGGAGGAGGAATTATGGAGCATTATTTAATCATCGTTGAAAAAGGAGTTAACAATTATAGTGCTTATAGCCCTGATTTACAAGGGTGCGTGGCTACTGGAAAAACGGTTGAAGAAACCATAAATAAAATGAGAGATGCTATATGTTTTCATATAGAAGGGTTACAAGAGCAAGGTGATATTTTACCGTTTCCACAGCCTTTTGAGAAACATGTCAACCAAATTGATGTAGATTCAGGAGATATATTTGCATTTGTAGGAATACAATTAGAATCTGTTGCAGCATAAATGCCGGTTATCCCTATTGTGTTTTATCATGGTAAGGGTAGATGGAATCCTGGAGTGTTAAGTTCAAGATTCAAAGACCTTCCAGATGCAATTAAACCTTTTATTCCTGATTTTGAGTATAATAATGCTATGGTCTATTTTATCAATAATGCAAAGAAATAACGGCCATGCCCTGATGGGCACAACGAAAAATAAAATCCCTATAATTACGACCAATTCAAGAGACTTTCACATAAAGGCTTATCCGAAGAGGTTATCGCACAGGTAGCCAATATTGATGTTGAGTCAGTCAGAAGGATACTGAACAACGAAGCGGTTGATATCCCGTTACATCTGCTAATGGATGGTGAGGATCAAGTCTAATATACTCAAAGTCGACACCTGCAGGATTCCCTGGCATTGTCAACATTGTCTGAATCAGGATTTTAAGTATTAAAAGATTACAACGATTTATTTATCCTCAAAATACCCTTTAACTCCCGGATATGCTTGATTTTCACTACTGCTAAAAATTAAAATCAGACAAAAAAAGAACAAGGTGTCGGATTTGAGAATATAGGCAACAATCCTTGAATCATAAAATCCTGCGAATCTTAATTCAGACAAAGGAGCATATAAAACTCTCTTTTGGGGGAAAGCCCCAATTTAGATGCTTTTGGAGTGTTAAATTACCTCTAATATCAAAGGGAAAATTCTAATGGGAAACAACCAGGATGATTATGACAATCCGTGGAAGGATATAACAGGGTTTCAGCAGCGATTTAAAAAAATAGACATTTGAAATATTCTTAATATTATCAGATAGGTGAGGCTCTCATTTTAACCTCGATCAACTTTCCATTTCGCATCAGATTTAAAGCATTAAAAC
>JADGBC010000253.1 GCA_015231705.1 Desulfamplus sp. | reverse complement strand
TCCTGACCGGAATTCCTCTGAATTTAAAGGATGCCGGAATCAAGGATGATCTGGCAAAATTAGATCAGGTTGCTGATACTGCAATGGAAGATGGCTCCATGCTATACAATCCGGTTGAACCAAAACGAGAAGATGTCATTGAAATTGTCAGGGCGGCCTATTTCCGTAAGGACAAGCCTTTGAAGGTTTCTGATGATGATCTTAAATCTAAGGCGGCAAGAGCTGGTGAAAAGGCAATAAAAGGTGTCTTTAAGGACAGTGATCAACTTTATGATGTTCTTGTAGGGTTTTATGAACTTCTCAAGAGCGATCCGGAGCTTGGCCCAGCTCTTTCAAAAACCGGTCTTTGCGTGCAGTTTGTATACAAAAATCCCTCTGCAACCATAACTATAGATGCAACAGGAGAGGATCTAAAAATTATTGCCGGTGATTTCGCAGGTAAACCGGAAGTGACCATGACCATGGATGCCGATTTCGCACATAAATTTTGGCACGGCAAAGCAAATCTTGTAAGTGCTCTAACCCGCAGACTTGTTGTTGCAAAGGGTAATGTACCCAAAACATTGAAGCTTTTGCCGGTACTCAAACCTGCCTACAGGCTTTATCCACAATATCTTAAAGAAAAAGGGCTTGTGGATATCATTATGGCTTAAGAAATCTTTTCTATCAGTTGTTTTTTTCTATGTGAGCGTCTCCATAAAGAGCCGTGATCATATGACTTTCATTCTTGGTTGTGGCCGGAAGCAATAACCCTGCTCCGGCCGCACCTGTTTTTATAAGAAAGTCTCTTTAAATAGCCGTGCTTATTGACTTTCATTGTTCGTTGTGGCTGAGAGCAAATACTTCGCTCCGGCCGTGCCGGTTATATGAAAGTATTTTCAAGTACCTGTAATCATGAGGCTTTTGTTCTTCGTTGTGCCTACCATGGCATGGTCGGTTATATGAGAATACGGCTGCAAAAAATTGGCACAATAAGGCAGATCTGTCCGTGGATAGATCACTTGATCGCCTTTTTATTTTCTATCTCCGTCTTGCTGTTAGCACTCCAAAAGAACTCTCTAAGAGGATGGCTGTTCCTTCATCAACAATGACATTATATTCTTGATACGTGCCATCCCCTCCTGACAGTCCTCTTTAGAGGCTGCGTAAGATATGCGTAAAAAACCCTCTCCCTTGCTGCCGAAATAAGAGCCGGGTACTGTTGCAACACCAACCTCATCTAATATTCGATCAGCCAGCTGTTCTGAATTCATCCCGGGCACCTTGTGAGCCACAAACACATAAAAAGCACCCTGTGGTATAACTGGACACGATAAACCAGGAGTATCTGATATCCCATCAAGAATAATCCTACGACGTTCCATAAATTTTGAAGTCATATTATCAACCACATCTTGGGGCCCATCAAGACCGGCTGCGGCTCCTGCCTGAGCAAACGAACAAAGTGACAACATCAGGTTCTGCTGAACCTTAATTGCATTTGATACCAGTTCAGCCGGTGCGGCAATATAACCTATCCTCCAGCCGGTCATGGCATATGTTTTGGAAAGAGATCCCCATATTACAGTACGTTTTTTCATTTTATCAATTGCTGCCGGAGAGACAAATTCATTGTCATAAAGTATCCGGTCATAAGCTTCATCAGAGAAGATCAATAGGTCATTCTTTTCAGCAAAATTGCAGATTTCAATAATTTGAGAGCGGGTGAGAACACCACCGGTAGGGTTGTGTGGTGAATTGACAATTATTGCTCGAGTATTTTGAGATATTAATTTTTGTGCTGCCAGTAAATCCGGAGCAAAATTGTTTTCCTGAACCAATGGCACTGGAATCGGAGTAGCTCCACACATAGTAACACATGAAGTAAATTGTGGATAACCTGGGTTGGGCACCAACACTTCATCGCCAGAGTTTAAAATAGATTGAAGAGTCAGGAACATAGCCTGCTGTCCTCCGCCAGTAGCGATGATCTCTTTCATGGGATCATATTCCACTTTTTTAAACAATTTGATAGAAGCTGCTATAGCCTTGCGCAATGATGGAATTCCAGCATTGCGAGTATAATGAACCATCCCCTGATCAAGAGCGGACTTTGCAGCATCTTTGATATGCTTAGGAGTATCGAAATCTGGACGCCCTATTTCAAAGTGAATAACTTTTATACCTTTGGAATCCATCTGGGCAGCTTTGTCAAAAACCTTACGAATGCCGGCAAAAGGTATAGACTCTATTTTAGAAGATGTAAATGAAAGAGGCATGTTAAAAACCCTTGTTTTTTTTACTGTTTTTGTTGTCTTTAGAAAAAACACGTCCTTTGTATGTGTAGAGTTCAATGCAAACGATTTGTCTACTAAAAGAGAACATGTTAGATTGCAAAAGAGACGTTGTTTATAACCGTCACGGCCGGAGCTGGATACTGGCTTCCGGCCACAACGAAGTCATATGATCACGCCTGTCTCAAGAGACTTTCACATAAAAAATTTCCAGAAGAGCCTTCTGATTAGACAAACTATTTATCAGTGGCTTCAGGTGGCATTTTCGCCAATTGATTTATCTTTAACATATAGAATATCAGCATGTTGCATCTAACATGTCCTGGTTTCACCTGATTATTTGCTCTGATCTTT
>JADGBC010000252.1 GCA_015231705.1 Desulfamplus sp. | reverse complement strand
AGGATTGAAGATCAGGCAAATATCGTGCTGTGGCGCCAACTCATACAGGCTCACTCATACTGGCGTCTAAAGGGTTTAGCAGTTGATCTTGTGATATGCAATGAAGATCGTGCTGGCTATCGCCAGGTTCTGCTTGATCAGGTAATGGGACTTATTGCTGCTGGCAGTGAGGTAAATATGCCAGATATCCCGGGTGGCATTTTTGTTAGAAATGCTGACCAGATATCAGAGGAGGATAGCCTAATTTTCCATGCAACTGCTCGCGTCATCATAAGTGATAGCCGCGGGACACTTGCAGAACAGATGCCTCGCCGCATTCCGATTGAGACAGTAATACCGCCCATAACAACAACACGCAGCAACCGCCCTCTCCAACCTGATGTGGCTGCAATGCCCCGTGATGATCTGATATTTTTTAACGGAACAGGAGGATTTACCCCTGATGGTCGGGAGTATGTCATTTCAACCAGTTCCAGTCAGGTAACACCAGCACCATGGGTAAATGTACTTGCCAATCCACAATTTGGCACAGTTGTCTCGGAAAGCGGGTCTGCCTATACATGGAGCGAAAATGCTCATGAATTTCGCCTCACTCCGTGGCACAACGATCCTGTAAGTGACTCTTGTGGAGAGGCATTTTATATTCGTGATGAGGAGAGAGGACATTTCTGGTCTCCCATGCCACATCCTGCTAAAGGGACAACACCTTATGTTACACGGCATGGATTTGGATACACTGTGTTTGAACACACAGAGCGGGGTATCAAATCCGAGGTATGGGTATATGTTGCGGTAGATGCACCTGTGAAATTTATTGTGATCAAGGTGCACAATAAATCAGGTCGTTCCCGCCGCCTCTCTGTGAGCGGATTTATAGAGTGGGTTATGGGAGATTTAAGGCACAAAACAGTGATGCACGTCATCTCTGAAGTGGATCATGGAAGCGGTGCTATTCTTGCACACAACCACTACAATGCAGAATTTGGAAGCCGAGTTGCCTTTTTTAACGTAGATCACTCTACCAGAACATTAACAGCAGACAGAAGAGAGTTCATTGGACGCAATGGCACCCTCTCCAATCCAGCAGCAATGAACCGTTTACGCCTTTCAGGCAGAACTGGCGCCGCACTTGATCCATGTGCAGCCATGCAGGTGTCATTTGATCTCTACGATGAAGAGGAGCGAGAGGTTGTTTTTACCCTTGGTTCAGGAGGAAGTGACGCTGACGCAATAGCCCTTGCTAATCGTTTCCGTTACTCAGGTGCTGCACGAAAGGCACTTGAAGCTGTGTGGCACTACTGGGGATACACTCTCGGTGCAATACAGGTTCAAACCCCTGATCCCTCTGTAAATGTTATTGCAAATGGCTGGCTGATGTATCAAACAATAGCCTGTCGCCTCTGGGCACGAAGCGGCTACTACCAGTCTGGTGGAGCATTTGGTTTCAGAGATCAGTTACAGGATATAATGAGCCTTATTTACTCTGAGCCAGGACTTGTGCGAAAGCATCTTCTTTTATGTGCCTCCCATCAATTTTTGGAAGGTGATGTTCAGCACTGGTGGCATCCGCCAACAGGCAGAGGGGTGAGAACCCACTGTTCAGACGATTTTCTCTGGCTGCCTTTAGCAACGTGCCGCTATGTAGAGACTACAGGTGACACAGGAGTTTTAGACGAATCAATCTGCTTTATCAATGGTCGCCAAGTTAAGCCAGAAGAGGACTCTTACTACGATATTGCTGTAGAATCAGAAGCAAAAGCCACTCTTTATGAGCACTGTGTGCGTGCAATCTCAAGAAGCCTCAAATTCGGAGAACACAATCTGCCACTTATAGGATCAGGGGACTGGAATGATGGAATGAACATGGTGGGACATGAAGGCAAAGGAGAGAGTGTCTGGTTAGCATTTTTTATGTGTGAGGTGCTCACACGTTTTTCTGCAATCGCACGGCTACGCGGAGAAGTTGACTTTTCTAAACAGTGTGGAGAGGAAGTTGAACAACTGCGGCATAATATAGCACAGCATGGCTGGGACGGAGAATGGTACATCAGGGCTTTTTTTGATGATGGTACACCCATAGGTTCAGCAAAAAACCAAGAATGCAAGATTGACTCAATAGCCCAAAGCTGGTCAGTACTTTCAGGCATGAATATGAATAGCAGCTTGTCATACGAACATTCGATCATGGCAATGGATTCATTAGACAAGTATCTTATGCGAAGAGACGATTCCCTGATTCAGCTTCTTGATCCGCCCTTTGATAAATCTGCCCTCAATCCAGGTTATATAAAAGGCTATGTTCCCGGTGTAAGGGAGAACGGCGGTCAATACACCCATGCTGCGATCTGGGCAGCCATGGCATTTGCACAATTAGGAGATAGGAGTCGTGCGTGGGAGATTTTGTCTATGATCAATCCCGTGAACCACGGAAAGTCGGCAGATGGAATCGAAAGATATAAAGTAGAACCTTACGTTATGGCGGCAGATGTCTATGCTGTTGTACCACACACAGGCAGGGGCGGATGGACATGGTACACAGGTTCTGCTTCATGGATGTACCGACTTATAGTGGAGTCACTTTTAGGACTTCGGCTTGAAGCGAACAGATTATCTTTTGAACCCTGTCTCCCTGACGATTGGGACAGTTTC
>JADGBC010000251.1 GCA_015231705.1 Desulfamplus sp. | reverse complement strand
TGCCCACTCTCCTGTTACAAGAATAACTTTTTCTGATGCTGCACACGTAGCAGCCGTTATAAGCAAAATGGAAAGAGCAATAATAAATTTTTTCATAATTTTTCTCCTACTTGTTGGTTTTTTGTTAAAAGAAAACAACTTTCACATTAAGCATACTGACTCTCAATATGAGAATGACGATTAAGTAATTAACAGTAAATTGGTAGATGTCAATATAAAAATATAAAACACATCAATTTTATAAACCTTCATGGCCGTAGTGTGGCCACCCTTTACCATGAAAATCAAAACAAAATCTACTTTCATGCTAAAGGCATCAGTTTGCTTGAATATTTCAAAACATCCGTTCAATCTCCTCACAGATCTTATCCAGCCGTTTGGGGGAAATTTTAACAGCAGTTTTCAACTCCTGGGCAAACAAAGATACTTTATACTCCTCTATCATCCAGAAAAGATCAACTACTGCATCGATCTTCTCTTTTGACCATTGAGATGACGGCCAACAAGTTCCGTCAGTTGATCCTGCACCTGCCGATATCAGTCGTTCAAACATCACACCTGAAGAGACTCTGCCTGAAGACAATCCTAATCCGCCAGAAGATAATCCGCCAGAAGATGGGATATCCGGCAATGAGTTGCTTAATATCTGGTCAGCAAATAAATTAAATCGATCGACATATTTTGAAACTTCTGACCACCGTTTCTGATCCCTGACCGGATCGACAGCAGCCCTTTGTGCCCTTATTCTGATAGCAGCAACATACCTCTTTAGTTGTGCAATTCGATCATAATGGTATATCTCAAGAAAGTTTTGTGGCACAATCTCTTCAAGGTTCTGCTCCAGCTTTCCCATAAGGGTGAACATCGCTTCCAAATTTAAATTTTTAAGGCTGATGCTTTTTATAACCGCCACGGCTGACTTGTATTCCTCACAAAGTTCTGTGACTCTTGAGATCAGCTCCTGTCCAGTTGAATAGAGTCTGGGAAGCATCAAGGCAGCATGAGATTCAAACGCATCTCTGCTTCTGATATCACAAGAGAAAAGATGTTTTGTGATACATCCAAGAAGATATCTGTTTAAACGATCAAGCCCTCCAAAAAACGAGGCATACCCCTTAAGCCTTGATGCCCCTTTAATATCTTTTTTCAATGCATTGATATCATTTTCATAACAGAGGATAAAAAGATTTCTGACCCCCTCTTCATCCATTCCAAGAGCTGCCATTCTCAGAAATTTTCTTGGGTCCATCCCCTCAAGACCAGTGGCCGGACATCCTGACGCACACGCACCACATGTCAGACAGGCATTGAGATTTCCGCCGTTGGGCAGAAGCTCCATCACCTTGTCTTTAAAAACACTCTTGTGTTTTTTTCCAATTTTAATTGCCGCTTCACCCATGCTTTAAAATTCCTCCATATTATATTAAAATGGTAGTATGTTTACATATTGGGCATATTATGTAAATCAATGTAAAACTACAATGTATATAATTTCAAAACTACACTCTATATCATCTAAATGCGGCAGGAGACCCTTTCCTGAGCCGACAGGCAAAGGTGGGGGAGAAATGCCGCCCTCCTTATCTTGCGAAATCACAATGTATAAAATATATTATGACGCACAATTTCAAGAGTTGTATTTTTCTCCTATTATCAACTCCATGTCAACTCATTTTAACAAAATCCTTTGTGCAAACAGTTCTTTGTTACTTTTTTTTGATAACTGGTACGACTGGAGTGAGGTGTTGACTTCCACCCACAACGAAGAATTAAAGTAATATACTCAAAAACGACACCTTGCTATCGATTCCTGGGCATATTAGCATCTGTCTGAATCAGGATGCTCAGAATTTACAGGATGATAAGGATTTGTATCCTGTCAATCCTTTCATCCTGAATATCCTGATTCTGACAGTGTTGACAAGTCTATTGACTGGATAGGTGTCGATTTTGAGTAAATAACATTCATAAGGATTTTTCTTTAATAAATCCTGGCCACTCTCTCTATTCAGGGGAAATTTCACTGTATATCTCTCTGAAACACTCAAGTCCAGCTTCAATACTCTGGATAATCTCAAAAGCCAGAATATCAGGATCAGGAAGATTGTCCAGATCTGCAAGGGATTTGTCCTTTAGCCAGAAGATATCAAGGTTGGTTTTATCCCGTGCCAGAATCTCTTCATAGCTGAATTTACGCCACCGCCCCTCTTCATTTTCAGGACTCCATGTCTCCTTTCTCTTGTGTCTGTTTTCAGGGTTATAAAGTTCAATGAACTCTCTTAAATCCTCCATCTGCATTGTCTTTTTTTTAAGGGTGTGGTGGATATTGGTTCTATAGTCATAGATCCACACCTCTTTTGTCCAGGCATCTTTTGACGCTGGTCTGTTGTCAAAAAAGAGCACATTGGCTTTTACCCCGTTTGCATAGAAAATACCTGTGGGAAGTCTCAAGATTGTATGAAGTTCGGTTGTTTTCATAAGCTCTTTTCTGACTGTCTCTCCAGCTCCACCTTCAAACAGGATGTTGTCAGGAAGAACAACTGCTGCCTCACCGTTAATTTTAAGAAGGGTTTTTATATGCTGAAGAAAGTTAAGCTGCTTGTTTGATGTTGTTGCCTAGAAATCCTGACGGTTGTAGCTCAGTTCCTCTTTTTTTTGTTCTCC
>JADGBC010000250.1 GCA_015231705.1 Desulfamplus sp. | reverse complement strand
GGACGTATTGCCAACGGACACTTCTTGTGTAGCATTGACACTGACTGGTGGCTTTTTCCAAAGGGTCTTTGTTTGTAAAGACCCTTCTTCTCTATTCACCACTTCTGGTAAAAAACAAGATGCTGTAAGTGTTGCAGAAAAAGACTTGAAACCAAGAGAAGTTTCTAATTTACCTATTGCAAAAAGAGATGTTTTATCAAAGCAACAAACGCCATTTATTACAAAAGCGGAAGCTATTAAGGCTATTAAAGACGCTGGGAAAACTAAAACACATGAGCCTGTAAAAGTAAAAGATGGTGAATATGATGGTTGGGTAGGTAGGTTTAAAGAAACAAGAGATAAAGCCAAACCCGCCCCCGATGTAAAGTTTTCAATAGCAGAAGATATTAAAGCCAAAGTAAAAGATTTTATCAGTAAGGCTCTGAAAAGAATAGATTTGCCAAACCTAAAACTTGGTAAGGTGAAGCCTGAACATGCGGAAAAAATAGAAAAATTGACAGGTGTAAAAGTCAAAGGTTTTTCACATGAGTTAGTTTCCAGAGATATAAGACATGCTATGAATAGTCATGGGAATCCTGAAAGAGAAGCGAACAGAAAACCTATTCCGCAAATTGCAATAACAGAGGATGATTTAAACCGTATCCCTGATATTATAAATAATCCTGACGATATTACAAAAGGAACAAAAAGAGCTGACGACCAAAAATCAATTATCTACTCAAAGGAATTTGATGATGGGTTTATTTACTATGTCGAAGTGGTGAATAGAGAAGAAGGGTCTTTACAAACAAAGACCCTTTGGAAAAAGCCACCAGTCAGTGTCAATGCTACACAAGAAGTGTCCGTTGGCAATACGTCCGAAACCGCCGCCGATGGTGAATCTCTTGAAAGTGCAACTACTATTAGTCCACCTTCTGAAAAGAAGATAACAAAGGATTCTGTAGCAGTCAAGCCGTCAAGTAAAATTTCTACCCCCGCTAATCTCTCCGAACTACCCCGCAAGCAGCGTAAGATAGCTGATAACCTTATCAAGCAAGGCACGCTAAACCCTGTTACCGAAGCACAGGCTTTGAACCTGTTGCAGCAGTCGGGGGAGGCGTTATACTCTAAAAGCAATGATACTACCACGCCAGCATTTGAGGCATGGTTTAAAGATTCAAAAGTTGTGGACAAGGACGGTAAGCCGTTGGTGGTTTATCATGGGACTGAAAAAGCATTTAATATTTTTAACAAAGATAAAACTCAAGATTCTTTATTTTGGTTTACAGTAGATAAAGAAGCGTTGGAAAGTGGTGATGTTGGTGCAGCAAGTGTAAAAACAATAATACCAGTATATCTATCTATTCAAAAAATGGCAGGTTGGGACGAATACGATAGTATGACCATTGACCAAATAATAGCAGATGGTTTTGATGGGATAAAATTGGATAATGATTATATAGTTTTTTCACCTGAACAAATCAAATCAGCAACTAAAAACAAAGGCACGTTTGATTCAAACAACCCCGATATTAGATACTCCAAAGACGGACTCATTCAAGGCTTTGTATTAAACGGCAAGGCTTACATTGTGCCAGAGAATATTGAATCTGGTAAAATGTGGAATGTTATACGCCATGAAGTAGGAACTCATATCGGGCAGATGCTACAGAACGACCCTGAATTTAACAATCTCAAAGATAGAGTTAAAGCACGTAGAGAAGAACAATCGCCCACAGGTGAAGCAATCCGCAAGGCATACTCAAGGGCAGAGGCAGCAGATACCAAACCTGAATATATGGAGGAGGAAGTTCTTGGATACCTTGTAGAAGATTCTCCAGATGTGAGTATTGCCAGAAAGTTTATAGCCTTAATCAAAAAGTATCTTGCAAAGATAGGCATTAATTATGACCTGACACAAGCTGATATGGTTGCATTGGCTGACATAGCTGTAAGACGTGAGGCGAATAGAAGGGATAAGAACAGGCAGCAGGGAAAGGCGAAGTTTGCCTTTGCTGGTGCTAAAGCCAAAAATGCCAATAGTCCGATGCTTGCAAAAGCTCAAGAGATGAAGGCTCAAGGCAAGAGCCGTGAACAGATTTGGAAAGATACTGGTTGGTGGGAGATTGTGCCGAATCAGAATCAATGGAGTTTTGAAATTGATGATAGTAAATTGAAAATATCAGAAGATTCTTTAGCAGAAATGGTTAGTCCAATGTTTGAGGAAGATAGCAATATTGGCAGCTCAACACTTGGCAACCTTATTAATTATGATGAACTTTTTGAAGCATATCCATATTTAAAAGATGTTAGAGTTATTTTAGATAAAGATGGCAAAGCTGGAACGGGAGCTTTTAAAGATGATGAGATATGGCTTCATGGTGGTTTTAGTCTTGATAATTTAGACAGTATTAATAAAGGTAGCGTCCTTCTCCATGAAATCCAGCACGCTATACAGCAACATGAAGGCTTTGCGAGGGGTGGAAATTTAGATACAGTTCACAAAATGGGTGATAAGTATAATACTCCAGTTGTTTTTATGGGAGATGTTGATGTAACATATTTGCCAATACTACAAGTAATACAAGACCAATATGGAATTGGAGCATTAAATAAATTTAAAAACGGTGTATTTAAGGTAAAGATACCTCCTGAATTAAAAAACAACATTCTCGATAGATGGAGAGGAGTAGTAAAAGATGCAAATCGAAAATT
>JADGBC010000024.1 GCA_015231705.1 Desulfamplus sp. | reverse complement strand
TACAGAATATTTTCAAAAATGGTGCTCTTTCTGGTTTGACGAGGCTAAGCGTTTAAAAGTAGCTAAATTCTTTCAGCAACAGCGATGCCGGTTTATTCAACAATCGTGGAAAAAATTGCCGGCTTTGACAACGGCTGGAATCATGCCTGATACGTTGATCGAATCTTTCCATGAAGACCTGGCCCGTGCAAAAGATAATCAACAGTTAATGGGCTATGAAGCCAATTTTTCCAAAGCTCTTTACAAAATATTAGCCGAAAATTCCGGAAATACCAAATTCAGCCGTCAACAGGGTAAAAATGATCCTTTTGATCTTTTTAACAGCTATCTTGATCATGGAAACTATCTGGCTTACGGATTGGCAGCTTCTGTTTTATGGGTACTTGGGATCTCTCATTCAATGCCTGTTTCTCACGGTTTTACCCGTAGAGGAGCTTTGGTGTTTGATGTAGCTGATATGGTAAAGGATGGAGCGATTCTGCCCAATGCCTTTGCTGCCGCAGCAGCAAAGAAAAACGATCAGGCCATGCGTGATCAATGTATCAGTTTTTTAGATGAAACAGATGCATTGAAATTTATGTTCACTCAGGTGAAAAGTGCGATTGAAATTGGAGTCAATTGATTTTTTAGATAGAATTGTACCTATAGTGGCATTGCCATTACCTTAAAAACACACTCTTATTTTCATGATTCCTGCTTTCCGATATCTGATCATGATTATTTTATGTGAAAGTCTCTTTAAATAGCCGTGATTATATGACTTTCATTTTTCGTTGTGGCCGAGAGCCAATACCCCGCTCCGGCCGTGCCGGTTATTTCACAATGGATAAGCCCAGAGCGTCATGATATTGAAGTGTCGGGCTGCTCTTCCAGAAATCAAGCTCAATTGCTACCAGCTTTTTCAATAACGACTCCTCAAAACCCTCATTTTTTAAAGCCAACAGGGATTTTTCAATATCAATTCTCAGCAGAAGCCTATTTTCATGGCATACATCAATCTGTTTTATCGAAGTATCATAATCAAAACTGTGCTCTCTTCTGTTACGGCTGCCTTTATTGTCAAGTGCCCGCCAGTTTTTTAATGTGATCTCATCCTCATCTATATCCATCTGCCTGAACAGATAGAGCCCCTCACTATATAACCCGTCACGGAAACGGTTTTCCCGACTGTGATATCCATGCAAATGGAGTTCAGGCAGTTCCACCCAATGTTTTAAATCTCTGCCTTTTTCATCATCTTCAAGATATATTTTATAAGCCTGATGCTCATGAAAACTGATTTCTGCCTTGAATTTATCAGGTTCCAACAGTGTCCATTGAGCATTAATGCCGCACTGCATGGACTCAAAGTCAAACAGATCCATTACAAATTTACTTGTCAGCCTGCAAATATAACGTTGGCCATCTGTCTCAATTCCCGGGTATGAATAGGCAGGTTCAGGCTTAAACAATCCTCGGTAAGTGGTACTGAGCAAAGCAACATTAGGACTATTCACAACTTTTTCACGATGACGCAAAATTCGACCTGCTGTCTGTATCACCGAACGAGTTGACTGCGGTTCAAAAATCCCCCAGTCAAAATCAAAATCACGCCCCACCTCAATAATAGATGTGGCAGCAACCAGAATCAGAAGATCTTTTGGTTTTTCTCTCTGCAGAATTGACTGAATCTCTTTTTGTTGAAGAAGTTTATCTTCTGATCTTTTTAAAGCCTTACGACAAAAATTTTCAACCTCATGCAGCACTATTGGTAATAATTTTGAGTGATAACAGATAACTTTATATGGTAAATCAGAACTTTGCCGATCACGGTTGAGCAGATATATAGTGAATGCCACGCACGGCCCGGTATTGTTCCATCGTACAAGCCCGATAGAGACTCTTGCAGATGTTGCCTTGTCCATCACATGATGACGATGATGCATATCAAAGCAGTGCTCAAGAACTTTGTCAAACAGGTGATTTTCAGATGTACACCCGTTGATATCAAGCAATTGTGCCGGACGTCTGGCATATTGTGATGTTAAGTGGCTGACAACATTTTTGCTGAAGTCATAGTGCTGTTTTTGATACTGTACAACAGAATCACAACGTCTGAGGCAGGAAAATTTATATTGATCTGAGAACCAGCCGCAAAAGATCGGTTGTGCCATTGAGTTAAGGCGTAAATATTGAGAAAAACCCTGTTGATAAGCTCTGTAAAAATTCACAGCAATAGCAGGTGGCAATGTTGCTGAAACCAGAAGGACTTTATGACCATATAAACCTGTCAGATAGACCAGTTTACCTAATGCTACAAGATCAGAATAGCTGTAACTGTCAACCTCATCAAGGATCAGGTCACTTGTCATCAGACGCAGACTCATCAGGGTAGAGCTGCTTTTCCTGCTGTCAACAGGGGCAATAATATGGTCAACTGTGGAGATTAGAACAGGTGTTGCCAGGATTTTTAACTGCTTATCCGTCAAAACAAAGAAGCAGCTCTTTAACTCACCTGTATCACCGTCATGCACGACATCATAATCTTCGGCAAGCCCTTCATCAAAAGAGCCTCTTTCTCCATCTTCTTCCTGATCTTCAAGTTTTTGCTGCTGTTCAAAGAGTGCCTGACTAACTTTGGATCCGACCATCACTGCTATCTGATTCTTTTCAAACCCGATTCGCTCTTTGTCCTCATAATCCTTACCTGCCTGCAAAGTTAATGACCTCAAACCCAGTGCAAGAGAAAAACGCAACTCTTTGGATAACATCGCCATAATTCGTGCTGCTGCCACTGTTTTTCCCGCACCTGTTTTAGCTGCAAGAATCCCGAAAAAACCACTCTCCTGAATACTGTTTTTATGCTGCTCCCTTACCAGATGGCAACTGTGTTCCTGCCAGTGAAAAGCAGATTGAGAATTAGACATATTTGGTTTTTGGCTCAAAATTGGCGGAATCTGTGATGCAGTAATCGTTCTAAAGTCAGGATTGTTCTGATAATTCATCAACAGACGAAAACAACGGGAAGTCTCTTTTTTTGCCTTGTGCAGATGCTGATTAAGGGTATCGGCAAATCTGTTGTCAATAGTATTTGCAAAGCAGAGATTGCTTTTATCACTGTCAGTATAAAACTGTTTTGTGGCAGATGCCTGATAATCACCTAATACCAGAAAAGGTCTTGCGATATGGGCCATCGCAATTTTAAGATCATCGGAAGAGTGAACCAGATACGGTGTCTGTTCCTCTAAAAAGTGGATCAACCTACTTGCATTGGAGGCAAGTGAATCACACCATCCCCTGTTTTGCCAGGGCATAATTTTACTATTGCTGAAAGTTATTGCTTGCTGTTTATCATCTTTTGTTGAATTTTTACCAAAAAAAGCAGCCTCTTTGTCAAAATCAAATTTTTTACGGTTATAATTGCCTTCCGGCAATTTATGGTGAGTCAGGATCAGCCACACTAAACTACTGAACAAAGGAAGTTGCTCAAATTTTCGCAAATAACTCCAGATCGGTACCTTTCGTGAGGAGATATCAATATCAAACCAATGACGATCATTAAGAAAACAGTCTCAACCAATCGCCATCCTGAGACGGCTTTATATCCTCTATTACCTTACATAGCATAAGAGAGCAGACAAATTCATGCCGGTAAGGATCGCGGGCATTAACACCATGTCCAGCAAGTTTTTTCTGGAAAAAATCGTTTGCTTTGCCTAAATCGTGAAGCAATGCTGCTATACTCAGAAGATAATCTATTAACCTGTAATTGGAAGCCATTTCAGCATGGCTGCGTAAGATATTGCGGCTGGTTTGACTGAATGAAAACCAGCCATTACTGTTAAAACACTGTTGACTACCCACTATCCAGACTAAATCGGTTCTATTATTGCCCCGTACACGGTGACAGGCCACAGATGTTTGCCTGGTTGCACTCTCACGTAACTCCCTGTAAATATCATTCAATCCCTCTTCGGAAAGTCTTGCCTGCCATGTCCTGCGACCCAATTGTTGTGCATACTTGTTTAGAACTCTCCTGCTACGGGTAAAGGCCTTTTTTTCGCATTCACTCACAAAAAAAACAATCATTTTTAATCTTCCCCAGACTCTTTAAAGAGACTTTCACATAGGATTCAAAGCAGATACTCAGATATACAGCGAAATCCAACAGTGTTTGATGTGTATTGTTCCTTGAAAAGCGATCTTGAGCCGATGCTGATATTCTCCTTTGCAATCCAGCCACACCCTTTGGCAACATGAAATTTGTTTTTGCTATCAACAATAAAAGGGTTGGAAACCATGTCGGATGTCCATTCCATAACATTTCCAAGCATATCTGTGATGTTAAAAACATTGCTGTACTTTTCATACTTATCAACCGGTGTTGTATCAGAAAAAGAACTATTTTCGGTATTGCAGCAACTGTCTTGCCACTCGTTCCCCCAGGGATATTTGAATCCCATATCTGTTCTTGCAGCAGCTTCCCACTCAGCTTCGCTTGGCACTCTTCGGCCTATCCATGAAGCAAATGCCCATGCATCATCAACACTTACCTGAACAACAGGATGATTTCTCTTGTTGTGCAAAGAGCTTCCAGGTCCTTCAGGCTGATACCAGCAGGCATTTTTTACATCCGAACTTTCACTTCCCTGTCTCCATGTGGAAACGTTTTTATTTTTTCTGAATCGCCCCTTAAATACTGTTCCATACCCTTTTTTCTCTGCGGTTGTAATATACCCTGTCTCCTGAATAAAGATTTCAAAAAGGGCATTGGTAACCGGGTATTTTGCAATATAAAATTTTGACATCTCAATCTGTTGCAGTTCAAGTTTGTTTTTTGTCTTTCTGATACTTCCAACGGTATAAACACCGGCAGGAATAACTACATAAAGATTATATTTTTTGTCAACATCTGCAAGAAGATGATCAAACTGTTGGGCAAGATCTTTATTTTTTTGAAATTCTCTGAATTCTTCAAGTTCTTTGTCGTCCATTAGGAGCTCTTCGCTCTCATCAATTTCTATCTCTTCAAACATATCATCATCTTCATCTATCTCCTGAACCTCTTCAAACAGGTCATCCTCATCAACAAGCTCTTCATCTTCTCCTAATTCTTCAAACTCCTCATCTTCGATGTCAACTATCTCTTCGTCTTCTGCAATCTCTTCTACATCTTCAAATGCATCTTCCTCTATCTCAACAAGCTCCTCATCTTCGCCAAGCTCTTCAACTGGATCAAGAGCTTCATCTTCTTCCACCTCAACTATCTCTTCGTCTTCTGCAAGCTCCTCGACATCTGCAATCTCTTCAACATCTTCAAATGCATCGTCCTCTATCTCAACAAGCTCCTCATCTTCGCTTAATTCCTCAAACTCCTCATCTTCGCCAACCTCTTCAACTTCATCAAGAGCTTCATCTTCTTCCAACTCAACTATCTCTTCGTCTTCTGCAAGCTCTTCAACATCTTCAAATGCATCGTCCTCTATCTCAACAAGCTCCTCATCTTCGCCTAATTCCTCAAGCTCCTCATCTTCGCCAACCTCTTCAACTTCATCAAGAGCTTCATCTTCTTCCACCTCAACTATCTCTTCGTCTTCTGCAATCTCTTCAACATCTTCAAATGCATCGTCCTCTATCTCTATGACCTCTTCATTAGATAGAACTGCACTCTCAGTCTGATCTTGTGCCTGATCAGACAAAACATAATCAGAAAGCGATTTAAGTTTATTTTTTATCTGATCGAGCGTATCGGACGGCTTTGAATCTTCAGACTCAGCATTGATATCTATTTTTGAGAGCAACGAAGTAATGGTTGACAGAACTTCTGCAATTTGGCTCAAATCTAAATTTCCGCTCTTTGCAGCTTCAGAAAAAGAGCTCAGGAGATTATTTTTAGCCTCTTCAGTCATATCAAAAATATTTTCTGACGTGATGGTTATCTTTTCCGGATTTTCAACTTCAGAGGATAGATTGGCAAGATCACTATTGATAGAGGATCTTATGCTGTAAAAATTTCTTCGTTTGGCCTTTATAGCTGCAATATCATCCCCTGTATTCCAGATAGTTTTTATCAACTCATCGGTATCAATGAATTTTAGCTGCGACAGGGCACTGTCCAGTGCATAATATTGCAGTATTGCAAGCACAACTCTCTTTTTTACAGAATTATCTTTATATTTGAGACTTGATAGTGCCTGTTCAATCCCTTTTTTAGTAATAGATACATTAGCCACAACATCATTCTCCTTGTTATTATTTTGAAAAGTCCGCTCTTTTTATATCAGTTTTTTTGTCAGCATGATTGAAAAAAAAAAAAAATGGTGTTAACGTCATAATCATCTTTAAACATCATTACAATAGCATAGCCGAAGGGCAAATATGAAAATCACCAGTGCAGAAAATATTCAAGCCAGTGAAAAAGAATTCATCGATTTCATCAATGCAGAGCTTGACTGGAGTGCAATAGAGGAGATGATTCTTGAAAAGCATAAACTCCAGCTTCAGGATGAGGTCATTTACAAGAAGGGAGATATCCTTGTTTATGATGAGCAGATTGCATACAAACTTGATTTTGACATAAAGGTATCTCTATCTCTTATTTTCAACCGACATGGAGATTGCCTGGATATAAAAACCCCCGATGGAGAAGCTCTGCAGGAAGATAATGATGGTGATAAAACTGCGGGTGATAATGAATTAAACCTGAAATCTGGGATATCTGCCAGTGGTAGTGACAAGGAATATGTAAGAGGAGATAGTGATTGGTCAAATATGGCCTCAAATATCGCGGAAATGATACATGATATCAATCAGGATACATGAATATGAATAGAATTATACTTGCCGATAAAGAACTGGATCCAACCTTTGTCAAATCTCAATTTGATGAAATTCTCGTAAGAGAGATCACATCACTGATAGAAATTGATTCAGATATTGCTCTTTTAACCTACAACCTTTCCACAATTTCAACCATAATCATTGCAGTTGAGCGAGAAAGAGAGATCAGAACAGCCAAAGGATTTCCTCCCAAAAGATTCACCTCTGACACGCTGACAAATGAACTTGTAGATCTGGGACTCTCAAAAGATAATACTCTGATTAAGTCAATTAGTTCAGTTATTGAACAGGGGTATCTAACTCAAAATTCCCAGGGTGAAATTAAGGCAGAGGTATCTGCCTATACAATTGTTGGTTTTATAGATAAAATGTTTCCTGGCATGCCAGGCATTCAACTTATTGCATTTGTCATGCAAATGATCGACGAGGTTCTGTCAGAACGAAAAACCCTTGAATATGCAAAAGAGAGCTTTGCTCAGACCCTGAAAAAAAGCGGTGTCTCAGTCAGCAGGGAAAAGGCAGAGAGAAAAGCCAGAGAACTTTCTCAGGATGACTCTGAAAGCCGCCAGATGAAAGATGTAGCCCTGAAACTTAAAGAGGCTAATATTAAACGTCTTGCCCAACAAAGGTTACGAGAGAAGCTCCAAATTAGTAAAAGTGGGGGGAAACCCTCATTTCATTTTGACGGAGGAAGCAGGCTAGATAAAGTTAGGATTACATCTGTTTTTGATCACGGCCCTTCTAAAGAGGAGATTGAAGCCGAGCAAAGAGCCAAACAAGAGGCTGAAAGACAATATCAGGAAACAAAATTAGCTGAAATCAAAGCAGCTTCAGAAATTGAGCATCAAAAAAGAAAACTAAAAGAGGCTGAAGAAGCTGCCATAGAGCTGGAAAAAAAAGCAGCTGAACTTGCGGCCAAAGAGCAGGCATTAAAATATGCACAAATGGCAGCATTAAAACTGGAACAGCAGCAGGCAGAACTCAGAGCAAAAGAGGCAGAGATGGCTGCCCGTGAAGCAGAGCTTAGACTCAGAGAAGAGCAGTTGAAAGAGGCAGCTCAAAAAGAGGCTATTGAAAAAGCTGCTTTAGAACAACATATGATTGAAAAAATAGCTGCAGAAAAAGCAGCACTTGATATGGCTGAAAAGATCAGGTTAGAGACTGAAACACGGGAACTTAGAGAGCAACAAGCAAAAGATGAGAAAAGAAAAAAACAGCTTGAAATAGAACAGACTGGAAAAGAGAACTCATCTGTCGCCACTCAAAATATTCCAGATGATATTGAATCAAGGATTGCTGCTTTTGAAGCTGATCTGACAATCCCCTGCCCTGTTTGTCATAATGGCACTATAAAGAAAGAAAAAACCGAAACCGGCAAGGACTATTTTATCTGTTCTGACAAGAGCTGCCGATTTGTAAGCTGGTCACAACCTTACCATTTTCAATGTCCTCTATGTAAAAACTCATTTCTTGTAGATTTCCAGACCGGCTCTGGAACAACAGGACTTAAATGCCCAAGAGCATCCTGTAGCTTTTCTCAAAACAGCTTGGTTGACCCTAAACTTGCTCATAGTATCACTTCGGAGAGTCCTAAACCGCCAACAACCGGCTACGCTCCACAACCCGGTCAGACACCAGGGGATCCATCCCCTAAAAAGAAACGGCTTGTCAGGCGTGTAAAAAGAACCAGCTGAAAAATTAACTGCTCTATTTAATATGCCCGTCAGGGCATAACCGTTTATGTGAAAATCTTTTAAATGTGAAAGTCTTTCAAAATAGCCGTGATTATATGACCTTCATTCTTCGTTATAGCCAATAACCAATACCCGATCCGGCCGTGCCGGTTATAGGAGATATTAGTGAAATGGAATTTTGCCGATAAACGGCTTGAGAACATATATGATAAAATAAAGAAAGCGACCCGTCTTTCAAAAGAAGACGGGCTTCTTCTTTTTGACTCCTTTGATCTTAATGGTGTGGGCATGCTGGCAGACACGGTCAGACAAAGATTACATGGCCAGAAAGCTTTTTACATATACAATCAACATCTGAACTACACCAATATATGCAAAAACCGTTGTCTTTTCTGTGCCTATGCAGTGGACAAAGTAGATACGGCATCATATTCATGGAATATGGAAGAGATTGAGACTCGGCTTATGGAGAGGATCGATGAGCCTGTCAATGAGCTTCACATTGTTGGCGGCTTAAATCCTGATCTTGACTTCTCATACTTTACTCAACTACTCAAAACTGTAAAAAGAATAAGGCCGAATTCAAAGATAAAGGCGTTTACATGTGTTGAAATTGATTATCTTTCAAATCTGTCAGGGCTTTCCATTGACGCAACCGTTGCTGCCTTAAAAAATGCGGGACTTGACATGATGCCTGGAGGCGGCGCCGAGGTGATGAGCGAACGTGTCAGAAAGAAACTTTTTCCAAAAAAAATGGGTAAAGAGAGATGGCTTGAAATAATGGAGGCAGTGCATCGTGCCGGCCTTAAATCCAATGCCACCATGCTGTATGGTCATATTGAAACTGTTGAAGAGCGTATTGATCATCTGATCCTGCTCAGAGAGCTTCAAGAAAAGACAGGCGGTTTTTCTGCCTTTATTCCACTTGCTTTTCATTCAAAGAACACTGGACTTGCTGACCTTCCATCCACAACTGCTGTGGATGATCTAAAGATGATCGCAATATCGCGTCTTATGCTGGATAATTTCCCTCATATAAAAGCCTATTGGGTGATGATCGGAGAAAAACTTGCTCAAGTGGCGTTGAATTATGGTGCCGATGATCTGGATGGCACTATCATTGAAGAGAGAATTACCCATACCGCAGGGGCAAAATCCGCAAAAGGTCTTACCCGCGAACAGATGGAGGAGATGATCATAAGTGCCGGCTTTATCCCGATTGAAAGAGATTCATTTTACGGAGAGATTCATGCAGAACATTGATGGGTTAAGGCATAGAACTGATAATACAAAACCGAGCGGCAGTAAAATCAATCATGTGGGTGAAGTCAGATTGGACAGTATAGCAGATAGCGTAAACATTGGTGAGGCTCAACCTTATACTACAAAGGTTGAGGAAGTTATTCAAAAAATTTCCAAAGGAGAGCGGATATCTGCAGAAGAGGGGCTTGTTATGTACAATGAGGCGCCGCTTCTAACTCTTGCAAACCTTGCAGATCAGAGAAGGTTTCAACTCCATCCGGAAAGAATCATAACTTTTGTGGTAGATCGCAATATCAATTATACTAATGTATGTATGTCAGGCTGTCTGTTCTGTGCATTCTACAAGGTTCCAAAAGCGGAGTCAAAAGATAGGCAAGGCTATACACAAAGATCTGTAGAACAAGGATATGTTATATCAAAGGATAGCCTACGTCAAAAAATTGAGGAGACAATAGATTTAGGCGGGACTCAAATTCTTCTTCAGGGTGGAATGAATCCTGAGCTTGACCTTGATTACTATATCGATCTTCTGAAATATATCAAAGCCAACTTTGAAATTCATATTCATGGATTTTCTCCACCTGAAATATCATGGCTTGCAGAAAAATCCTCGCTGCCTATAAAAGAGACCATTTCAATTCTAAAAAATGCTGGCCTTGACTCCATACCAGGCGGAGGTGCTGAAATCCTTTGCAACGAGGTAAGAGAGAAAGTTTCACCGAATAAATGCACAGCCAGACAGTGGCTTGAAGTAATGGAGACAGCCCACGAACTGGAACTTAAATCAAGTGCAACAATGATGTTTGGACATATTGAATCACCGGTTCATATATTTGAACACCTTGATAAGATACGCTCTCTTCAAGATAGAACAGGCGGGTTTACAGCATTCATTCCCTGGACATTTCAGCCTGATAACACAAGGCTTAGTACCACCAAGATAGAGAGAGACTTTATCAATATATCTTGTGATAATACAGATAATCATTTAATTACTGGAGAGATTGAAGTTACTGATAAAAATCCAGATAAAAACTTAAGTACCAAAAAAAATAAAATTAGAAAGGCCAGTGCAGTGGAATACCTGAGAGTACTTGCCCTTAGTCGAATATTTCTGGATAATTTTGACAATATTCAGGCTTCATGGGTAACTCAAGGAGATAAAATTGCCCAGACCGCCCTTTTTTACGGTGCCAATGATATGGGAAGTACCATGATTGAGGAGAATGTTGTTGCTTCAGCAGGGGTGGATTTCATGCTGCCTGAAAAAGAGATTCGCAGACTTATTGAAGAGGCCGGATTTAAACCAAGGCAGAGGAACTGTTTTTATAATTTAATCTGATTTATGTGAAAGTCTCTTGAAATAGCAGTAATCATGCGACTTTCATTCTTCGTTGTGGCCAAGAGCAATACCTCGCTCCGGCCGTGCCGGTTATTGCACTTCACTACTTCTAAGTGCTTGGACATAATTTTTTTCCTCTATTCAATAATGAATTTGGTAGATTCTAAGGCCATATTCAAAATTCTAACCGGAAAATACTTTACCGTGAAACCACATAATGGTTTTCATGCTTGGGGGTGGCCGAATTCTGTCGGTCATGAAAGTTTAGTTCAGGTACTTACTTCTACACAGGAATAACAATTTAAAATGAGATCACAGAATGAAAATATTGATCTGCTTGCCGGTCAGAGGCTGATGGTTGGATTTGAAGGAACAGATCTTAACGGTGAGCTTAAAACATTAATAAGCGATATTAAGGTTAGTGGAATTGTCCTGTTTGCAGGCAATATTAAATCTGCAAAGCAGGTAAAGAATTTGTCTTTTTCTGCCCAGGAGTACGCAAAGTCTTGCAATCTGCCTCCTCTCTTAATTGCCGTAGATCAAGAAGGTGGAGAGGTGGCAAGACTTAAAACGCCAGATTTCAAAGAGTTCCCTGGTAACCCACATATTACGGACATCGAAAGTGCCGAAAATTTCGCCACTATTACAGCAAAGGAACTAAAAGCCGTTCACATAAACATGGATCTCGCTCCGGTTCTGGATATAATTCCAGAAACTAACGATATTTCCGATAGATTCAAGAGCATTATGGTCAATAGAGTATTCCCAGGCTCCCCTGAAAATGTTGGGAAGCTTGGCTCATATATTATAGAGACTTTTCAGAAAAATGGAATAATGGCTGTTGCCAAGCATTTTCCTGGAATAGGCAGAACAACAAAGGATTCCCATATAGAGCTTCCAGTTCTAAATGCCAACAAAAAGCTTATGGAGAGATCAGACCTTATCCCTTTCATGGCAGCCATAAAATCAAATGTGTCAGCCATTATGCTATCACATATTCTATACACAGAGCTAGATAGTGAGTGGCCAGCAAGCCTCTCTTTCAATATTGCCAAAACACTCTTACGTGATCAGATGGGGTATCAGGGGGTTATAATGACTGATGATATGGACATGAAAGCTATACGGTTTGACATAAAAACAAGTATCAGGCAAATTTTGAACGCCGAAGTCGATATGGCTTTGATATGCCATAAAGGGCCATCTATCGAAAATGCACTCCATGAGATCAAAGCTCTGATTTCAAATGACGAACACCTTTACAAGAAGGGGATTGAATCTTATCACAGAATTGCATCACTCAAAAAAAGATATCTAAACTGACACAATTATAACGACAATATTTAGCCGAATTATTTCTTGTCACTCTGGAACGAAATCTGATGAACTCAAATTCTTGTACGTGAAAAGACATCATGGTCAAGATTGCACAGCCGACCACTCTTGATCATTCTATAACCTCTTGCAGCAATCATGGCAGCATTGTCACCACAAAGTGAAATAGGAGGCATATGGAGCTTCAAATCTCCGACAGAAATTAATGCCCCTTTTTTATCTGATTGTTTATCTGACGTCTGTGAAATGCATGGCGTACCTTTTTTAGAAGTTGCCCCTTTGAACGTTATAGAGTCTGATCCATTTATGCGAGATAGAATTTTTTTTCTCAAAGCGGAGTTTGCAGCAACTCCTCCTGCAACAGCAATATTTCTTACGCCTTTGTTCAAAGCAGCACTTATAAGTTTCTGAGAAAGTACTTCAGTTACAGACTCCTGAAAGGACGCTGCAATATCAGCAGCAACATTTTGATCAATGCTAATATGATGATGACTGATATGACTATCTATTTTACGTTCAGAATCCATATTCCCGGCTAAACCATGTTCAGAATGAATATTATTGCTATCGATTGCAATTTTTGCATTTTGAATGTCATGTATATATCTTGCCACAGCAGATTTTACCCCACTGAAACTGAAATCAAAGCTATCTTGTTCAAGGTAGGATTTTGGAAAGGCAATTGAATAGGGGTCTCCCTTTTGAGCCAGTTTTTCAATAACAGCACCACCAGGATATCCAAGCCCCAACATTTTTGCAACCTTGTCAAAAGCCTCACCTGCAGCATCATCACGAGTCTGACCCATAAGCTCGAATTCATCAGGAGAAGTAACGTTATAAAGATTTGTATGCCCGCCAGAAGCCAAAAGGATAACAAATGGAAATTGAGGAGGCTCATCTGTCAGCAGTACGGAATAAATGTGGCCTTCTAGATGATTGACACCAGTCCAGGGAATTGATCTTGACCATGCAAAAGCTTTGGCAAAAGAGAATCCTACAAGAAGTGCACCGATTAAACCAGGCCCTCTTGTTACAGCCACACCATCAATATCATCCAGAGTTATGCCGGCTGACTCCACAGCGTCCATTACAACAGGAAGTATGGATTCAATATGCATTCTTGATGCAAGTTCAGGGACAACACCGCCATATTTGTGATGCACAGCTATCTGGGATGACACCACAGAAGAGATGACAACTGTTCCGTCCTCAACAAGTGCGGCTGCTGTTTCATCACATGAAGATTCGATGCCAAGTATGATCATTTAAGAATTAAAAGGTACTTTGATAAGAATTATTTGATAAGAATTAATAGGCCGCACTTTAACACCCTACTTAAAACAGGAGCATGGATATATTTTACCCCTACTGGATGTCAACAGTGTTTTATTGAAAGGAGTACTTTTACCGTTAAAGTATTTTTGATCTTCATGATTCGGGGCTACCAAAACAAGGCGTTCCTGCTGAATATTATACCCACTCTACTGGGAGATCCGATTCTGTTCTGGATGCTACCTCTCCAATGATATAAGCCTTCTCTTCCATTGCATTTAGCCTATCCATGAAATCCTGAGCTGACGCTTCGGGTACAACAGCAATCATACCGATACCGTTATTGAACGTACGATGCATCTCATGATCTTCTACGCCACCTGCATCCTGGAGAAATTTAAAAATAGGAGGAGTTTCCCAGCTTCCTTTTTCAATAAGGACTTTACAGGCATCAGGTATAACTCTGATAATATTTTCATCAATACCACCACCAGTAATGTGTGCAAGACCGTGAACAGGAAGATCCCGGATAAGTCCAAGAAGGGTCTGTATATAGATTCTGGTTGGCGTAATCAACTCTTCACCAAGGGTTTTTCCAAGCTCTGGGATATAGGTCTTCACTGTATATCCACACTTCTCAAAACATATTTTCCGCACAAGGGAAAATCCATTGCTGTGAACCCCACTGGAGGCCAGACCTATCAATTTATGACCATTTCTGATACCTGAACCATCTATGATTTTGGAGTTATCTACAATACCCACGGCAAAGCCGGACATATCATACTCCCCCTCATTGTAAATACCAGGCATCTCAGCAGTCTCTCCACCAATCAGAGCACATTGGGCATCACAGCATCCCTTTACAATCCCTTCGATGATCTGTGCAGCCACATCGTTATTTAATTTTCCCATAGCAAGATAATCAAGAAAGAAGAGTGGTTTGGCACCCTGAACCACTATATCATTTACACACATGGCAACCAGATCAATACCGATAGTATTATGTTTGTCCATTGCAAAGGCTATCTTGAGCTTTGTTCCTACACCATCTGTGGAGCTGACCAGAACAGGATGTGCATAGTGTGAGAGATTCAACGAAAAAAGACCGCCAAAACCACCTATTTCTCCCATTACTCCGGATCGGGGTGTTGTTTTGGCAAGCTGCTTTATGATATGAACAAGATCATTTGCCTTACTGATATCAACACCAGCGTCAGCATATGTCAACGATTTATCCATTAAAAACTCCTCATTATTACAGGCATAAGTTTAAAATTTAAGTGAAAAACAGTAAACTTATTGAGTCGAAATGTCAAAACCTTTTTGACATCATTTGAGCAATATTGTATTTAAACTAAATTTCTAATTAATTAACAGCAGTATTAATAATACTCGGGCAATCAAACGATTGACAGTGCTAAGGCAATCAGAGGATTTTTTAAAATGAAACAGATCAACATAGGTATTCTGGGATGCGGCATTGTAGGGACAGGGGTTGCAAAGCTCCTCATGGAAAAGCAGGCAATGCTTGAATCAAGAATAGGGATTCCATTGAATTTAAAGTACGTTGCAGACCTTGACACCCTTACAGACAGAGGCATTACGTTCAAACAGGGAGTTTTTATTTCAGATGCCAACAAAGCCATAAACGATCCTGATATTAATATTATTGTAGAACTGATAGGCGGCAAAACTTTTGCAAAAGAGTTTATCCTCAGGGCACTGCAAAATGGCAAACATGTAGTGACCGCCAACAAGGCACTGATTGCATCATTTGGCAACGATATCGTCAGAACTGCGGTCGAAAATGGTGTTGATTTTGCTTTTGAAGCCAGCGTAGGAGGATGTATGCCTGTCATCAAAAGCATACGTGAATCTCTTGTGGCCAATCGTATTGACTCCATAACAGGAATTCTAAACGGCACCTGCAACTATATCCTCACAAAAATATCTCAAGAAGGTTGCCCTTTTGATATTGCTTTAAAAGAGGCTCAGGCAAAAGGCTATGCAGAAGCAGACCCCTTTCTGGATGTTGAAGGTCACGATTCTGCCCATAAACTTGCAATACTTGCAGCTCTTGCCTATGGAATGGAGATAAATCTTGAAAATATTCATGTTGAAGGAATCAGCAGAATCACACCTATGGATATTGAATTTGCAAGAGAATTCGGATACACTATAAAATTGCTTGCTATCAGTAAAAACCATACTGACAAAGTGGAGGCACGTGTTCACCCAGCTATGATTCCGATAACTCATCCGTTAGCCCATGTTAATGGTTCCATGAATGCAGTCACCATTGATGCAGATGCCACAGGACAGACAATGTTATATGGTGCTGGAGCAGGAATGATGCCAACAGCAAGTGCAGTTGTCAGCGACATTGCAGATATTGCCAGAAACATAATGGCTGGAAGCAATACAAGAGTGCCAATTCTTGGAAGCCCGAAAAGCAACATAAGAAAAATACCCATCCTTCCTGTTACTGAAATCAGCACATGCTACTATATTAGACTGGAAGCCGCAGATCATCCTGGAGTGCTATCAAAAATAACAGGCATCTTAGGAAAAAGAGGTATCAGTATTCAATCTGTTCACCAGAAAGGACGACGATTCAATGGCCCGGTTCCTGTTGTAATGATCACACACAATGCAATGGAAAAAGAGGTACAGGCGGCTCTTAATGAAATTTCATCACTTGATGCCATACCAGAAAAACCTGTTGTGATAAGGATTGAAGAAAGCATCTCATCTTAATTTACAATTTCACATGCTAAATGGGAAAATACTATGAAACTAATCTGTTCTGATCTCGAAGGAGTCTTTGTTCCAGAAATATGGGTAAATGTTGCAGAAAAAACCGGTATTGAAGAGCTTAAACTTACTACAAGAGAGATAAGCGACTACGATGTACTAATGACAAAACGGCTCTCGGTACTTGACAAACATGGTCTCAAACTCAAGGATATTACCGATATTATTTCAACTATTGAACTCCTCGAAGGTGCACTGGAGGCCTTGAACTGGATCAGAGAACGTGCTCAAATTATCATTCTTTCAGATACGTTTGAAGAATTTGCCAGACCATTAATGAAAAAATTAAATTATCCAGCCTTGCTATGTCACAGTCTTCTTATTGATAGTGAAGGTAGAATTGCGGACTACAAACTTAGACAGGCCAACCAGAAAAAACACGCTATTAAGGCGTTCAAAAGTCTGAATTACACTACTATTGCCTTTGGGGATTCATACAATGACACTGCTATGATCAAAGAGGCAGATTATGGATTTTTCTTCAGGCCACCAGACAATGTAATAAGAGAGTTTCCTGAAGTTGAGGTTACACATACTTATGATGAACTCAGAGAAAAATTGAAATCTCTTTTATAGGCCTCCTGATGGTCATCAAATATTGATGGTCTCGTAAAAAGTCCGAAATAGGTGTTATCTTGCAGTAATAACCCTTTGATTTTATTCGACACCGATTTTAGTAAATTGACTTTTTACGAGACCATCAAATTTACTTTTCATAATTCGGGGTGGCCTTAACTGGGTATACCCATTTAAGGCCATAAATATAAACTTTCAATAAAATTGAAAAATTCTCTTGACATTAGAGTCTTTTTAACATAGATTATTCAAATTGCTGCGGGGTGGAGCAGTCTGGTATTGACATTATGCCGATCCCCTTTTTGATTTATGCCCCTTACATAAATTAAGCTTACAAAAACAATACCTTAAACCACAATTAAATGGACTTATTGACCGAATACTTTTCTGGGAATCCATAATAAAAGGGCAATGCTAATAACCATGCTTAAAATAGTTCTGGTAGGAATAGGTGGTTTTATGGGTGCAATTCTCAGATACTATCTTAGCACCTATATCCAGAAACTTGCTCAAAGCTCAGGCTTTCCAATGGGTACCCTTGTGGTTAATCTTACTGGGTGTATAACTATTGGACTGCTTTCAAGGATTGATGAGATCAAAGATTTTTTCTCTCCTGAGTTACGCCTAATCCTTTTCATGGGCTTTCTGGGAGCATTTACTACATTCTCCACATTTGGCAATGAAACTATACAGCTTATTCAGGCAAAAAGATTTGATTTTGCCATAATAAATCTTCTAACCCATGTGGTTATGGGGCTACTTGCTGTTCTGGCTGGTCGTTTTATGATAGATATTTTATTATGTCATGTTACCAGTCCTCTTAATAAATGATGGCTTTTCATGAGCATGAAAAGCCCGTAAACGTTGATTTTACTAATTTACTGCGTAACATCACTATTAAGATAAAATGAAGATCATATATATCAAGATATAAAGATGTGGCGGTTGCAAAGCAGTTAAAATAGACAATATCCACAAGATAAATTAACCTATTCTAAAAAACACCTTATCTTATAACCATAACTCCCCATGCTATTTAACAGAGAAAAATTCAAACGAACAGAACTTCTCCTTGGATCAGTCGCAATGGACAGACTTCAAAAGTCTACAGTCACTGTGATAGGTCTTGGTGCTGTTGGGTCCCATGCTATCGAAGCTCTTGCTAGAACCGGCATAGGGAAACTTAAAATTGTGGATTTCGACGAGATCGGCATCAGCAATTTCAATCGCCAACTTCTTGCATTGGAACAAAATATTGGAAAACTTAAAACGGATGTCGCCTTTGAGAGATTAAAGCAGATCAATCCAGATATGCAAATAGAACGATTCAACACTCTCTGCCACAAAGAGACTTTTAATCAGGTGTTCCATTCGGGTACCGATGTTGTTGTTGATGCCATTGACAGCCTCAACCCCAAAGTCAATATACTCTACGAACTTGTTCAAAAACAGATACCTATCATTTCGAGCATGGGTGCAGCAAGACGAAAAGATCCCACAGCAATAAAAACTGGGGATATCTCAGATACAATGGGATGCCCTTTAGCAAAATCGGTCAGAAAAAGGCTCAGGCGAATGGGCGTTAATGGTGGTATTCACTGTGTCTACTCCACAGAAATAACAAAAAAGGATACAGTCTCTCATCACCTTGAAGAGAACTTCTTTGATAGTGGAAGACTCAGAAACCCTATGGGAAGCCTCTCCATGGTCAGTGGTATCTTTGGCTATATTGTAGCTCTTGAGGCAATCAAGATAATTTTGCAAGATATTGTGGAGTGGTAGCCAAATATCGTTAATACATTTTAGCCCTGCTTTTCATTCTAATAACCGGCACGGCCGGAGCGGGGTATTGCTCTTGGCCACAACGAATAATGAAAGTCTCAGCAATTCAGCTATTTTAAAAGACTTTCACATAAAGAAAGAGAGGCTCACCAATAAAAAATAACCAGAGATGCTCATTTTTTAGACACTCAAATAATGAAAATAAGCACACTTTTTCACGGTAAAAAATGAAAAAAGATAATATATTTGCATTAAAAAAAGATCCTGTGGCTGCATTTGAATTCAACGAAGAGGTCACATCTGTTTTTGATGACATGATAAAACGCTCTGTGCCATTTTACATGGAGAGTTTGAAACGACAATGCCAGCTAATATCACATTTTTATAAGCCTGATACCAAGATTTATGACCTTGGCTGCTCTCATGGCAATCTTGGAATTATGATATACGAATCCTTCTCTAAATGGCCATATACCATGATTGCAGTAGACAGCTCTCTGGCCATGGTTGAAAAATACAAAAAAAGACTTGAACAGATACGTAGTTCCACTATCCATTCTGCTCAAAAAACTTATATTCTCGATAAAATCAAAAATATCTGCCTCGTATGTGGATTAGCAGAAGATATCCCAATTAACAACGCATCGGTTGTTGTTGTTAATCTTACCATGCAGTTTATTAAACCTGCAAAAAGAGATCTGTTTATTCAGAAAATATACGATGGTTTGACTGAAGATGGCATTTTGCTCTTAACCGAGAAACTTATCCATGAAGATAAAATAATTTCAGAAATGCAGAAGGATTTTTATAAAATATTTAAATTGGAAAATGGATATTCAGAACTTGAGATCAGCAGGAAACGTGATGCACTTGAAAATGTCCTGATTCCCGAAACATTGGAATCCCATGCCAATAGAGTTAAAAACACAGGGTTCAGATACATGGATGTGTGGCTAAAATGGTTTAACTTCGCCTCAATTATTGCAATCAAGTAAGATATCAATGGAAAACCTTCTAAAACATCATCAAACTCTTAAGCTAACCCCTTTTCTACCTGCACTTAGTGCACTTATATATTCACAGCAGGAACTTCTCTCCCACCCCAAAGGCAATATACTAAAATATACAATGGCACTTCAAAATTTGCCTCTGATATCATTTAATTTCCCTAATTACTCCCATAATGTTGACAGAAAGAGAGTTGGAATAGGAACAAAAGATGAAATATCAGATAGCGTAGAGAAACAGATAAGAACAAACCTTATGGAGCTTGCTCCCTGGAGAAAGGGGCCATTTGAACTGTTTGGCATTGAAATTGATTCTGAATGGCAGTCATGGATGAAGTGGAACCGCTTTATCGACAAAATTACCCCGCTTAAAAACAGACGTATCCTTGATATCGGTTCCAGCAACGGTTATTACATGTTCAGAATGGCCGCCCAAAATCCCAAAATGATACTTGGACTTGAACCTCAATACGCATTTTATTTTCAATATCTTGCATTACAAAAATATTTGAATATTGAAAATGTCTTCTGCCTTCCAGTTACTTTTGATGAACTACCATTAATGAACCACTATTTTGACACTGTATTCTGCATGGGGGTGCTGTATCACAGAAAATCACCAATCGATATGCTAAAAAAAATCAACGAACTTATGCGATCTGGTGGGGAGCTGATTCTGGAAAACCTAATAATTGAATCGAATGAAGATATCTGCCTGTTTCCTGAAGAGAGATATGCCAAGATGAGAAATATATTTTTTATTCCAAGCCTCAAAGTCCTGGAATCATGGCTAAAACGGACAGGCTTCGGCAACATAAAATGTCTTGATATTAGCAGGACAGAGCCGGAAGAGCAGAGAAAAACCTCGTGGATTCAGACAGAGTCCCTCACAGATTTTCTTGATCCTGAGAATCCATCAAAAACCGTAGAGGGGTATCCGGCACCTGTCAGGGCTATTCTCTCGGCACAAGCAATTTAAAATAACCGGCACGGCCGGAGCGAGGTATTGCTCTTGGCCACAACGAAGAATGAAAGTCGCATAATTACTGCTATTTCAAGAGACTTTCACATAAATATCATTTGAATTTTGTGGCAAGGTTACTGTCAATAACATAAATACAGACCTCTTTTGCACCTTGCTGCGTATATCCAAATTTTGATACCATATTGGAAATAAGGAATTCAATATCGCTTTTAAGCCGTGCGTCATAGGTTTTAAAATCAGGTGAATCAAAATCCTTAATCGCACGACCAAAATTCTCATTACCAAGAAAGGGCTCAAGCACCCTTTTTTTCAAGCTGTTTATATACCTCTCATGTAAAGAATCAAACAGTTTGGTTTGAGCTATATCTTTGCCCTCAATCATTATTTCACGGGTAAGAGCATTTGTGGTGTACTCTTTGAGCACATCTTTGCGCATCTCCTGACGTTTGGCAGGGCTGAAGTTCTCAGCAGAGAGCCTGTTTTCAATACTTTCAAGAAATACATTGGTAACATTAAGAGTGTCATTGGTAAAAAAACACCTGCCTGAAGAACCGACCTCAAAATTAACTGCAGAGATATAGTTCTTGATATCCTTTGATATCTGCTCTTCATTATAGTAATATAGTGACTCTTTTACCTGCTGAAGAACATTGTAGTCATACATACGTAATAGAGACTCAAGAAAACCGTCAGGTACCATTTTAGGCATTTGAACCATAAGGCTCCTGAAAAAAGAGCAGAGATCAAGCATATTGATCATTCGATCTTCCAGCACAAACCGGCCTGTCCAAGGTCGCCGTAATATCCTTGGCTTAACCGGCATCTCCTCTCCCCTTGCAAATCTGGAATAGAATTGATCAAAAATCCTTATTGAATCTCTGCCGGAAAAGCCATGATTACCTTCAGTCTCAGACTCTGCAAGGATTTTCCTCCACATTTTGGATGTCAGTGCCTTACGGTCATCATTGTCAAGCCATTCCGGCAAACTGCCTGAATATATCTCCATTTTAAGAAGCATTAATTGCTCATCACAGTAGAGTCTGTATTTTGAACTGTTTTTGATCCACTCCATAAGACTTTCAGATTTTGATTTTAAACGGGAAGAGACAATTATCCGTGCAAAATTCTCCATCACCATAGGGAGAAAGCTCTCTTGAATATGCTTTCCAAAAATATCGCAGTATATCTTAACCTCGGTATTAATATCTAGTACATATGGAATATTTATGTACTGAATTCTGTCTGAAAAAGAGGGAAAATCCTTAATATTTTCCTTATCTTCAGGATTCATTAAGGCAAGAAAGAGAGAGTTGACACTCTCCTCAATATCCTCAACTTTATGAACCGCTTCACTGATTATATTGTGCAACTCCACCATTCGTTCCACATTATGAGATTTTATATCCATAAGTGCATAAATACCGTTGTTTGTCTTGGCAAATCTCGAGTATATATAATGGATAAGATTGCTATCTCTGAACAGATTATTGATTCTGTTCTGAACCATCTGGTTGCTGATTACATTCTGCTGAACCGGACGGTCACCAGGATTAAACACACTTATTCCTGCACCAAGCCGCCGGTTGAAGTAATATGGCCTTGCATGGAGCATCTCAAAAACCTTGGCAGGTTCCCCGAGTCTTTCGAGAAGTGACTGATAAATGGATTCACATATGGTACAGCACTCTCCACTGAAGACCCAGTCATACTGTTTCTCCGTAAAAAGGCGCCATTTAAACTCATCATTTTTAATCAGATTATCCAAAATTTTACGTCTATGACTTTTAGGAATGATCAATATCGGGTTATCATGGGATATGCAGGGAATTTCAATATGTGACGTATTAAAGCCAGAGCCTATACATTGCTCTGTTACCATTTCGCTTGTCTTGGTGGACATTTTATGGTCAGATTTGTCTATGAGTTCAACAAGTCGCTCAATGGCAGTAACTGTTTCTGCTCTTCCATGACCTCCAAGCGTCTCAATATCAAGTCTCCATACCACCTCGTAACGCATCCCTTCATCTGTATTGGCATAGGCTTCAAATTTTTTCAGTAAGTTATTTAAAAAAGTACTTTTACCGCAGCCATGAGGACCATGAAAAATATAGATCCTATTCTGTTGAGTGCCATGCCGTAGACCCTCCATATGCTTCATCAGACGATTAGCAAAGAGTTTGTCCGTAAAATATGGGTTTTCTGACCCCTCAACAAAAAGACGGGTGCAGTCGTAATTAATCAGAGAAAACTCATCAGGTTCATTTAAAATGGAATCTTCAGGGACATCCACATGCGTCTGCATCATATCGTGAAAGACCTGAAAAACATTACGAAGCATCTCTGAAGGTCTTGTTTCAACAAGATTAAGGAAGCTCTTAAAGCTTATGGGTTTTAGTCTTTCGTAATCTCCAATCTCAGCATTAAGTAGTTGAATCGCCTTTTCAGCCCGGATTATATCATCTTCCATACCAAGGGATTGTGTAGCCATATCAATTTATCTCCCTTTTAATCAGCTTTCGGTTCTCCATCACATAAAGTACCCTTTTCCATACAATAGCTTGAGGTTCCTGTTTTGCCTGAGAGGATGCTGGTGCAGCAGGTGCGGGTGGGTTCCAGTAGTTGACAAATCTTTGATGAGATGTATCTTTGGAAGCGGATGGTTCACTAGTTTCAAGCCTGACAGAACGTCCCCAGAGGTATTCAAGACCGATCATTGTATTTTCGATATAATCCACCTTAAGTGGCTTTCCCTCAAATTTATGCACCAGATAGAGAGGGCCTTGAGCGGTCTTCTCGTGGTTAACAGTAATAATCGGGGGATGATACAAAGTATCAATAAGCATCTCTTTGTACGCTTCTGCCTTACGGGATTTGATGTAATACTGCCAGGTCATCCTCTCTTTATTCAGACGCTTGCCTGAAACAAAGAGCTTATGTTTGTTCATAAATTCCTGATCTATATAGCTGTTGATAAAAGTAAAATCACACAGGTTCTCTCTTAAGGAAAATATTCGATCAAAGCCTTTTTTGCTATATATTCCTTCAGAAGAACTGTATTTCACAGACGAATTGTATTTTTTACGCTTCAATTCATCATGGGTATTTATATAATCCCAGGAGTAACAACCACGATCCTCCATATCAGCTATGTGATAAAAAAGACGCATCCCGAGAGCATAGGGATTTAGTCCGACCTTTGGCATAGCTGTAACTCCGGCATTAACTTTGGCAAAATCTACTTCATGCCCCCTAATTCTGTCGTCTTTCATAAAGAGCATTTCGTGCCAGATACTTGCCCAACCTTCGTTCATAATCTTGGTTCTGATCTGAGGTTGAAAAAAGATGGAGGTGTTTCTTACAATCTCCATCACAGTTTTAATCCATTTATTTTCATCCTTTTCCAGAAACGAGGAATATCTCATGAGATACTGCATGACATCAATTCGGATATCTTCTTTTTTTTCAATATATCTTTTATAAAACGCATCAAATTCAGGATATTTAATTCTGACATCAATGAAATAGTCATTCTCTTGAACTACATGTTTCTCCCCATCTTCTTTGCTGCCTATCTGGTTATAGCGAGTAATCTCTTTTAGATATTCATTCTGAGAAACCTTTTTCTCCTTTTGAAGGAATATATCAAAATAGTAATCCAGTTTTCCCAAAATACGCTTCTCATCCGGACTTACTGATTTAGATACCTGGTCATGGTATCCTACAATATTGTCAATACCTCTTGCAAATTCAATAATATAATCTACCCATCTACCATGCTCAGAACGGTATTTTGCAATGAGCCGTTTATCTGCCAGAGCCTGACCGGTGAAATCATAATCCCATGTATGCTTGAAAAAAAGATTATTCTGAAAAAAATCAATGTGAGCCAACACATGATAAAAAATCATCACATTTAGCCAATCAGGATTATTATCATTATAAAATGAGATGGGAGGTCTTGTATTTATAACCGTTTCGTAGGGATTATTGGGGTAAAGTTCATACATCCCCTTACCTGAAATCACACGGACATCATGTACCCAGTAATCATAAAGAGTTGGAATCATTACCTTGGGACTCAGTTCAATCATATCCCTGTTGGTGACGATATACTCAAGGGATTCATCCTCAAACGACAGGCCCGCATCTCTTGCCCTTCTTTTACATCCCTCCATGATCCCTTTGACATGCTGATCAATTATTTCCATGCAACGCCCCCCTTCCCTATCAACATTTTTGGAAATTGTAACTCACTTGATTAAAGTGACTTTATTCTTTTCCCAGAACCGCTCTATTAAATAAAGAGCGGCTCTCAGGATATAAGATTCTTGATACCCTGAATAATCCTTGCATCTTCGGCATCCTCATCCATTACATCCATCCGAATAAGATGGGGATGCTTCTCAAGAAGTCCTGACCCCTTGATATAGTTCTCAACCTCTGTAGGCTTTGATTTAGAATAACTGTGTTTTGCAACAGTGATACCAATTCTTGCCACATAAGTTAGCATCTTCCTAAGCTCTTCTACAGCTTCCTTACCCTGGGTATCCCAATCATCTCCGTCAGTTCCGTGAAAAACATATATATTATAATCCCTGGCAAGCCCCTCTTTCTCCACAAGTTCATTAACCATTCTGTAAGCAGATACAACCTTTGTTCCTCCGGCAACCTTGTAAGAGTAATACTTGTAAAAATCATCCACTTCACGTGCATCAGTATCATGAAGAATGAAGCGTGTCACCACCTGTTTGTGATACTGATATAAAAGCCATGAGTAGAGCATTACATGCTGGGATACCACAGTCTGAGTAGGTTTTCCGCTCATGGATCCAGAATAGTCTCTCAAAAAAAAGATCAATGCCTGGGATTCATAGGCTTTCTCTCTTGAAAGAATTCTGTATATCATATCTGATGGAGAAACAATGAAAGTAGATGTGTCAATCGCCGATACATCAGGAATATTACCAAGGCTGATATTGGTCTCCACAATACGGCGTAGTGTGGATTTCTTATCCAGAATCTGACCAAATCCCCTGTGTTTATCTGTCATCTCATAGGTAAATTTGACAAGCGTACGCTTGCCCCCCTTATCTACAAGATTAGGAAGCTCAAAATCCTGAGAAAGGACTTTGCCAAGCTCGTAGGCATTTGATTCAAACTCATGCTCTCCTCCAGAGCCCTGCCCTGGGCCTTCACCATCACCCTGTCCTTCCCCCTCACCCTCTTCTCCTGAAGGACGAATACGCTCCTCTCCAATTACATCGCCCTCCTCACCTTCACCTGTACCACCAGTTGATTCGCCTTCACCCTCCTCCCCGCTAAGCTGGATTTCATCATGGACGAATTTCTCCTCAACCGTAGTCGGGACTACCACAATTTTTTCCTTGCCACCCCCCCTGACAGGTTTTACAATACGACCAATACGGATTTTGCGTTTAAACCCGTCCTCTTCACGCTTCCTGTCCTTTTCCAGGAGTTCATCCAGAGTTATCATGATTTATCGCCCTCCTGACCCACGGGTTATCATTATTTATCATCCTCCTGACTACAGAAGTATTCAATGGTCTTCTGGGCACAGGTATTACAATATCCGAGTTTGTCAGTCATGGTATTGATCATTCGGTCATGAAGCTTCTGGTTCTCTTCATTTGTTCTGTTGGCAAGAGCACCTACAAGGCTTCCCGCACCAGCAATATCCGATTTCAACCTCACATCGGTGATAGCTTTGACCAACTCTAAATTGTCCATAAAATCATAATTTGGATCAATAGAGAGCTTCTGTCCATATATTTTCCGAATAGTATTTCTGAAAGACAAACGCTGCTCCTCAGTTTTAAGCCCAAGGCGATCCTCAACGTTCTTTATGTACCTTTCATCAATCTTCATAGCTTTAAGCTCACCGCTCTGGGGATCTTTATATTTCCACATCATGTCTACCCCAAGATGTTCAGCATCCACACCAATAATCATGTTGACATAGTTCATAACATCTTTTTTGATGGCAAGCGGTTCATCCATATAGGCGTTAAAGATTTCAGTCATGATTCTTTCACGGTAGAGACCTCTTGATGTTTTAAGATCCTCCATGAATTTTGCTCTGTCTCCTGAATCGGTAACATAGTCAAGCACTATTGTTTCAAGGGTTTTAAATATATCCAGGGCAAACATACAGTTACCCTCATTGGTTTCAGAGCTTTCCAGTAACAACTGAATTGCCCTGCCAAGATTTCTCTGTCCAAGCCCTTTTTGTCCAAACCGTCTGGTTATATCAGTATCTTGATTAAGACTGCCAATAAGCTCTCCAAGAGTCTTGAGGCTTTTTTCACCGGCCACCTCTCCTGCAGAGAGTTTCATGGTCTCAACAGGTGTCAACTTTTCAGATCTTGGCAGACGTGTAAGTACAACACCCACTGATGCAGCATAGTTAAGGTTAGGATCCTGATGGAGTTTTTCGCCATTAATAGTACTTTTTATATCATTACCGATAGCATATTCAGTAAGCTCTTTCTGTAATTTGTAGTCTGTGTTGTGAGCTACGTAGCAGATGCGACACCTATCAACGATCGGGGCCTCTTCTTTTTCAGCCAAAAAGGTATTAAACTCGGAGTTGTTGCTAGTAGCAATAATCAGTGTGTCGATAGGCCATTTATAGCCATCAATTTCAATATTCCTGTTCTGAATCACCCCAAGATATACCTGAACCAGATCCTTTTTATTCTTGTAAATCTCATCACTGAAGTGAATCCCACCGCCTGCAACTCTGGCAAGTGCCCCACGCCTGAGATCAAAACGATATGGATTGTTGGTGTCTGTGATATGTAACAGTCTCTGAATCGACTCTTCGCCAAGCAGATCTACAGCTGAAGAGGTAATCTTATCTTTAGCAGGATATTTACCAGTAATGGTTCCAAGGCTCTCTGTCAGAGGTACTGGAATGATTTCCACAAAGGATAGCATTTTTTCCATATCATTATTGCAATATTCTCTGATCTGATTCCAAATATACCCGGAACAGGCACCAAGAGGACGATACAGACCAAAAAGTCTTCGTACTTCTGTGTCAGAAAATTTAAACTGCTTTGCGAAATACTCTTTTGAATCAGACCTAATCTCCATCATATTCATGGCAAGAATCATGGGGTCTTCATATGTCTGAGACTCAATCGTCTTTATTTTGCCATACCCTTCAATTTCATCCAGTTGTTTAAATCTGAAGGTATATTTCCGGTTCTCCTGTCTTGAAAGAAAACTTCTGTAAGCATCGCACAGATAGTCAACAAAAAAAGTTTTTCCGTTGCCAGGTTCTCCAACCAGAACAAATGCCATCTCTCTTGATGAACCCCCTTCCGAGGCATCTTTGACAAACGACACAAAACTGTTGATTTCATCGTACATGCCAACAAGATGCTTTTTCCCTTTACTGAAAAGACCAAACTGGTAGGTTGTCCTGCCTTTAACATTGATTTTTTCAACTCCGGATTCAAGAATCATCCTTGATACACCCTGAAACGCATCTTCAAAGGTTCTCTTCCCTTTTTTCACAGAATCGATATGATTTAGAAGCGATTTTGGATCGTTGTTTTCACCCATTTGTCCTCCCTGGCAGCAAGCCACTATCCCGTAGCGTTATATTGATGAGTCTGAACGAAATTAATATACCCTAAAACCGAATGCGATAGATTTCCAACAAACTATTCTTGAGAAGCATTCTGGAACAGTGAATTGGGGCAATGCTGCATGGTAAATTGTTTGTCTGGAAAACTATAGAATCGAATATATGAGAAAATTAGATTAACTACAAATCTACTAAAAAAGTGACGTAGACTTTTAAAAAACAATATATCAATCACATATGACAGTGTCAAACTGATAAAAAATTATTTTGCAGAAGTTTTGACTGGAGTTATTGTTTTTGATATTAATTTCAAAACAATCATAAATGGCGGTTTTGCTTATTCACCTTACCATGACAGTGCTTGTCAGGGGATTAAAATGTCTGCAAAAAATTTAATGACAACATCTATGCTGGCAAAAGAACTTAATGCCGGTAGTGCAACTGTAAGATTCTGGCTGAACAGATTTCATAAATGGCTTCCACATACTTCGGAGGGTGGAGAAAAACTATATCATGCAGATACCCTGAAAATCCTGTTGTTTATTTCAGAGAAGATCAATTCTGGTATGTTTCCTACAGAGATTGAAAAATCTCTTGACGAGGTGAACAACTTTGCTAAATCGCAAATAACATCAAGACAACCTGATATACCGGCAATACAATCGGCCTTTCAGGAAACACCAAACTTCCCGACAGCAACTAATGAACTGCAAAACCACGAGAGCATAAAACTTATAACCTCTCTCTTTGAAAAGTTTCACAGTCAACAGGAGAGGCTTGTAGCAGCCGAGGAGCGTAAGGCAAAAGCAGAAGAAGAAAAAGCAAAAGCTGAACATCAAAAAGCCGAAGCCCTTGCAAAAAGAGCTGAAGCTGAATCAAACAAAGCCAGTGCCATGAATAATCTTGCAGATGCTCTTAAAAATATATCAGACGGATTTTTCAAGGTCTTCTCTGAAAGAGTATTCTCGCCACCTCCACCTTTTGGATTTCCCAACACTGTTGATGATGATATCAATAAACAAAGCGACCCTACCTATAGTGTCGATAATTATACTCCTGATGAATCTTCGGAAATTCCTCTTAATATTATGGATGATCTTTCAACACTGATTGAGAATGAAGATGTCCAAGATATTCTCCACGATTTTCCAAAAAGCGAGATAGATGAATTAAATGATTTAGATGATCTTTCTGCTCTCATTGAGGAAGAGCTGGATCATTCATCCAAGAGCACTAAAGATAACGAAATAGATGGATCAAATAAGCTCGATGACCTTTCAGCCCTTATTGATGAGGATCAACATGAAAAACTTATGCCTGAAATCTTAGACAGTGATATAGATGATCTTTCTGCTCTTATTGAGGATGAGTTGGATCATTCATCCAAGAGCACTAAAGATAACGAAATAGATGGATCAAATAAGCTCGATGATCTTTCAGCCCTTATTGATGAGGATCAAAATGAAAAACTTGTGCCTGAAATCTTAGACAGTGATTTAGATGATCTTCTATCACTTATTGGTGATGACACACCTGAAATCATGTCGCAAAATCTTTTAGATAAAGAAAACCTGGAAAATGATATTGTAGATGATCTTTCAGCTCTTATTGATGAAAGCACAACTGCCCCATATCTAAACAATGTAGACAACGACATTGATGATCTTTCAGCTATAATTGGTGATGACACGCATGATCTGACAGCAAATAATATGTCAGACCCAAATACCATTGATGATGATATCATGGATGATCTTTCAGCTATAATTGAAGAAGAGAATAAGCCTCAGCCCCCTAAAATTCATAAGCCTCGAGCATCACTGGAAGATAATTTTGAACAAT
>JADGBC010000249.1 GCA_015231705.1 Desulfamplus sp. | reverse complement strand
ACTTCTGACCCCCACAGTGCAACCGCCCAGTTTTTTATCAATGTAAAAAAGAATGATTTTTTGAATTTTTCGTCAAAGAGTCCTCAGGGGTGGGGTTATACAGTATTTGGCAAAGTGAGCAAGGGGCATGGCGTGGTAAACAAGATCAAACAGGTTGCAACGACCAGTAAAGGTGGACATGATGATGTGCCAAGAGAGGCTGTAACCATTATAAAGGCTGAGGTTGTTGAAGATCTATAAATAGTCAACTCAGTGGTTCTTCAAGTTTAAACTGTCGGGTTGATTTCAAAGCGATTCACGATTTCAAGTACTCTTCTGCCTGACAATCAAATCTGCCCGACAATCAAACCTTGAAAGAACAATAGTATATTATCGAATCTCTCTGATCATATTTGAGAATACAAAGACTGCATTTGTAGGTCTAAAAGCTATTCCGGATTAATTGCAGTCTCTTTGTCCCTAAGATGGTGGTTATCATTAACCGGTAAAATCAAAGGAGGGAGTATGAGGAGGTTTCCATGACGAAAAATCTGAAAAATCCACAAAACGGGTTCGGGAAATTTTTTGTGCTGGTTGCAGGCCTTGTGGTCGGCATTGTACTGACTGTGGGTGCAGGCATCGGTATGCATATTACGGATCAACGGCCTTTTTGCGGGAGCTGCCACATCATGAACCAAGCGGCCGTAACCCATAAGATTTCCACCCATGCTGAACTTTCCTGCAATGATTGTCACGCACCCCATAACCTTGTGGCTAAACTGCCGTTTAAAGCCTTTGCCGGAACACGGGACGTATATTTAAACGTTTTAGGCAAGGTTGAAATGCCCATCATGGCCGGAGAAAAGACCAGGAAAGTGGTGGACGACAACTGCCGGATCTGTCATTTGAAGACCAATTCAACCGTAGCCAGCATGGATGTCAAAAATTCATGTACCGCTTGTCACAGGAATGTTCATCATATGAGAATGAAACCAGTCAGCACAAGGAGTGTGGGTGATGCATAAGCGAATCAAATTCTGTTAATACTCTGGCCTCTTCACAGCAGTACAGCCAGAAGGCAGTGGATCTTGCTTCCCAAGCCACAAATTTTGGAATTTCAAAGGATCTGGCCGGTGATATCAAAAAGATCGTTCCGCCCATTTTATATCACAGCCGGTTGCTTCAGCAAGACCCGGAACATATGAAGACCCATAAATGGTTCTCTTATCTCCCAGTTCTACCCAAAGCTGATCGGGTCTGGGAAGGCCAAAAGAAACTGAAATAGTTTTTTTTGATATCTGATAACCGGCGGCTGACTTGTCATGAGCAGCCACCGGTTATCTCCTATTGTACATGATTTTTTTCAATCGTCCCCATACCCCAATCTTACCCAGTTATTGTCCCTGAATATTGACTTTGTACTCACGGCAATGGGCTTTTACCATAAAAATCCCCCCTGATTTTCATAATTGATGGTCTCGTCAAAAGTCGAATAATGACGGACATTCAGGTAAATGGCAGGAATGCGAAGAATGCCGGGAATTGTTTGGCGATGATGATTTGAACTTCTGCCTTTCATGATCCCAACAATGTGCCCAGATATTAAATTTTAATCAGAACAGGCCCAAATCGTGATCTGAAAAAATGGCTTAAAATAGTAGGATTTGGACACACCAGTCTTGATCAAATAGCCTGTGCCATGAATAAGGCACAAGAGCAGGTCAAAGCGTACAGCAGTACTTTAAAAAAACGATATCCAGAACTGCGGCTCAAGAGCTTTGCTGTGGTAGCACTGGGGTTTGATCGGCTGTGCTGGAGAGAAATTAATTTCGACGATGTGTGACCTCGGTTTCGCCGAGTAAGCCGCTTAGTAATAGGGTTTTTATGTGAAAGTCTCTTTCAATAGCCGTGATTATATGACTTTCATTCTTCGTTGTGGCCGAGAGCCAATACCCCGCTCCGGCCGTGCCGGTTATTAACTTACCCAACCCCCCTCTCCAGACATGGAGAGGGGGGTTGGGGGGTGAGGTGAATGGGCAAGTTATTTAAACCCTATTCCTTACGATTACTCCAGTATTTCCCACCCTTCCGGCAATTCAGCCAGAGTGCCCGCCTCGCTCAGCAGATGCTCACCCGTCAGAGCCACATACAGGATTCGGCTTGGAATATGCATCCACAGGGTATCGGACAGGCCATTGCCGTTAAAATCCGCTACGGTCAGAAGCCGCCATTCTGCAACAGGCACAATGCCTGCGAAATGGCCGTCGATAGGGGCTGGTCCGTTCATGTACGCCACCCACAGCTCACCGCTGGGTGCGTGGCGTACAATGAGATCTGCCATGGCATCCTGGTTAAAAAATCCTCTGCCCGCAATTTCATACGCCAGGGGCAGGGCGCTGATGAGCGTTTTTTCCCAGCCATCAGAACCGGTTTGAGCCATGAAAAGGTCCCCGCGCGCCATGTTACGCAGAATCAGCTCGGCGCGACCGTCTCCAGTCAGGTCTGCTGCCAGAATCGGCACCATGTCCGGTGACAGCTCACCCAGAAGTTTCGGTTCATCCAGGCTCAAATTCGCGTTCAAATGGTAGATATACATCTGGCGGCTGTCCGGATGCAGAAATACCAGATCCCAGTTGCCGCTGCCGTTCATGTCCGCCACGTGAAGCAGCGTAAAGGTCTGGGGAACGACACCAATTAGTTTAATTCCCGTGACTTCAATC
>JADGBC010000248.1 GCA_015231705.1 Desulfamplus sp. | reverse complement strand
AAGTGATCATCAGACAAGAGAAGCCGGATGCACTACCTGGCCTTAACGAGTCTGCTACCGCCTCTGTACAACTATCTGATGAGGCTCAACAATTCAGTAATGTGGTTGGTTTTTAATGAGACGAACTATACCTTTCAGGGAATGGCTTGATTCTTTAAAAGATCGTCGGGCACAAGCAAAGGTGGATATCCGTATTAACAAGATGCGTGCCGGTAACCTGGGAGATACAAAGCCGGTTGGAAAAGGCGTTCATGAATTACGGATAGACTATGGTCCAGGATATCGGGTTTATTACGCCAATGAAGATAGTGCGATTGTCGTATTGCTTTGTGGTGGAGATAAACGGAAACAAGATAAAGATATCAAAGCCACCCAGGAGTATTGGGCAGATTATAAAAGGCGGTGAAGTATGAAATCAGTAAGCTATGAAAAGGGGTTAATTGAAAGATTGAAAGACCCGGAATATGCTTCTGTATATCTAACAGAGGCATTAAATGATGGAGATCAAGAAGTTATCCGTATTGCTTTTCAAGATGTCATTAAAGCAAAAGGTTTGTCTTTAGAAATTAATGTGAAGGCCGAAGAAGCCGCATAGTCATTTAGGCTACCGCCATAAGCCGGGACTAGAGCAAATGTGGGAAATTGGGAATTGGGGACAGGTAGATAATGCATAACAAATGATTTACAGATTTTTTGGTGGTGCTAAGTTGTCTGAATCAGGATGGTCAGGATTAAAGGATTTTCAGAATTGGGGACAGGTAGATAGTGCATGTTCCCTTTTGTGTTTGAGATTTTATTTTCTATGTAAGTTGACAAAAGGCAGACAATTAGATATTTTAAAAACATGAATTATTTTAACTGGAATAATCAAAAAAATCAGATTTTAAAGCGGGAAAGAGCTATTTCATTTGAGGAAGTCGTGCTTTTGATTCAAAGCGGGCAAATTATTGACGTATTGGAAAACCCTGTAAAGCCGAATCAAAAATTATATATCCTTTCTATTGATGATTATGCTTATGTTGTTCCTTTTGTAGAAAATGATGAGGAAATATTTCTTAAAACTATTTTTCCAAGCCGCAAATTTACAAAACTATATAAGCTTAAAGGGGAAGGTAAAAGATGAATCAAAAAAAATTCAACCCAATTGATGAAGAAGAAAGATTACTGATGGAATCAATAGATAAAGATGAATGGCAATCTGTCAAAGATATAAACAAAGCAAAAGATAACGCCGTTATTGCAGCAGATAATACGTTAAAAAAAGATAAACGTATTAATCTACGTCTATCTCAAAAGGATTATCGACTTATTCAAATAAAAGCTGTTGAAGAAGGAGTTCCATATCAAACGCTTATTTCCAGTATAGTGCATAAATATCTTAATGGAGCAATGACATATTAAACATAAGAAAATTGGGAATTGGGGACAGGTAGATAATAGACATTATATCGATTTTACATGTCTCGGATTGTGATTTTTTTCCACGGACGGAATTTCAATCTCAAGTTGTGCAACCCACAGGCAATGACCATAAGAACAGAGGAAGCAGAGGGAAGAATTGGGGACAGGTAGATAATGCATGTTCCCTTTTTTGCTTTTTGGTGGATGTTTGAGTTGTCTGAATCAGGATGGTCAGGATTGAAGGATTTTCAGGATTGGGGTTTATCTTGCTTTATCTTGGGGATCTCTGATTCAGAATGTGGTGATAAATGAACGGGTGCGGGCGAATGAGGCTTGTTTCCGTTTTTGCTTTTTGGGGGGATAGAGACAACGCACTTGACATGCTATCATTATATACTATAATGTATTTATGAATAATAAACATTTGAAAACACTTGAGGCTATTTTCAGTATCCCTATCAATGGGAATATTGAATGGTCACGTATAGAGGCACTGCTTATTGCTGTGGACTGTAAAGTTATAGAAGGCTCTGGTTCTTCTGTAACCTTTGAGAAAGATGGAAAAAGAGCGTATTTTCATCGTCCTCATCCGCAAAAAGAGGCATTACGTTATAGAGTATCAGATGCTAAAAAGTTTCTTGAAGCTATAGGAGTAAAGCCATGAATAGCATGAAATATAAAGGGTATATTGCCCGTGTTGAGTATGATTCAAAGGATAGAATATTTGTTGGTCATCTTTCAGGTATATCTGATACTGTAGGATTTCACGGTTCTTCGGTGGAAGAGCTTGAAACATCATTTTATGAAGCAGTTGACAATTATATTGATGCTTGCATTAAACTTGGACAACAGCCAAATAGACCAGCCTCTGGTAAAATATTTTTGCGTGTTCCACCTGAGATTCATTCAGCAGCCATAATGAAAGCTGAAAGTGAGGGTAAAAGCCTTAATCAATGGGCTGCTAATATTTTGGCTCATGCTGCAGCTTATTAATTTTCATTAAGGGAATTGGGAACTGGCAACATGCTGGTTCCCAGTTTTTTTTGTTTGCCCGGCAAAGCTGTAACCCCGTTCACTTGAAAGCAAGAATTGGGGAATTGGGGACAGGTATATTATGTTCTCTAATTTTTCTAATTTTTCGCTCACAAAAAGGCCTTTCTGGTTAATTCAGGGAAGGCCCTTTTCTTTTTCTGCACTCTTCCCATCTTGACACCGTGACACTATGGGTAGTATATATATTCTATGAGCAAGGCAGAAAAGGTAATACAGAAAATGAAAGCCAACCCGAGAGATTGGCGGATCGACAACTTGGAAACTGTTGCTGGATATTACGGGCTTGAT
>JADGBC010000247.1:2348-2784 GCA_015231705.1 Desulfamplus sp. | reverse complement strand
GATTTACAGGATGCAAATCCTTATTCATCCTGTAAATCCTGGCCATCCTAATTCAGACAGATGCTCATATGCCTGAAAAACTATAGCAAGGTGTCGTTTTTGAGTTAATATGGAAGCAACTTGGGTTAACAATGTTTTTTTATCTATAATAACATGTAATATCCCATACAAATTTAAGCCATAAATAAGATACAATGAGGCATTAATTATGAAAGATATGTTTAAACTTGACAGCAAAATAGCTGTCGTTACCGGCGGTGCTGGTGGCATAGGCGAGGCTCTTGCTCTTGGGCTGAGCATTCATGGTGCCACAGTTGTGGTCTCAAGCCGCAATAAGGAGGCCATTGAAAAGGTTGCCTCTTCAATCAGTAAAGAGTCAAAAAATGAAGCCATTGCCATTGCATGCGATGTAACTGATGAGGCGAGCATGGCAAAT
>JADGBC010000247.1:0-2312 GCA_015231705.1 Desulfamplus sp. | reverse complement strand
AAATCTTGTTGATACCGTGGTCAAAAAATATGGCCGACTGGATATTATGGTCAACGCCATGGGTATGAACATAAAGCACGATGCGTTTGAATATCCCATTGAAGACTGGGACAGACTCTTTAACGTCAATGTAAAGGGCACCATGATTGCATGCAAGGCTGCCGGCAGGGCAATGCGTGAACAGAAACAGGGTGTCATCATAAACCTTTCATCAGTAAGAGGAATCAGAGGTTATACCGGTGGAAATTCAGGTTACTGTGCTACCAAAGGTGCTGTTGAGCTGATTACCAAATCCCTTGCCCTGGAGTGGGCTCCACTTGGAATCCGTGTCAACGCAATCGGCCCGGCTCTTATCATTACCCCGGGAACAAAGCATATCGCACAAAATCCGGAACTTGCCAAAAAGTATGCGTCTATGGTTCCAATGGGCAGAATTGGTTTACCTGAAGATCTTGCAGGTGCCTGTGTATTTTTAGCTTCAGAAGCAGCAGGATTCATATCAGGTCAGACAATCTATGTTGATGGCGGACTGACCGCATCTTGATAACCGGCACGGCCGAAGCGGGCTTTTGCTCTCAGTCACAACAAAGAATGAAAACCATATAATCACGGCTATTTGAAGAGACTTTTACATAAAAAAGAGAGGTTATTATGGCTATTGTCACAGACCCTTATACAGGGCTGCAAATGGTTGAACTCAGCCATGAATGGGGGCACGGTGTACCATCCTATCCTGGACAGACTGATGTCAAGATGTTTCGTGCTGTCAAGCATGCACAGCATGGCGTTCTTGCCTGGAAAATAAATACAGTCATGCATACCGGCACCCACATGAACGCCCCTATCCATATGATTCAGCGAGGTGCTGACCTTGCCGCAATTCCGGAAGATCGCTTTTTTGGCAATGGTATTGTTCTAAGTATCCCCAAAACCAATTATGAAGTTGTTACTGCCGGAGATCTGGAGATAGCCTCCAAGAATCTGGAATCCTCAGCAGGGATTGGCGTTAAAAATGGTGATATCGTTGTTATCGTGACTGGATGGCACCACAAATATTCTGATGCTCTTGAGTATTATGGAGAGTCTCCCGGGTTATCCAAAGATGCTGCAGAATGGCTTGTAAAAAAAGATTGCAAGCTCGTTGCCGTGGATACGCAGCAGATAGACCACCCTCTGGCGACCTCTCTTGGGCCGCACCGTGGGGGCCCAAATATGAGACGCCTTGCAGGAGAGTACAGTAAGGCGACCGGTCTTGATCCTGAAAAAGAGCATGGCGAATGGAATGTAGCCCATAAAACCCTTCTTGGTGCTGGAATTCCAACTATCGAGCAGGTTGGAGGCGATGTTGACCTTTTGTTGGGCAAACGGGCAACCTTTGCGGCTACTCCGTGGAAATTCCAGTATGGAGATGCCTGTCCCATCAGGTTTGTAGCCATTATCGACCCTGGCGGTAATTTCAGAATCGACTCTGGTAAATTATGACTAAACCTTCATGACCATTATGAGGTCACCCCGAATTACGAAAATCAGAATGCATTTTCATGGTAAAGGAATTTTGGATTATGAGCCTTGAAATATATAATTTAAGCCATCCGTTTCATCAACATATGCCCGAATGGCCTTCAACCCCGAGTGTCAATGTTACTGTCAATAAATTTCATGCAAAAGACGGTATCTACGAAGTCAACTGGGAGGGAATCATGCACCGCTGCACCCATATGGATGCACCCAATCATGTGACAGAGAACACGCCAGGCATCTCTGAGTATCCGCTATGGCGTCTGTGCGGTACCGGTGTTGCTGTCTCAATTCCCAAAGGTAAATGGGGTGTTATCACTGCCGAAGATCTTGAAAATGCCCACCCCAAAATTGAGGAGGGAGATATTGTCATGATCAACACCGGGTTTCATCACAAATGGGCAGATACAGACGAGTATTTTGCCTATGGCTGCGGCATTTACCGTGAAGGTGCACAGTGGCTTGTGGACAAAAAGGTCAAACTTGTAGGTTACAGCCATCAGGCCAACGACCATCCAATTGCCACAAAACTTGTTGACCATGGACTTGGGCCGACACAGCCGCATCTGATTGAGGAGTACAAAGCCTTTACAGGTCGTGATGCCAAGGCAGATTTCCCTGACTGGGAAGCCGGCCACAAAACCCTTATGGTCAAAGGCGGAATCCCTGGCATTGAAAATATAGGCGGAGATCTTGACAAGGTTACTGGCAAACGGTGCTTTTTCATGGCCTTTCCCTGGCGTTGGACTGGCGGTGATGGTTGTATTGTCCGTGTTATCGCGATTGTTGATCCT
>JADGBC010000246.1 GCA_015231705.1 Desulfamplus sp. | reverse complement strand
CCTTTGAATCCATAACAATACATGTCGGTTGACTACCATCTTTAATCTGCTCGACAAAACCGGCAACCCGATCTTTGAAAACAGTATTATCGGATGCATTACCATCATGGCATTGACAGATAAACGGGATTGCCCCATCCTGTGTGACAACAAGCTCAAGCACGGCCTGTTTCAAATCAGGGCGATGATCTTTGGAATAACCATGCGTAATCAGGATTGCATTTTCATCAGTGTCTGGGATGTACTCACCGGTAAGAGAAAAAGAAGAGGTGTCCAGGTGGCTGTAATCCATATTTACCCCTTCCTGCTCGCATACATTAAGAGCTATTTTTGAAAACAGTGCTTCAATGCCATAACCATGAACATCATCAAGAGCTCTTCCCAGCTTGAACCTGTTAAAATGAGACGCTTCTATACCTTCTCGAAAAAGGATATCCAGAGGCTTGTTTTCAAAAACTTTGGCGTCAATGACATTGGTAGCTGAGTAAAGCCTAATCCATTGATTATCATCCCTGCAATGGCTTCGCCCGTGGAGATATGCTCTTTAGCATCATTTTCAAAATGACTATCGATTAACTCAACTATCTTTAAATCTTTTATTGTACCAGCTACCAAACCAAAATGATCCAAACGTTTTATATCGAGCATTGAATTCCCCTTTTGTATGATTCAAATTTCAGAGTAGCATATTCTTTTTTTAAGAAAATTCAACTGCTCAATGTCGGTTAAAAATATTCGTTTGATCATATCAGCACTCCTTGTTTTTCAGCGACTGATAACGCATTAATTTACATTAATTAAAACCGTATTTTCCTGTAACTTGGTTCCAGGCTTTTATGGTGATGAGATCATTAAAAAGTTGGCTACGATTCAAATCAATCTATTTTGAGAAGTTTAAACCCGACAAATCAACAATATAATTTGTATTTTGAAGTAGAGGTGCTGCCCAGTCAAGAAAAATTGTTTATTCAAGGTTGATGACCTCGTAAAAAGTCGATTTACTAAAACCTGTGTCTAATAAAATCAAATAGTTATGACAGCAAAAATACCTGTTTCGGACTTTTTACGAGACCATCAAGTTTTGTGTGACTTTCATTCTTCATGGTGGCAGGATAATCTGCCATGTATGTTATCTGATTTAGAGTATCTGGAAAAATAGCTTGATATTATTGAAGATTCTGATAAAAAGCAATTTTTTTGGAGAACGTTTTTTGAACATAGGCAGCTTTGTTGCAATTATTAAGGGATTGCAATGCCTGGTCAAGAATGTATGCAGGTTTTACGTAATTAATGTTATATTAAAATTCCTGAACAAGTAAAAACAGGAATATGAACACTACCGGAGATTTTATAAAAAATGACAACAATTGATTTTGAATTCAGCAGAACCATTAAGGGATTCATGGCTGACAATGAGGCAGTTCGCCTCCATAAGGTATCACTTGAAGTATCAAAGTTGGGACCATGTTTAGAGATCGGCAGTTACTGCGGAAAATCAGCCTATTTCATAGGAACTGCATGCAGACAGAACCATTCAATCCTCTACTCTGTGGATCATCATACAGGTTCAGAAGAGCAGCAGCCGGATCAGGAATATTTTGATCCAGAGCTTTATGATCCAGAACTAAAGAGGATAAATACCTTCAAATTTTTCCAAAATACGCTTGAGCGGGCAGGTCTTGCAGATAGTGTGGTGCCGATAGTAGCCTCGTCAGAGGTTGCCGGCAGAATGTGGGCAACTCCCATTGCAATGCTTTTTATTGATGGAGGGCACTCGTTTGAGGCTGCCATGAATGACTATGCGACATGGTCAAAGCACATCATGGCAGGAGGCTATCTTGTTATTCACGATATTTTCATGGATCCGTCACAAGGGGGGCAGGCTCCTCGCCAGGTTTACGAACATGCTCTTGAATCAGGACTCTATGAACCTCTTGACATGACAGAGACTCTGGGCGTACTTCGTAAGATTTAAATCTTTACCATGAAAATACACGGTCTCATTTTTATTTATGTGAAAGTCTCTTTAAATAGCTGTGCTTATGTGACTTTCATTGTTCGTTGTGGCAGAGAGCCAATACCTCGCTCCGGCCGTGCCGGTTATTGGGGGTGTCGGAAAGCCGGTTATGAACATTTACCGTTAAATATATTTTTCATCTGGAACCGCCACCATGAGTAATCGACATTCTGGTAAACATCTGGGTGAGTCCCGCACCAAGTGAAAATATGGACCCAATATCCAGATTGCGGTCAGCAGTTTCATCAAAATATATATTAAGGTTTGATCCAAGCCCCTCTGTGGCAGTCCAGTAGCAGATCATAATTGGAACTTTTGGCATTACAGGCATGACCACAGAGATATCAGACTGAAACTCTTTTGCAACCTCCCTGCCGTTCAATACAGACACTATATTGTCAAAAAGCTCTGTGTAGGTGTCTGCCACCTGTTTCATCGGGATTTCGCATCTTTGTTTAAACAGAGGATATCTCTCTTTGCCATCTTTGAGTTCACGAAACGATACCCATTTGCCAGAGGGGGCAAAACCTTGTCCATTCAGAATGTAACTGAACGCTGGGAGTACAATCCAGGGATTTACATGAATTCCGGTGTAGATTTTTCCCTCTTGATCAACGCTGAAATCCTTTCCTAAAATTTTGAAGACAAGTCTTTTGCCGTCAAATATACCTCCGGTTCTTTTTGCTGCTTCATTAAGGTCAATAGCGGTAATTTTACTTTTCAACTCGTCGAGAAAAACATCTCGGTTCTCCTGAATAGTATTGCGGCCTTTGTCTGCATCATAATAATTATCTCCTGCATCGTTTTTTTGTGATTCATGCTCCTTTGTCATGCCATATTT
>JADGBC010000245.1 GCA_015231705.1 Desulfamplus sp. | reverse complement strand
TATACAATATTCATTTTATTTTTTTCTCCTTTTGTATGATATGGCAGCTAGATGTGCGGGTGGTTGATTTTTCAGGTTTATGCTGTCGCAAGGTTAAAAGGTTTTATGCTTTTGCAAGGACAGATTCAACTATTTCCTCTATTTTTTCAACACATTTTCCACAACCGCCGCCAGCTTTTACATAAAAGGTGACATCTTCTGCAGATTTAAGATTGTTCTGCTTTACAGTTTCAATGATCTCAAGGTCAGTAACACCGAAGCACTCACAAACAGTATCGCCGGGTTTTGCAAGGATCTCGATTCCTTTATATGAACGGATAGCCTTGCGTAGTGCATCCTGACCCATCACAGAGCAGTGCATTTTTTCTTTGGGTAGCCCGCCAAGATAGTCGGCAATATCATCATTGGTAAGTTTTTCAGCATCCTCAAGAGTCATTCCTTTGACTATTTCGGTAAGTGCAGAAGATGATGCAACCGCACTGGCACAGCCAAACGTCATGAAACTTGCGTCAACGATTCTATTTGTTTTATTGATTTTTAAGAAAAGTTTCAGAGCGTCACCACATGAAAGTGAGCCTGTTTCTCCAATCGCATTTGCATCTTTCATCTCCCCTACATTTCTTGGATTGAGGAAATGATCCTTGACTTTCTCATTGTATTCCCACATATTTTTTCTCCTTAAAATAATATAATTTATCAGCTCTTGTCTGAGCCATGATCTGTCATGAATTTGCCGGTTATTTAATTACTCAGGAATTTCAATCCAACATTAATTGCGGCAAAGCCGCTTATGTTCTTGGTCAGTCCTGTTATTTAACAGGTTCAGCTCAGGCAATAAAAATACTACAGTGTGGCAGGTTGTCAACAGTAAAAACAGGTTGCTTTGACAATCAAAACTATAGTGATATAACTCAAATTCAAAAGTCTTTTTTTTACCATGAAAATACCCCCTGATTTTCATAATTCGGGGTGGCCGTATAATGGCCATGAAGGTTTAGCGAGACCATAAAAGTTTAACTAGACCATAAAAACTAAAAGGATACGAAAAATGGATATAGCACCACAGCGTACTATAATTGGTTTTATTGGCACAGGTGTAATGGGTAGCAGCATGGCAGGGCATATTATCGATGCAGGATATCAAGTTCATGTTTACAACCGTACCAGATCAAAGGCAGATTCAATTTGTGATAGGGGGGCTGTATGGGAGGAGACAATAGCCTCACTTGCCTCAAAATGCCATCTTATTATCACAATGGTGGGTTTTCCTGCAGATGTTGAGAGTATTTACCTTCAACAGGGTGGAATTATTGAAAATGCAGCACATGGAACCATTCTTGTTGACATGACAACATCAAGTCCTGCACTTGCTGTCAAAATATATGAATATGCCGCAAGGCACTCCCTTCATGCTCTTGATGCACCAGTATCTGGCGGAGATATCGGGGCAAGGAATGCCACTCTTTCAATAATGGTTGGAGGAGATCGTAATATCTTTGAGGCGGCCATGCCTGTTTTTGAAGTAATGGGGAAAAATATCTGGCTTCAGGGAGGTGCAGGTTGTGGCCAGCACACCAAAATGGCCAATCAGATCGCAATTGCTGCAGGGATGATAGGTGTTTGTGAATCTCTTGCATACACGGTAAAATCTGGGCTTGATCCTGAAACTGTACTAAAAAGCATTGGAAGCGGTGCTGCTGGAAGCTGGACATTGAACAACCTTGGGCCAAGAATCATAAAAGGCGATTTTGCTCCTGGATTTTATGTGAAGCATTTTATAAAGGATATGGGTATTGCCATTGAATCGGCAAAGGAGATGGGGCTTGATACGCCTGGACTTGCACTTGCGAAATCTCTTTATGATAAACTTGCAAAAAATGGTTTTGAGTACGATGGAACACAGGCTCTTTACAGGAGCTTTATGTGAAAGGCTCTTTAAATAGCCGTGATTATATGACTTTCATTCTTAGTTGTGGCCGAGAGGCAATACTTAAGCTCCGGCCGTGCCGGTTATATAGCAAACTAAGGTGGGTAAAGATAAAATTTTTACAGGTACTTGTAAGGGGGCAGGCAAGTTGAAGTTGGCGTTTGATTATAAAAATTTTTTCACTCCAGATTCAGCTGTTTTAAAAGCAGCTCAGAGCTTATAATGTAGTAAACTCTGCCTGAGGTTTTTTCCTGATCCTTCTCCATAATTGGAATCTCACTTTGCAGCTTTACCGTGGCAATAATGGATAGTGTTTCCTGTCTGGTTTTTGCATCTTCAAATTGAGCACTGCTGTATTTTCCTCTGTCTCCATATACCCAATAGACGACTTTGTCATGGGCGGATAGAGTTGGATCATGAAATACCGTCACCAGAGAACCTATCATATTCCTGACCTGCTGCTGAGAGGCTCTCTCAACATTTTGAAATATAATCAGTACACGGTCTGTTTTGCTGTCTGCTACAATGTTGAGATCTTTGTCTCTGAATTTATAGGTTCCAGCCCCTGAAGGTGTGGCAGTTGAATCTTTCGAGGTTGATGAGGTAATCTTGTTTTTGCGGGCAGTATCCTTTTGTGAGCTGTTGAGTTCTCTACCAAGAATATATCCCAGCCAACCGATTTTAAGAGATTCAACCTTTTTAAGAGATTCAGCTTTTGGATAGGTTTTAGATGCTGTTCTTGTTGCATTAGTGCCTAAAATATTACTTTTGTCTGCATAAGCTGAGACAGTCAGGTTCAAAGTTAATATAAAAGATAATAAATATCTGATTAAACATTCATTGCAGTTGCGTGGCAACTCCGAATTATTAAATTTAGAATTCGTTTTCATGGCAACCTCGAATTATGAAAATCAGAATATATTTTCCGTGGTAAAAAAGATTGTCTTTCATTGTATAAAATCACTTTTCCAGCGTTTCCCGCACCTTTGTGCTTAAACTT
>JADGBC010000244.1:2422-2941 GCA_015231705.1 Desulfamplus sp. | reverse complement strand
TTCAGACGATTAACCTGATTCTGCTAAATACAGGGAGGTATTTTATGAATTACGCTGTAGAAGGCATTTATAAAAATGGTAATATAGAACTTATTGAGAAGCCTCAATTTCATAAACCAGTTCAAGTATTAGTGTTGTTTTTGGAAAATAAGAATAAAATCAGAAAATTAGGCGGGCTTTTCAAAGATTTTGATGTTGATTACGATAAACTTGAACAGGATTTAAAAGAACTGCAAAGGAGTTCATCAACACATATACTTGAGAAATTTGAGAATAATATATGAACAAATATGTTACAGATACACAGGCATTAATAAAATTCTTTAATGGGAGAAAAGTTATTAATGATGTTGTGGATGATATTTTCAAAAAGCTGATTATGGAGAGAACATTATTATTATCCCATCTGCTGTTCTTTTTGAAATAGGTTATCTTTATGAAAAGCAGCGGATTCTTGTATCAATAAAGACAATAAAGACCATATTTGAAGATTCTGTAAATTACAGAGAAGAAAAACTA
>JADGBC010000244.1:0-2391 GCA_015231705.1 Desulfamplus sp. | reverse complement strand
GACATACCTGAATTACATGACAGGTTAATTGCTGGAACAGCACGTTATTTAAATCTACCTCTGATTACAAATGATCCTGTTATATTGGCAAGTGTGTTTGTAAGCTGTGTTAAGTAATCGTTTATATTTCGGACTATAGATGTTGTCATAAATCACAGATTGCCACGATTAAGGGATTTCATGGATTAAAAATCTGGAATCTGTGTAATCAGGTTAATCTGTGATATGGATTGGCAAAGGATTTTTGGAATTACATGGTGATCGAACATAGGCAGCTTCGCTGCAATTATCGTTGGATTGAAATTCCTGAGTAATAAAATAGTTATAAAGGAGATATTAAAATGAACGCACTAACATATACCTATGCACGTAACCATCTTTCTGATGTGATGAAATTAGTAAATGAAGATCATGTTCCTGTTGTGGTAACTCATCAACATGGAAACCATGTTGTAATTATCTCTCTTGAAGATTACCAAAGCCTTGAAGAGACAGCTTATCTTTTAAGAAACAAGACTGGAGCACAGCGTCTTCTTGAATCAGTTGAAGAGTTGCGTAACGGCGGTGGAGTAGAGAGAGAATTGATATATGATGATTAAATTTTCTACAAAAGGGTGGGAAGATTATCTTTACTGGCAATCTACTGACCGGACGCTTTTAAAACGTATTAATCAATTGATAAAAGATATTGAGAGAGAGCCATTTACAGGTATTGGAAAGCCTGAACCACTAAAACACCAGTTATCAGGCTTTTGGTCGAGGCGAATAAATGCACAACACCGTTTAGTATATTCTTTTAGTGATGACACTCTTTTTATAGCTCAATGCCGTGATCATTATTGAATTTATAAGAATTGCCTGATTTGCCTATTGGCAAGGATTAACCGAAGAGGGTAAAATGGGGACAGGTAGGGGACAGGTGGATACTGCTTGTTCCCATTTTTTTTGTGGAGTTGCGATTTTCTGATAAGTCATAACAGGAGAAAAATGAAAGAGCATGCCGAACTTATGGCAAAAAACAGAGCATTGTTCTCTCTTTACGGCATCGCCCAGACAATGGGAAATGCTAAGATGTCATTTGACGCAAAGATACAAAGAATAGCACAACTTGTTCCCCAGGGCTTTCAATACCCTGAATTTACATGGTGTACAATATCAACAGACAACGACAGCATATGCAGCAACAAGATTTTGCAAGATGAGTCCTGTACCCCTCACGCCATGGGTACTCAAGTAAATATCATAGCAAGCCTGTCGGAACGAATTTTTGTAAATGGTATCCAGCGTGGAAAAGTTGAACTGTTCCAGAGTTTTTTACCAGACACAGATATAAAGGACTACGCTATAAAGGATATATCACAAGGTACTAAACCTTCATGGTCACGGCTTAATTCAACGGCCCCCCCCAATCATGAAAATCATGAGGGGTATTTTTACGGTAAAATAGAGTTTAATAGCGAAGAGCAAAACCTTGTCCGAACAGTTGCACGACATATTGCAGTCATCATGGAAAAAAAAGAGTTGGAGGAAAAAGAGGCACGCCTCATGACAAAGCTCAACCACTCAGACAGACTTGCAAAAACAGGCGAACTTGCGGCAGGCATTGCCCATGAGCTGAACAATCCGCTTGGCAATATTTTAGGATATGCCCAGCTTGCAGCAAAAACTCAAGACCTTCCGGTGCAGGTCAACCAGGATCTGAACCGTATAATACAGATAACTCTCCATGCCAGGGAGGTTATTAGAAAACTTATGTTTTTCAGCCGACAGATGCCCCCCAGAACAGAGTTGCTTGACATCAGGATACACCTGGAAAATATTCTTGAGTTCATGGAATCCATGTGCAATAAAAACCATGTAACGGTAATACGAAATTATCATGACAACCCGTCTCTCTTCTCATTTGATCCATCTCACTTCATACAGATCATGATGAACCTTATAATGAACGCACTCCACGCCATGCCCCAGGGTGGGACGCTTGAAATAACAACATACGAGGAGAAAGAGCACCTATTTCTGATTGTTAAAGATAGCGGCATAGGCATGGACCAGGATACACTGAGGCAGATTTTCATACCTTTTTTTACTACAAAATCCTTAGATCAAGGTACAGGGCTTGGACTCAGTGTTGTACAAGGGATATTAGATAGCCACAGTGCTTCAATTGATGTGACAAGTCAAAAAGGAAAAGGGTCTGTTTTCAGAATTTTATTTGCCCTTCCATCCAATGAATGCTTTCAATAACCGGCACGGCCGGAGCGAGGTATTGCTCTTGGCCACAATGAAGAATGAAAGTCGCATAATTACTGCTATTTCAAGAGACTTTCACATAAACCGATGGCTTACTTCTACTACCCTAAAGGGATAGGGGTTTTACGCCATTCTTAT
>JADGBC010000243.1 GCA_015231705.1 Desulfamplus sp. | reverse complement strand
TGATTTCATAACAGAGGGGTCTCCTATAATCCCACCCCATAGATTCGGTATAACTGTCCAATCATCGTATTTTTTAGGTCTTACTGTTGCACCAGTGCCAATGATAGAGCTTGCTGTTATGATTGTTGAGACGAACGGAAAGTCTAACGGCACTGACATTCTTTGAGCAACGTCATAAATCCAGCCTTTAAAAGGGGTGCAGTAATTCAAATGGTAGGTAGGATATTGAGACCATCAGCAAATAAAGAATATGCTTTGATAGTTGATTTTGTTGATAGTGAAATAGGAGTGCTAAAACATTCAGGTAAAGTTAGAGCAAGAGTTTATGAAGAGCAGAATATTAAAGGGGTGATATAATGACAGCAAAGAAGCCACGAAAGAGTTTTAAGCAGCAGCTTAAAGCAATGACACCAGAGGAGCTATATCAGAAACAGGTAGAATGGAGTGCTATCTTTATGAATGAGGCTTTACCTTTTGGTAGGCGATTAAGAGCCAGTGAAAAGTTAGCAATATCTCGTGGGGATTTTGAAGAAAACAATATTATACAAAATATGAAAGAGAGAGGGGAGGCTTGGTAAAATGGCAAGAGGACTTTCTAAAGGACAGACAAATAATCCAAATGGCAGACCTAAAGGCACACCAAATAAGATAACTAAGGAGCTTAGGGAGACGTTGAAGTCTATCATTGCAAATGAGCTTGAGACTTTACCAGAACAGCTATCTACATTAGAGCCAAAGGACAGGATAGAGTTAATAGTAAAGCTCATGGCGTATGTATTGCCAAAAGTTGACACAGTAGTTCCGCAATGGGGAGAGCCACAAAAACCATTAGGTTATGGATTCTAATGTTGAAGAGAATAAGCAGATATTTTGTAGGTGAATCTTAAAATGACTTTCACCTACAAAACAAGGTTTATCCCCAACAATACGGAACGTTTGAAAAGTATCTTGAAGATAGGTGGGGATATAATCCAAGACGTGGACAACAGTTAATAAAATCAGCAGAATTTATACAAATTGCTGAAAAAACCATGTCACAAAAAGTGTCCCAAAACGGTGAATTGGGACACTTTTCTGAGCCAATTTTACCCAAAAATGAACGCCAAATACGTCCATTATTAGAAAAATTGAAACACAATGGAGAACGGATAAAAGTCTGGTGTGAGGTAGTTGGAACTGGCGAAAAAATAACTGCTACAGATAAATTTTCAGATATGCTTGCTAAACAATAATGGTTACAATAAATATCTATGTTCTAAAGCCTTTACAGTCAAGGATATAGCCTATATTTAGTGTTTATTTCTACAGAAAAAGAAACTTTTTGTTGACTCTGAAAATAGGTGGGGTTATAAGTTGAGTTAAGTTAAGCAAAATATGTTTTTCATAATCAACTTACAACTTAGGAGGTCAACAATGAAAAAGGCTTATGGATATATCAGAGTTTCAGGCAAAGGTCAGATTGATGGTGATGGTTTTGCGAGACAGGAAAAGGCAATTGCTGATTATGCTAAGGCAAATGGTTATGAGATAGTAAAAGTATATCGTGAAGAAGGTGTATCTGGAACTTTGATTGATAGACCAGCTTTAACCGATATGATGCTTGACCTTGAATCTAATATTGAAAATGCTGATGCTGATAATCAAGTAAAGGTAGTTCTCATCGAAAGAGTTGATAGACTTGCAAGAGACCTGATGATTCAAGAGAATATTCTTCACGACCTAAATAAACATGGAGTTGATATTTATTCTGCCTGTGGTAAATGTTTTGCCTATTACTTCAAAGAAACAGAATAGAAGAATATATCCCAATGAAATTTTATTAACTCCATCTTCAAGTGGTTTGACAAAAGATTCTATTATTTTGTGTCATCAAATTAGAACTCTTGATAAAATCCGCCTTACAAAGAAAATTGGTGAGATTGCAGATAATGAATTGCAACATCAAATAATAGAAGGTCTCTGCTTTCAATTAGCTATTAATTGTTGATGCTGATTGACACCATCATTATCTGATATTAATGTTGAGTTAGAGAATTTTTGATTCTCTAAAGAAGGCTCTTGACCCGTTGCTTTTGTCAGCGATAAGTCAAGAGCCTTTTTCTTTTCAAATAACTTTTAATGGTTGAGTTTTGGAGCTGGCTTGACTGATACAGAGTCCTTTGTTATCTTATTTTCAGAAGGTGGACTGACAGTAGTTGCACTTTCAAGAGATTCAACATCAGCGGCGGTTTCGGACGTATTGCCAACGGACACTTCTTGTGTAGCATTGACACTGACTGGTGGCGTTTCAAGAGATGGCACACTGCTGGCGATTTCGGGCGTATTATCGGGGGACACTTCTTGTGTAGCACTGGTTAAGGCAGACCGCCATTTCCAAAGGGTCTTTGATTGTAAAGACCCTTTTTTTTCTCTGTAGGTGAATCTCAATTTAAGTCGCACCTACACATTTTTTTACTCTATCCCTTAGACTATTTAGAAGTTGCATATCCTCAACACTTCCACCTTTATCAGGGTGAACCTGAACCGCCATTGCCTTATAACATTTCTCAATGAGGGTTGCCTCTGCTTGAGATAGAGTAATCGCTGGTGATGAGGTTGATACAAAAGTATCTTGATAGGTCTGCTGTTTAAATTGCTGTTTATAGTTTGCCTGCTGTTCCTGTCTCTGCTTTGCCTGTTCTTCCTGCTTTTTGAGCCTATCAATTTCTTTTCTTAACTTCTGATTCAGCTTCCACCATTTGAACTCATCACTTACTTTAAATTCTTTGAATACAGCTTCTTCAATCGGCTCTGCCTTTTCTTGAAACAGCTTCCATATTTTATCTAAATCAGCATCTGGAAAAACTTTTTTAATCTGATTGTCAAAGTCATAACCATCACCAGATAAACAATAACCCGCTTGTATCTCTTTTTCCCCCCATCTATTCAGCCTATCTAAAAAGTCATCTATAATATCCCAATAA
>JADGBC010000242.1 GCA_015231705.1 Desulfamplus sp. | reverse complement strand
CAGCCTCTTCTCTTCGGCTATTTTTGCCTCTTCAGCCAGCCTCTTCTCTTCGGCTATTCTTGCCTCTTCAGCCAGCCTCTTCTCTTCGGCTATTCTTGCCTCTTCAGCCAGCCTCTTCTCTTCGGCTATTTTTGCCTCTTCAGCCAGCCTCTTCTCTTCTGCTATTTTTGCCTCTTCAGCAAGCCTCTTCTCTTCTGCTATTTGTTCTGCTGTGTCATCTTTTAGAATTGAAGATTTTGTTTTCTCTGATTCTTTAATAGATTCTTTATTTGGAGCTTTGGATTTGGCTGTTGTTTTTTCATTTTTCTTTTTTTCATCATTTTCATTTGCTACATTTTTTTTTCTGGTATTTTTTTTCTTTGTTGGTGCCATGTTTCCCCTTTATAAATGATAATTTCTTAGCAGTCGTATCATGCAGTGGCCATTAATTGAAAAGTTCCACTTGCGGAACTTGACAGCTTGTTTCAGATAAATTATTTAAATATAATTAAAATTTGCATAAAACATATATACAATAATTGTTTTCTTGTAAACACTTTGTTAATTGGCTTTTTCTCATGATTAGTAGATTGCATGCAATACTGAAAAATCGTAAAACTTTTGCCATTGCATTTTCCGGCGGAGTTGACAGCACCTTCCTTGCAGCAGCAGCTAAAAAGGTTTGTGGTGATGAAGTTGTTGCTCTGACTGCGGTTTCCCGTTTCCAGTCGCAGTATGATTTGACTATGTCCCTTGATATTGCAGAAACTATTGGTATCAAACAAGTTTTGGTTGAAGTTGATGTTATGATTGACCCCACAATAGTCGTCAACTCCATAGAAAGATGCTATTTCTGCAAACAAAAATTGTTTGAGGCGTTAAGAATAAAAGCAAAAGAACTTGGATTTGATATTCTTGCTCATGGAGCTAATATGGATGACCTTAACGATTATCGACCTGGTCTTAAAGCTGCAGAAGAGATGGGTATTTTTTCTCCTTTGGTTGAGGCTCAATTGACCAAAAGTGATATTAGGATCGCATCAAAAGCAATGGGTCTTTGCACTTGGGATATGCCGTCTCAATCATGCCTTGCCACCCGTATTCCATATGGAGAAACCATTACAGTTGAAAAACTCAACAGGATTGAGTGCTGCGAATATTTTTTGATTCAGCTTGGATTTTATGGAGTTCGAGTGCGTTGCCACAGCAATATGGCAAGGATAGAGTGCCCAAATCATTTTATTTCACAGATGGCACAACATGATATGTGTAACAAAATCACATCTTTTTTTACAACGCAAGGGTTTAGATTTGTTGCACTGGATCTTGCGGGATATCGTTCAGGAAACATGAACTGATTCCTATCAATTGATAGGTTTTACAACCCCAAATTATCTCGAAGCTGCTATCTGTTTTGTTCAAGTAGAGATATCTCCTTTGATGAGAGCACTTTGTCAATATCAAGCAGGATTTTAACACCGCCTTCCAACTTTGCCATTCCGAGTATATATTCTGAATCAAGGTTTATGCCAAATGAAGGGGGGGCTTCAATATGTTCTTCCTTTATAGTAAGAACCTCAGATACAGCATCCACAACAATTCCTATAACCATTTCTCCATAATCTGTCGTTATTTCAACAACAATAATACAGGTTCTTTCTGTATATTGGCTCTCGGCTATTGAAAATCTAAGTCGTAGATCTATTACGGGTATCACTTTGCCTCTTAAATTAATGACACCTTTAACAAAATCAGGAGTTCTGGGTACTGATGTTATTGGCATCATTCCAATGATCTCTTTTACCTGCAGTATACCTATACCGTACTCTTCACCAGCAAGGGAAAAAGTAAGATACTTGCCATCTCTTTCAGTTAGTTTTCCATCCATATGTTTTCCCATTTTAGTCCCTTCTGCTTTTTACAGTATAATTTATAGCTTTTTCTATAATCTACGCAGCTATATTATTATGGTTAATTGAAAAAAAACTACTTCTCAGCAGTTTCTATAAATGTATATATTTTTGCAATCATCTTGATAGTCCATCTCTCTTTTCCAGATAATGTTTTAATACCTTCGCTGTTTAGCAATTCAGTAGCTTCATCCACAGTATGCCCCTCTTTTCTTAGTTTTATAATAATATTAATAACTTCAGCTTTGTATTGTTCAAAGTTATCTTCCAGTGATGCTCGAGGTTTATGAATTTTAGGTGGCTGAGGCTTATTATCTTCTTCAATTATAGCTGAAAGATCATCCATTATATCATCATCAATGGTATTTGGGTCTGACATATTATTTGCTGTCAGATCCTGCGTGTCATCACCAATTATAGCTGAAAGGTCATCAATGTCGTTATCTACATTGTTTAGATATGGGTCATTTGTGTTCTCATCAATAAGAGCTGAAAGATCATCTACAATATCATTGTCCAAGTTTTCTTTATCTAACAGATTTTGCGACATGATTTCAGGTGTGTCATCACCAATAAGTGATAGAAGATCGTCTAGATCACTGTCTAAGATTTCAGGCACAAGTTTTTCATTTTGATCATCATCAATAAGAGCAAAAAGGTCATCGAGCTTGTTGGATCCATCTATTTCGTTATCTTTAGTGCTTTTGGATGAATGATCCAACTCATCCTCAATAAGAGCAGAAAGATCATCTAGATCACTGTCTAAGATTTCAGGCACAAGTTTTTCATTTTGATCATCATCAATAAGAGCAAAAAGGTCATCGAGCTTGTTGGATCCATCTATTTCGTTATCTTTAGTGCTCTTGGATGAATGATCCAACTCATCCTCAATAAGAGCAGAAAGATCATCTAAATCACTGTCTAAGATTTCAGTCACAAGTTTTTCATTTTGATCATCATCAATAAGAGCAGAAAGATCATCGAGCTTGTTGGATCCATCTATTTCGTTATCTTTAGTGCTCTTGGATGAATGATCCAACTCATCCTCAATAAGAGCAGAAAGATCATCTAAATCACTGTCTAAGATTTTAGTCACAAG
>JADGBC010000241.1 GCA_015231705.1 Desulfamplus sp. | reverse complement strand
ACACCGGGGATTGCGGAAACAATTCCGAAGATAAACACAGAGACGAGAAATCTATTGATGATCCATTTATATTTGCCGAATGAGTTTACCAGACTATCAACTCGTCCGCATACCCGAAAGGCAACCACTCCGGCAGATGTATTTCCGATCACAGTGGTAAGATTAATAACCAGATTTGCAGCACAAAAGGGGGGCTGGTCTATCTCAATAAAATAGGCAATCACTCCAAGGAATGTGCCTATCGCAATGCTTGGCCAAATATGCACACCAAGCACCATAAATGCAGCTAAAACCAGACCAGCAGATGGCCAGACAGTGATGGTCTTGAACAGTGACTGGGTGATAAGTGCCAGTAGCAGGTAGATCACTACAGCCATAACATGGTCTCTTATTGCAGGACGTTGATTTTTGTTACTCCGCTCCGTATTCAAACGCTGATTGTCCATCAAGATGAACCCTATGGTCCACAATGAGGTTGTAAGCAGTGTCGTCAGATAGGTGGAAATCTGCATCAAAGAGAGGGTGAACATTTCTCCGATTGTCCCCAAGAAAGGCGTAAATGCACGTACTGAAAAAAAACAGCCATTGACAATAAAAACGCAAATCAGAAAATATGCTGAACTCCTGACAGAATCGGTTTTGTATAAGAAAATAGCACGGACGATAAAAAATGACATTGTGGCAACGGCAATAGAGATATTAATACGCCGAAACCCCAGATCATTGTTGATATAGGTAAAATAAGCTGCTATCAGGCTTATGATAATACAGAACCCTATGAGCCATCCACGCCGTTCTTGCCTATCAAAAAAACGCATTACCCCGACATAGATCAACTCCATGCCTAAGACAAACAAAACATTGCTGATAACAATCAGGAGTAATCCAAAAGATGACATATCCCGCAGATAATTGCAGAGATAGCCAAGTGTCAATGATGCATTGCCCATCATCCACCAGCCAATCCCTTTTCTGTTTTTGGCTCCCCAGTATTGATCAAACAATGCAGTAAATTGCAGAAAAGCTGCAAGAGTCTGGACAAGTGCAAATATATGAGCGTCAATTTTCATGAATTAGCCTTTACTCTTGAAAAATATAATTTTTACTCTACCTTATCTTTGAAGATGGCAAAAATATCAAGTGTGTTTTTTAGAGTAGTCATTTAGTCATGTTGATAGATATTAATGTTACGTAAATGTTTTAACTTTAAAAAATATTTACGAACAGATAGATTTTATATTATATATGGGTGTAATTGCACATTTAGGGAAAATCTGTCATATATTAAAGGAGTTCTTACTAAACCCATAGTCCTTAACGATTTTGCCAGTAAAATACGTGAAGTTCTGGATATGAATAAAGTATCTTTGTTGGAGGAAAATATAGATGAACGGTAATATTTCAAGCATGGAAAAATCCTCAAAACCGCCTTTGGGTGATATTCTGGTATTAAATGAAGACTGGCTGATGGAACGTATCCTTGATTACGCCAAAAAACAGGGATATGCTGCATACACATCAACTTTGAAAGAGGCATGGCGTCTATCAATATCGGGTCTCTCTGCTTCTATTATCAAAGCATTGAATATTTCTCTTGAACCTCCGGAAATTACACCTGAAGAGAATATAGCAGATGATGAGTTGTGTCTGTTCGGTATAGTTGAAGCCCAAAGGCATCGGGAACGCGGCGTAAGTTTAAGCATGTTTCTGGGGTTAATGAAATATTACCGTCAGGCATACATTGATCTTGTCCATAACAAAAATATGAATCCTGACCATCATAACTGGTGTGAACTTTTCATCAACAGAGTATTTGACAGAATAGAGATTGGTTTTTGCGTTGAATGGGCAGGGGCTGGACGTGATAACAAGATGCAGGAGCTTCAGATTAACAACCGTCTGATGACTAACGAGAAAAACAGGTATCTCACGATTTTTGAAAGTATCCCAAATCCAGTGATTATCATAAATCGTGCACAGAAGGTTGACAGCCTGAATCTTGCAGCATCAAGACTTTTCAAAAAGAATGTAATAGCAGGGTCGCAGTATTATTGTTTATCAAGGGACAGACAACTGGAGCTTGAACAGTGTATAGATCAAGAAGAAGCTGTTATTGATGCCGCTTGTTTTGGTGGCTGCAATTTAGATGAACTTCTGCCGTGGCTAAATGATGAAGTTGAGAGATTTCATCAGGAGAACCGTGAATCAATGGTCTTTGAGAAGACAATCCAGCATGATGACCATTATTTGATTTATCGTGTAAAGTTCTCAAAAAATCTCGACATCAGCGGTAAATTCGGTGAAACGATCATTATTCTGGAAGATATAACATCTTTGAAAAAAGCACTGGATGAAGTTAAAACCTTAAAAGGTTTTATACCTATATGTGCACATTGCAAAAATATCCGCGATGATAAAGGGTTCTGGCAACAGGTTGAGCGTTATATTGCAGATCGTTCTGATGCAGAATTCAGCCACGGTATCTGCCCCGAATGTGTCAAAAAACTTTACCCTGATTTTGAGATTTAGGAGAATCGCTGCTTTATGGGGTTGTAAAGTCCCCCCTGTATCAGGAAAGATGTCGCCTCAGATGAGCAATTAAATTTGGGTATTTTTGTACAACGCCTCTAAAATGTAAAATAGGGGGAGAGATTGTTGACTGAGAACCCTATAAAGATTGCTTCTGTGTATATCCAACATCCAACTTTTGTCTAAAGCCATATGAAAAAAAATCATAAAAAAGGAAATGAAGTTTTTATGGCATTCAAGTATCGTCTTTCAACTAAAAACCTTAAATTTGCAATAAAATTAATGCTTTTATAAATAATATTCCAACCTTTTCAATACAAAGTCTAAGGGTATCTGCATCAGATTGTTTAAAGATTCTATTAGCCTCACCAGTTACATCTTCTCGCCACTCTTCAGGAATTAGGTCTAATATCTCTATTGGGGTTGATGCTGGTAGAGCTAATTGCTTCTTCTTGGTTGA
>JADGBC010000240.1 GCA_015231705.1 Desulfamplus sp. | reverse complement strand
TACAGAAGGTCGCGATGGTCAGGAAATTTCACTTAACGGGTATCAGATAGACAACACCCTTGGAAGTTATCTGCACGTCCATTTTGAAAGCATGGCTGGCGTATCAGCAAGAACTTTTGTTGATGCCTGCCGATCTTTTGCTTCACAAAAGAGCATTGATTCTAAAAATAGAGCACTATAAATAGTCCCTTTAAATGCTCGTCAACTACTACTCCTGAATGACCGACCTTGCTTCGGCACCGCTCAGGCATAAGGAGTTACAAGTGTCAACTACTTTTGGGGTGATATGAGGGATGCCAACTTAAAGGAGAAAAATTATGAGTTTACAAGAAATCACACTTAATGTTGAGGGGATGAGCTGTTCACACTGCTCCGGTACGGTTCAAAAAGCTCTGGAGAGTATTAATGGCCTTTCTGGCATAAATGTGGATCTTAAAGGGAAAAAAGCATTTTTCAAAACAGATGATCCGTCTAAAATAGATCTGGCAAAGGATGCCATTGTCAAAGCAGGGTTTAGCGTTGTACCTTGACCATCTTTTCAATCTTGACAGTACAAACTTTTAATTCAAGATACAAGGATCTGATCTTCAGATCAGACAAATAGTTCAGCTACCTTGACAAGTGTTTCCTATATTGCTAATGAGATGCCTATATTCAAGGAAGTTTTCATAGCTCAAACCTGCCAAAAAAATATTGATGCTTCCGAACTTTATGAAAAACTCAAAAACGACACCTTGCTATCATTTACAGGCAAATCTCCATCTGTCTGAATCAGGATGGCCAGGATTTACAGGATGGACAAGATGTTTATCCTGTAAATCCTTTCATCCTGAATATCCTGATTCAGACTGTGTTGACAAGACTTAGGAATCGATAGGTGTCGACTTTGAATATACAGGCAATTTTATTTTAAAAACACTGCCTGAGCCTGGTTGTGATTCCACCCAGACCTCTCCTGCCATGAGCTGAACCCCTTTTTTTACAGCAGCAAGCCCGATACCGGTTCCACGATACTTCTCCTGACCATGAAGTCTTTGAAAGATTTTGAATATCTTTTGATGATATTCGGGTTCAATACCGATTCCGTTGTCAGCTATTGAAATTGTAATGTATTGCTCTTTGATTTCAAAACTGACATCGATCAGGGGAGGCTCTTTCTCTTTGCTGTATTTTAAGGCATTTTCAATAATGTTTATTAGAATGTGAGTCATAAGAGTCAAATCACCATTGACAACAGGCATCTGCAAAGGAAGATTGACCCTTGCATTTTTATTTTTTATCTGGTCTGCAAGTGTCTCCAAGACTGTTTTAAGGATATCATCAAGCGGTAAAGGCTCTGATTTTATTGAGTTGCGTCATAAATGGGAAAATTTGAGCAGGTCATCAATCAACACTCCCATCTGCTTGCCTGCCTTGATGATATTTTCAAAATAGTGTTGACCCTCTTCATTGAGACATGCTTTGTGCCTTCGGTTGATTATTTCAGCAAAACCACTGACAGAACGCAAAGGGGCACGAAGATCATGAGAGACTGAATAGACAAAATCTTCAAGCTCCTCATTAATATTTTGCAACTGTCTGGTTCGTTGTTCAACCCTTTTTTCGAGCTCTTTATTCATCATTTTGACTTTTTCATCTGCAATATACCTTTCGCTTTCTGCTCACGGAGAGGTTAACAACATGGGTAATCCGTTTCAGGATCAACTTCTAAAGTCTGGTCTGGTCAACAAAAAACAACTGAATAAGGCAAAGCACGAGCAACGCATAAGCCGTCAGCAAAAAAAGACAGAACTCCCCTCTGACGATAGCATCAAGGCACGACAGGAACAGCTTGCCAATCAAGAGCGAACCAGAGAGCTCAACCGGCAACGCAATGAAGAGTTACGTCAACGTGAGAAATCAGCACAGATAAAACAGATAATAGAGAGCAACAGATTGACTCTGGATGATCGTGGTGAGCCCTATTACTTTACAGTAGGGACAAAGATAAAGAAATTATTTGTCTCAGAACAGATGATAAATCAGTTAAGCTGCGGGCAGTTGGCAATTGTCAGATGGAATAACAATTATGAAGTAGTTACAGAGAAGGTGGCAAGACAGATATCTGAACGCGACAAGGAGACAGTTGTAGTCTTTCATGAAACAAGAACATATTAATAAGGATTATCGTCATGCCTGAAAAACCATACTATGAAGAGCTGCTGCAACAGCAGATGATTCTTAGTAAAGCACAGGATATAGCACACATAGGCTCCTGGGATCTTGATATAGAAAACAATGTTTTGATCTGGTCAGATGAAAATTACAAGATATTCGGGATTCCAAAAGGTAAAAAACTTGCCTATGAGGATTTTCTCAATTATGTCCACCCTGAGGACAGAGAATACGTTCACAGTAAATGGAAAGAGGCATTGAGCCAAAAAATTTACGACATCGAACATCGTCTTCTGGTTGAAGGCAGAGTCAAATGGGTCAGGGAAAAGGCGGAGCTGCGTTTCAATGAAAATGGTGAGTGCACAGGTGCGACAGGATTTACACATGATATCACAGAGCAGAAACTTTCAGAAAAGGCACTCAGGGCAAATGAAGACAGGTTTAGAGCACTTTTTGAAAACATGTATGATGGAGTGGCAATATATCGACATGAAGATGAAGGTGATGATTTTGTCTTTATTAATATTAATAAGTCTGGTCAGACCCTGTCCAAGGTAAAAAAATTCCAGATCATCGGTAAGCCAATAACAAAAGTGTTTCCCGGAGTAAAGGAGATGGGAATGCTTGAATCGCTTCGTAAAGTTTACCGCACCGGCAGAACCGAAAAGCTCCCGATGAGATTATATAAAGATGAAAGAATCACCCAATGGGTCGATAATACCATTTTTAGACTGCCATCAAAGGAGATAGTTGCCGTATATAGAGATGAAAGCGAAAGGTATATTGCAGATGAAAAAGTCAAAATGATGAATAAAGAGCTCGAAAAAAGGGTTGAACAACGAACCAGACAGTTGCAAAATATTAATGAGGAGC
>JADGBC010000023.1 GCA_015231705.1 Desulfamplus sp. | reverse complement strand
ATGTTTACGCTAAACTTACGTTCAATAAAGAAGGTGAAGTTCAATGTCAATCAATTTTTGAAATGACTCTTCACACCTAAATTTTTCAAAAATGAAATTTCCTTGAACCTTACCCAATTTCATAATAGAATCTTTTCATTTTTTTAACATTTGAAACAAGTTTTTGAGGATAGCATGGACTTTATTACAATTCTTTTTATCGCAATTGCCCTTGCAATGGATGCTTTTGCAGTTGCAGTTACAGCAGGATTTAAAATACGAGATCTAAACAGCAGGCATGTTTTCAGACTGTCATGGCATTTTGGTCTTTTTCAGGCAATCATGCCTGTCATCGGATGGTACTCAGGATTGACCGTGGTTAATCTGATTGAGCAGTATGACCACTGGATAGCTTTTTTGCTGCTTTTATGGGTTGGAGCAGGAATGGTCAAAGAGGCTTTTACAGATGAGGATGACAAAAAATTCACAGACCCTACCCGAGGTAAACGCCTTGTCATGCTCTCAATTGCCACAAGCATTGATGCTCTGGCTGTCGGATTCAGTCTGGCTGCACTCAAAGTTTCCATTATATTGCCTGTTATTATAATTGGCCTGGTTGCCCTTATATTCACAATCATCGGACTTGTTATTGGAAACCGTTTTAGTTCATCTGCCAGAACAGGGAAAAAGGCGGAAATAATCGGAGGGGTGGTGCTTGTCTGCATTGGAGTAAAGATTCTTTATGAGCATCATGTGTTTGACACCTTTTTTTAACGGTTTCGGAGTCTGTTTCCAGAGATCAATTTTTTCCATGTTCCTTAAGTGTTGTACAGTATGGCCGGAATAGCTTCTGGTAATCAGATTTGAGCTTGGTCAGAATTGTTGATAAAAATGGTACTTCACTGTCATTTACAACTAAATTGGCACTGTTTGCAAGAGCTTCCAGATCGTAGAGAGTATGGAACTCAGGCCCCACTAAAATATATAATATATATCGTCTCTTACTCATGCTCATCTGCTGCATGAATTTATGAAAGTCCTGACTGTTAAGAGATCTCTCCTCATAACGGCTGTGATAGACGATAATGGCATAATCTTTGAAACGTATGCTCTCTATTGCTTCATCTATGCTTTTGGGAACGTATATCTGATATGACTCTTTTCTAATTATTTCTGATATTTTGTTCCGCATGGATTCATCAGGTACGATTACCATTGCTGTCATGATATTATCAACAAGATCAGAATCAATCTCTCCTCCACTTACAAGCCATGAGATATCCGGTGCTTCTGGTGGAGCAGGAGGAGGAACAGCAATGGTGTTTGCAAATTTTTGAACAGCTTTGACCGCGGGTGCAATATTGGCGGACAATTCGCTGTTGGCAGGCAATCCGTCAGGGTTTAACTCAATAACATCCCTGCACATCGGACATTTGAATTTGAGCGTCTGACCCTGTGGTAATTTACCAAGAGCGATCAACACTCTCTCTCTGTTGGCATCTGAAAAATGAAGATTCTGATTACAATTTGGGCATTCTGAAATCATATATATAGATCCTTTTCAAATTTCATAAATTTAATTTTTATATGAAAGTCTCTTTAAATAGCCTTGATTATATGACTTTCATTCTTTGTTGTGGCCGAGAGCCAATACCCGATCCGGCCGTGCCGGTTTGTCGCGAAAATACATCTTCAGGTTCAGGCTGGTTTTACCTGGCCATCTGCATCTTCTGTCTCACTCTCTTCATCTTTTCTCCAATCGATTGTAAGGCCATCAATATCAGTGGTTTTTTCGCCTCTTTTTCTTTTAAGTATATCCACACCTCTTGAAAGAGCGTTTTTCTGGGAACAGTAGGCAAAAGCAGTCTCTTCAGTGATAAATCCATCCTTGAAGAGATTGAGGATATGTTGATCAAAGGTCTGCATTCCAAATGCTGTGCTGGCTGCTATTATCTCATTGTAAGTTTTGCCTTCAGACTCACCATTTAATATTACATCCTTGACCCTAAGGTTCATCCCCATAATCTCAAGTGCCGCTACCCTTCCCCCTCCGTTTTTAGGCAGAAGCCGCTGGCATACAATGAAACGAACCGTATCTGCAAGCCTGTTTCTGATCTGCTCTTGTTCCTCCTGATCAAACATGCCAAGAATTCTGTTTATTGTCTGACCTGCATCAACAGTATGCAAAGTGCTTACAACCAGATGGCCAGTTTCAGCAGCAGCAAGTCCTATCTCCATTGTTTCTCTGTCACGCATCTCACCGACAAGTATCACTTTGGGTGCCTGACGCAATGCTGCTCTAAGGCCTGTTGCAAAGGAATCATAATCGTTTCCAAGTTCACGCTGATTAAAGGTTGCCTCTTTATGGGGGTGAACAAATTCAACAGGGTCTTCAAGAGTTACAATATGAATCGATTTTTTTTCATTTATCTGATTCAGCAGTGCCGCCAAAGTTGTTGATTTGCCTGAACCGGTTGAGCCTGTGACAAGAATAAGTCCGTTCTTCTCTTCTGCCATTTTGTAAAATATTGGAGGCAGTCCAAGCTTCTCAATACTTGGTATTGTTGTCTCAAGTTTTCTCAATATTGTAGTCAGATGATTCTTCTGCTTGAAGATATTTACCCTGAAACGGGCTTTGTTGCCCAGCCAGTATGATAGATCGCAGGAGCCCCTTGTGACAAGGTCTTCAAGAAGTCTCTGATCGCCGCCTATAAGATTCAACGCGAAAACTTCAGCCTGGAACGGAGTGAGTTCCAACACCTCCGGCACAACCGGAATATCGGTAAGCTGACCTGAAGATTCAACCTGCAACGCCTTGCCTACCGTAATATTAAGGTCTGATACGTTGCCGAATGTCTCCAGCATACATGTAATCCAATAATCAATTTCAGGTTGTTTCATGGTTCTATCCCTTACTCAAAAAAAGTAATTGTGCATCAATCGATATTGCCTCAAAAGCAGTAAAGCATGCAATAAAATGAGATAAGATTTTACTCGAGTTCTCTACTAAATCTTGCATATCAATATAGCATTCAAAATTCAATAGTGTTGCTTTAATTTTTTGATTGCGAAATAAAACTCAGGTTCTTAACAAAGCAATTCATGAACTCCGGAGAGTCCGCAAGTTGAAGGTGCTCCATATCATGTAAAGCACCTTCAAGAAAAGTACGGGAATTTTTGTTTACAAGAAGCATGATACTGCCATCAATGCACGCATTACCACAGAAAACCACCTTATCAGAAGAGTGTTCAGGCAAAAGTCCTATTTTTTCCATGTTAACAGGATTAAGAAAGTTTCCAAACCCTCCTGCAATATAAATTTTGTCAAGCTCTTCACACGTTATGGCACCTCTTTTAAGGATAAGATCCACACCGGTTCTGACCGCCCCCTTGGCTAACTGAATCTGGCGAATATCCTTCTGCGTCAGATAGATATCCTCTCCATAACGGAATGCAAGCTGAGAGTTGATTTTAACAACTTTAACCTGCTCTTTTTTAACTAACTGAGATTTTGCTTGTTCAACCAACAACGTATGTTCACCTTGAGCCAAACGAAATTCTCCATCTTCAACCAACCGAAATTGTTCATCTTCAATCAATTGCAAGCATTCAGATTTAATATGCTGAGATTGTTCATCTTCAATAAATTTGTCTTCAATAAATTTGAACTTTCCAGATTGATCCAGAGATCCTGTAGTTAGAAGAGCCGCGATAAAATCCACGATTCCGCTTCCGCACACCCCTTTTATCTCATCATCCCCAATTACATGGAATATAAGGCTGCTGTTTTTAGCATCAATCTCAACTTGCTCCACTGCACCATCTGTAGCTCTCATCCCGCTTGAAATTCCCATTCCTTCAAATGCAGGTCCAGCGGCTGTTGATGTGGTGAACCGTCTTCCCTTAACATTGAGACATATCTCTCCGTTAGTGCCCATATCAAGATAGAGAACAGATTTATCATCTTCAAAAAATTCCGGACATCGAAGAAGCCCTGCACTGATATCTGACCCTACAAAGGCATGCATAACAGGAGGCAGATAGACTCTTGCACTGCTATTGACATCAAGCCCAAACTGACTTGCCGCAAAGGTGGTTGCACTTGATATATCGACCTTGAACGGAAGATGTCCAAGGGGGGTTGGATCAATGGCAGCGGCAATCTGGAGCATGGTGGTATTGGCACCAATGGTTACATCAATAATTTCATCTTTTTTTGAGCCTGACTCCTGACATGCCTGTTCAACAAGCTCATTAATCTTGTTGTTTATAAGACTGGTCATCTTGGCCAGCCCTTTTGATGTTGATGCATACTGGATTCGACTTAAGACATCATGACCGTGAACCACCTGAGGATTAAGGCTGGAACAGGATGCTAAAATTTCGCCGGTGGTTAAGCTTACAAGCGATATCACAAGCGTTGTAGTTCCAATATCAATGGCAAGCCCCTTTGGACTGGATACAACGCTATCAACAGGTAGGGATATGGAAGAAGAGATCACAGAATTTTTCATAGTTCTATCAGAATCCGTATTCAAGTTCATACCTGAAGAGAGGATTCTCATATGACTCTTTTTATTATTTGCTCTGTTATGACTATGTTCTTTGTTGTCATACACATAGTTCTCCTCAAGGCGGATCGACGTATCTGCATTAGGGATGGCCATACAAGCAAGCCTTAAACCCTTTGTCTCTTCCTCAAGAGTGATATTTTCATGCGGTGTTGAGGCAATTCTATACGGCTCTTCAGCCCAGATTCTGCATCCTCCACATATACCGTTGCCTCCGCAGGGAGTCTCAATTTTAATTCCGACACGTTCAAGAGATTGGTGAACAGTGTCACCACTGTTCATCTCAATAGTAATTTGAACGGGTTTTACAAAAATAGTGGTCATCTAGAAAACATCCTGTCCTCAATGCTCTTTAAGTGCTTTACCGTGAAAACACATCATGGCTTTCATGGCCTGGGTGGCTGAATTCCAACCATGAGTGTTTAGTTGCATTTTTCACGAACCATAAAGTCCTGCTTTTTACAAACAAAGCACTATTTTATACTCCGCTCTTTTTTAATGTTATCATAAGCCTCCTGTATCTCTCTGAACTTATCTGCTGCAAATTTGCTGAACTCTTCTGGAAGTCCTTTGGATGCAATTTTATCCGGATGGTATTCGGAAGCTAATTTTCTGTACTGCTTTTTGATCTGCTCATCCGAAGCTGTCTTATCGCACTCAAGCACCGCATAAAACCTGTTGGATTCTCTTATATACCTTGATTTCAACATTGCATAGTCAGAAGGAGAATAATTGAAAATTCTTGCGGCACTTAGAAGAAGACGCTCTTCTGCTGGATCTATGCCGCCATCTGCAACAGAGACCCTGAAGAGGATATCCATCATCAGGTCAATAATACGGGGCTGACTGCTAAAAGCTGTGTAAAACTGCATTGCAAAAGCCTCAAAACTTTCAGGAGAGTTAAGGGCATGTCGGAAAATATGGATAGCACTCTGTCGGCTCTGAGAGTCCAAATGCAGATCGTTGAGCATAAAAGAGTCAATGGATTCAATCTCCTTTTCTGAAACCCTGCCATCGACTTTGGCAATTTTTGCAAGCATTGAAAAAGCTGCAACAAAAAAGGTCAGCTGTGCCTCTTCACCATAGGAAAGCCTCTGGTATATTCCTGAACCAAGGAGATACTCTTCACTCTTTTTATCAACAAAAGTATGACCAAATGCAGCTCCTGCCACTGCACCAATAGGGCCTCCAATTACAAACCCAATAGTGCCGCCCACCATTTTTCCAAGCCATCCCATAGCTCATTTTCCTTTAAAAAATTTAATATCCCTTGTATGATTCAATCATCTCTTGTATTTTTTTATAATCGGCACGGCCGGAGCGGGGTTTGGCTACCGGCCACAACGAAGCATGAAAGTCTTTATAAAAACAGATCATTACTGAGACTTTCATATAAAAATACCTATACACAACAACATAATTACATAATACATATGGCTTCAAATCAAGCCATCCATTGTTAAGAGGGGGGAAATATGGCCGCAATATATTTAACCGGAATAACCATTGCAATGCTCAATATTGCAGGGATTGGTTTTGTGATTTTCATGATTTTATTAAACCCGTCCAGCAGCCAGTTAAAAAAGGCAAATCTAAAAAAAAGCGGCTCCTTAAGTAGTAGTCTCCAGAATGATATTGAAAACATATCTGTTGCCAATGAACAAATAAGTTCTCCTGTGACTGGAGATAACAACAAACCACGTGGAGCAATAAAAAGCAAAATTTCATCTGGAATCACATCAGGTATAACAGGTACCTCTGTTGCAGCAGGAGCAGCAATCTTATCCACTACAGATACACTAAACACTGACAAGAATAAAGGCAGTGATTTTGACAATATTGATGATATACTAGGTGATCTGGATCTGAGTGATTTTGATGATCTGGATCTTGATGACTTTAGCTGATACCTGAATATTTAGCTAATACCTGACTCACTTCTGTTCAATCACTCAAACAATCATGACCGTTGTGTACAATCATGGCTGTTGTGTGGACACCTCCAAGCAATTAAACCGTTAATATCCCTGAATGCATTTCCAAGGTAATCCACGGTAAATTCAGTTTTAATCAGACACCAGTACCATTTTTTTTAGATGGCCAGCTTTTTCTTTGTTCCTTCTGTTTTACAGATGCACAGCGTGTCTCAATGGATTCTTGACCCAAAAGAGCATTGACTTCCTGAAACAGTACAGGGTCAGGGGTAAGTCTGCTCTCATCAGGCAGTTGAACCACCACTGATGCACTATCTGAAACAGAGATATCCAGAAACACATTACAGGTTCCAGGATATCTGCCAATGATCTGTTTTAATCTATCAAGGTGTTTTTCATCTGCCGAGGGTCTTTTATAATTTACAGGAAGAGGTTCATCTCCAGACAGACCTGTTTCATATCTATCCATATTGTTCTCATTCACTACCAGCTCAGGACTATTTTGATTTACAGTAGACACACTGTTACTATTTAATATTAGAGCATTTACTTTGATTATTATGCTGGCTGTCCACTCCTGTTCTACCCTGTCCATTGGAATGATAGAGTCTGCAAGCAGCTTGACACTGTTTTCACGCTTTTGTACCGTTGCCTCAACAACTACGACCTCCTCACCAGCAATAATCTGATGAGACCTTGCATAAACTTCGGGAAAGACAACCACCTCCACACTTCCATAAACATCTTCAAGTGCTGTAAATGCCATCTGATCGCCCTTTTTTGTAGTCAATAATTTGACAGGGCGAATGGTACCCCCTATTCGGACAGTCTGTTTTTCATTCATTTCATTTATATTTAATGACGTTGCATTTGCATATTTTGCAATTATATCTCTGTACTTCTCAAGAGGATGACCGGTAACATAAAATCCCAGAGTCTCCTTTTCCAGGGCAAGAAGATCACTTGAATCCCACTCTTCAATATCTGGCATTTTGGGTAGAGTGACAGGGGGGGCACTGCCACCTTCCATATCTGAGAAGAGATCCATCTGTGCATCAGCCTTCTCCTTCTGTATCCGGTTGCCATGCTCTAAAGTGCTTTCCAGCACAGCCATCAACTGACTTCTTTTTGCACCGGTGGAGTCGAATGCCCCGCACTTAATCAGAGCCTCAATAACCCTCTTATTGACTTTACCAAGATTAACACGCTCGCAGAAATCATATATTGAGAGAAATTTGCCAGATTCATCTCTTGAGGCAACAATGGATTCAATGGCTGCTGACCCCACATTTTTAACTGCTGCCATTCCAAACCTTATGGCACTTTCGGTCACGGTAAAGACAGCGTCACTCTCATTTATATCCGGCGGAAGCACCTCAATGGCATGGCTTCGACACTCATCCATGTATTTGACCACACTTTCGGAGTTGCTCATTTCACTGGTCATTAACGCAGCCATGTACTCTCTTGGAAAATGAGCTTTTAAATATGCGGTCTGAAAACAGATCAGAGCGTAGGCAGCACTGTGTGACTTGTTAAAGCCATAGCCTCCGAACTTCTCCATAAGATCAAAGAGTTCACCCGCTTTTTTCTCACACAGGTTATTCTCCTTTGCCCCCTTTAAGAAAAGCCCTCGGTGCTCCTCCATCATTGAGGCGATCTTTTTGCCCATCGCTTTTCTTAAACCATCAGCATTGGCCATGGAGTAGTTGGCAAGTACCCCGGCAATCTTCATTACCTGCTCCTGGTAAAGAATAACGCCATAGGTCTCCTTAAGAATTGGCTCAAGTTCAGGAAATAGATATTCAACCTTTTCTCTGCCATGTTTTCTCTCCACATAGGAGTCTGCCATGCCGCTATCAAGTGGCCCCGGGCGATAAAGTGCCACAAGGGCTACAATGTCACTGAAACAGGCTGGCTGCAACCGTGCAATCAGCTCTTTCATACCTGAACTTTCAAGCTGAAACACTCCCGTGGTATCAGCCCGTGAAAGAAGTTCGTAGGTAGCTTTATCCTCCAGATCAAGATCAAGAAGATCAGGATAGGGTTTGGACTGTTTTTTAAGAAGCTCTATGGTATTCTTGATAACAGTCAAGTTGCGAAGACCAAGAAAATCAAATTTTACAAGCCCCAGCTTTTCCACATAGTTCATGTCAAACTGGGTTACAACTTCCCCCTCTTTGCCTTTATAAAGAGGCAGGTACTCCACAAGTGGTTTATCGGAAATAACGACGCCTGCAGCATGGGTTGATGCATGACGAGGCAGCCCTTCAAGTAAAAGCGAGATGGCAATCATCTCCTGTTTTACGGGATTTTCGCTGGCCTTTTCCATAATAGCAGGCACCTCTTCAATTGCCTGTTGAAGAGTCATTTTAGGGCCGTCCGGAACCATTTTTGCTATTTCATCAACTTCCGGTAGAGGAACTCCAAGTGCACGCCCCACATCCCTGATAACAGCTTTGGCTTTAAGTTTTCCAAATGTGATAATCTGGGAGACATATTCACCTCCGCCATACCGGTCAATCACATATTTATAGACATGCTCTCTTCCCTCAATGCAAAAATCAACATCAATATCAGGCATGCTGATTCTGGCCGGATTGAGGAATCGCTCAAAGATAAGGCCATGCTCGATCGGATCCAGGGCTGTGATCTCCATGGCATAGGCAACCATGCTGCCGGCAGCAGAGCCTCTGCCAGGTCCTACAGGAATGTCATGCTCTCTTGAGTAACGGATAAAATCTGCCACAATCAGAAAATATCCTGGAAAACCCATGTCAAGAATTACGCCTATCTCGTAATCTAAGCGATCCCTGTAAAGTTTTTCATCAAGCTCGGAATTTTTCTGTTTAAGTACAACAAGCCTTTTTTCAAACCCTTCTCTTACCTGGCGGTCAAATATCTGATCAACGGTTTCTGCCTGATCAGACACTTCTTTTTCAGCTCCTTTTTTATCAATCCTTTCTTTGTCAACTCCTTCTTCATCAACCCCTTCTTTGTAAGCTATTTTATTATCCTGTTCCGACAAAGAAGAGGTGCAATGTTTATAAGGTTTTTCAGATTGATCCACAGGCATTGTGTAGCGGGGAAAGTGATATGTCTTGTTATCAAACTCCACATTGCACATATCAACAATGCGGCAGGTGTTTTCAATGGCACCTGGATAGTGACCAAGATCACGGATCATCTCATCAGGAGACTTGAAATAGAGCTGGTCAGAATCAAATTTGAAACGATCCTTATTATTTATGGTGTCGCCGGTCTGGATACACAAAAGTGCCTCATGGGCACGGACATCGCCTTTTGAGAGATAGTGGCAGTCATTTGTAGCAACCATGGGAATCGAAAGACGTCGGCTTAACTCAAGTATTCCCTGATTGACCCGCTCCTGTATCTCCATCCCGTTCTGCTGCACCTCCAGATAGAAACTATCTTCTCCAAAGGTTTTAAGATAATAACGAGCTGCCAAATCTGCATCTTCGATCTTTCCATAAAGAAGTTTTTGTGGAACCTCCCCCTTAAGGCAGGCGGATAAACCGATAAGCCCCTTGCTGTAACGAGTCAAAAGCTCCCTGTCGATCCGTGGTTTATAGTAAAAACCCTCAAGCTGGGCAATGGATGCAAGACGACAAAGATTTGCATACCCCTCTTTGTTCTTTGCAAGCAGCACCAGGTGGTTAAGTCCTTTGTGATCCTCTGCGGTTCTATCGCTTATGGATCGTGGAGCCACATACATCTCGCACCCTATAAGTGGTTTGATGCCGGATTTCAAAGCCTTTTCATTGAATGGAGCAGCACCAAACATGGTGCCATGGTCAGTCATTGAAACCGCATCCATACCAAACTCCTTGCACCTTTTCAACAGCGGGTCCAAACGGATAGCACCGTCAAGCAGAGAGTATTCAGTATGGACATGGAGATGGTAAAATTTCGGGGAAGGTTTTGGGTCTGATGTTATGTTGTTTTCTGATTCTGTCATGATGTCATCGTGTAAATCTCATTTGATACCATTGCTTATAGATATGTAATATGTTTAATATTTCTGAACAGTTCATAAAAACCTCGTTTATCCGATTGTGATGATTATTGGTGATTTTCAAAAGAATGAAAGCATTTTTATGCAACAGATCGCTTATTGTCAATGGCCATCAATAAGGATACCTAACCATCTTAAACCAATTTCAGATGGTTAGGTTTACGCAATGCTTCAAGCTGTGGACGCAGAGAGTATTTTTTATGATGTTTTTTTATAAGCCCTTCAAGATACTCATTCCACTCTTTACGACGACCAGCAGCAATATAAGCTTTTCCTGCTTTTTCCACCCATCGGACGGAATAGATATAATATTTTGATTTTCCATCATCCATATTAGGCTCAGCCTGTTGTTTACACTGTTTAATCGCCCAATCAGGAAACTCCTTGTAAACAGCATCAACAACTTTCTCTATGATAGCATAGTTCCACCAGTCACTACTTTTACCTATCACTTCAAGAACTTGTCTGTGCATTTTTTCATGCAGATAGATTTCTACCTTGTTATACTCTGAGAAAAAATGCCTGTTAGGCTGATCATTTTTAAGTTCAGCTAAAAGCTCAAGTTTGAGTCTCTCCCACTCACCGTTAGCTTGAGCTATAGACTCAGCTGCAACATAATCCTTTAAATTAAACGAACTTTTAAATGCAAATTTAGCCCCTTTAATTGCAGACTCAATATCTGAATGTTTTTGAGCATTATCTCTGAGCCATTGAGCTAACAACAAAAAATTGCGATCCTTGACATAATCTATATTCTCCTTTTGAACAGTAGAAACCAGAGTTAGTTCAGCAATTTTAAGAGCATCTTCAATAAGTCCATTATCATTCAAAACACTACAGAACATAACAGCCTGCGAAGGAACCAATCCATATTCAAGAGCATATTCAACGGCTTCCCTGCTTCTATCAAGTTTCACAAGCATTATAAGATAGTATTCGGTTAACCCCTCAGCTTCTGCAAAGTATAGATATTCCTGACTGCGTCCCTGTCTCTCCAGAATACGGAGACGAATTATATTAAGATCATAAGCATATTCAGGATACTCTCCATCCTCATCTAATTCCCATGCCCCTGTTTCGGTAGATTGACCCTCCAGAACAGCTTTCAGAGGCGGATAGTCCCAACCTTGCTCAAGTGCGGTTACAGAAAGGTCAAAGCCGTCTGAGGATGTATAGCCAGACAAGCTTTTCTGCCATTTAAGCAATTTTTTCTTCCATTTTTTTTTCTCTTCTGCTGAAAGCTCTAATGACAAGAATGCCTCGGCAAACAGTGAAGAGACCCCATCAGTAATGCTGCTTATATCATCGTAATACTCCTCTTCTGACCATGAATCAACGAACACATCCATAACAGTATCTAAAATTAATAGGGCATTATTGAAATCACAGGAATCAATAAAAGGCTTGGCCTGATTGAACAACTCCTCAAAGGCATCACCAATACCGGAATCTTCTTCATCATCGTAATAATCATCATAATAACTACCACGTCTTGCATCTTTGAAAATTTGCTTTGCCTGCCGTTTGAATGGAGATGTGTCAATGGGTTTTGACTGCTTTAATGCGTGAATAGAAGAGGTTTGTTGAGAGTCAGGAGTAGAGTGCATTACAGGGATGGGCTGAGTTTCAGGAACAGTTTGTGTTTCATTTCGAGCAATGGAGAGTGCAGCAAGTTTTATTTTGATATGATCAAGAAGTCCTGGCTCAGACTCCAGCAGGTCAACAAGAATCTCACGCAGTTCAGACTCCTTTAAATTGGCAAGCAGTTCTGCAAATGTCGGCTGTTCGTCTATTGATTCAGGTTTGTTTATATAATTGAGCAATACCGCTACAATATGCTTGCAAATTCCTCCCCAATCGTAAGGACAGGTGCAGGATGTAGATACTATTTTCTCTCCATCTATTTTCACCTTTACTTCATAGGAGTCATAATCACTTCCTTCGACCTCGGCAAAAATAGTGTTTCCCCGTTTTTCTAAATCCATGACGGCATCAGACTCAAAATACTCTTTTCCCCGTCTATAAGATTTGGCTTCAGCAAGTTTCCTGATATCTGACTCTGTGATAGCCATAATTATATCTTCCTTAATTCTACTTTTTTAGTTTCCACATTCGATGCCAATTTACCAGAAACTTGTCTTCATTTTACCATGAAAATGTATTCTTATCTTCATGGTTCGGGGTGGCCTCTTAATGGCCATGAAAGTTTATTGTTTCATGCTGTCAATGCTGTAATTTGGCGACTCTTTGGTAATAATGACATCATGAACATGACTTTCACGCAAGCCCGCTGCCGTAATTTTGACGAAACGTGCCTTTTTTCTCAACTCATCAATGGTTGATGCACCAAGATAGCCCATTCCAGCCTTAAGACCTCCCAGCATCTGGAGAAGATTCTCTCGGATTGTGCCTCTGTAGGGGATTCTGCCTACAATACCTTCAGGAACAAGTGTTTCGTCATCATCATGATCTTTTTGATAATAGCGATCACTGCTTCCCTGTTTCATAGCTTCAACAGAGCCCATACCTCTATAGGCTTTATATTTTCTTCCCTGAAAGATAACAATCTCACCAGGACTCTCCTGGGTTCCGGCAAGAAGGCTACCGAGCATCACGCAATGGGCACCCGCACCAATAGCCTTGGCAATATCTCCGGAAAATTTAATACCTCCGTCTGCAATGATAGGAACGCCGGTCTCATCTGAAATCTCCTTGCAGTTACGTATCGCTGAAAGCTGTGGGATACCGACGCCAGCCACAATTCTGGTGGTACAAATTGAGCCCGGACCAATACCTATCTTCACGGCATCGGAACCTGCATCTATAAGAGCCTTGGCACCGGCTGCTGTAGCTACGTTGCCGGCAATTACCTGAGCATCACGAAAGGCATGTTTTATCTTTTTTACGGCATTGATAACATTCATTGAGTGACCGTGTGACGTGTCTATAACAAGAGCATCTGCACCAGCATTTAAAAGAGCCTCCACCCGTCTCATCATGTCAGCTCCAACACCAATTGCAGCACCTGTCCTCAAACGGCCCATGGAATCCTTGCAGGCATTGGGATATTTTTTTATTTTTTCAATATCTTTTATGGTAATAAGGCCTTTGAGTTTTCCCAATTTATCAACCACAAGTAATTTTTCAATTCTATGCTCGTGAAGCGTCTTTTTGGAATCTTCAAGAGAGCACCCCTCAGGCACAGTGACAAGATTCTCTTTGGTCATAACATCACGGGCAGGTTTTTGAAGCTCTGTTTCAAACCTTAGATCTCTGTTTGTAACAATACCTACCAATTTATCTCCTTCAGTAACCGGAATACCTGAAATTCTGTACTTTGCCATAATCTCAAGCACACTTGCAATTGAGGCGTCAGGGGATATGGTAATAGGGTCAACAATCATTCCACTTTCTGATTTTTTAACCCTGTCAACTTCAATAGCCTGTTCTTCAATCGGAAGATTTCGGTGGATAAATCCAAGCCCTCCTGCCCTTGCCATGCTTATGGCTGTGAGTGCTTCTGTTACAGTATCCATGGCTGCACTGACAATAGGAATATTGAGACTCAGATCTCGTGTCAATCTTGTATGTAGTTGAACATCATCAGGTAAAATAGCGGAATAGTCCGGAACAAGCAGCACATCATCAAAGGATAATCCATCTTCAGGAATTATATTACTCATGTAAAATCCTCCAGTTAAGGAAAAGGTTGGTTTGTTTAAGAAAAAATTTTTATTAAAAATCAGGGTTATTATTGAACCGTGCCTTCTATCAGATATGAAAATGCAAAGCAAACAAATATATTAAACATGCATGGTAAAGGGTAATAGTTTCATAAAAAATTCGAAATCAACCTTTTCAAGTGTAATAAATCACTGATTTTATTGAATGGATATTTTTCAAAATTGACTTGTTACGAGAGAATCAAGGTCAAGTTCCTATTCTTTTTGCTTTCCAGTAGGTGCTACTCCAATACGAATTAGTCAGTTCTGAAATTATGACTCCCTGACTACTTGATGCATGAAGAAACTGTCCCTGATCTATATATACTCCTACATGCCTGTCCATAATACCGGTTTTAAAAAAAATCAGGTCTCCTGCTCTCCATTGTCCCCTGGAAACAGTTTTACCAAGCCTTACCATCTCTTCTGTTGTTCTGGGCAGAATAATACCAAATCTATGTTTGAAAGTTATATATACGAGTCCTGAACAGTCAATTCCATTCCTGTTAAGACCACCACTTCGGTAATGAGTCCCTTTCCACTGGCTGTACTGCTCGTATAATGTTCTCTTTACAAACTGAGGATTATCAAAATCTGCATCTCCGGTAATCAGATAGTTGTCTTCGGGTATTTCTACCTCTTTGGTACCGCATCCTCCAAGCAATACTATCATGATTAAAAGCAAAAAATAGAGAGATTTGCTATATTTTTTGCAGAATCTAAATTCCTGAGCAGAAACATAAGCAGAAACATATTTCGTCTTAATATAATTATTGAGGGACTTAAAATCCTGAACTTTAAAAAGGCTCATTATCATCATGCATCACTCTCATTGATTAAAAAAGTTGATTCTCATCATGCATCACTCTCATTCTCATTTAGAACATAAGCGGTTTCGCCGCAATTATCGTTAAATTGAAATTCCTAAACAATAAAAAAAAATTATAATTTTCACTCATAAAACGAATACATTTTAGGATCAAAGGCTTCCCTGATTCCTTCACCGGTAAAGGTCACGGTCATAAGGGTAAGCACCAGTGCAGAGACTACTGAAGCTGAAATCCACCATGCACTCATGTTTGTCCAACCTTGCTGAAGAAGTTCACCCCAGCTTGGCGTAGGAGCTGGAAGCCCAAACCCCAAATAGTCTAAGGAGGTCAGAGCAACAATGCCGCCAGATATTGCAAATGGTGCATAGGTGACGATAACTGAAATGGTATTGGGGATGATATGTCTAAAAATAATCCTGAAGTGTGATGCTCCAAGAGAACGGGCAGCAAGAACATACTCCCGCTCCTTCTCCTTGTAGGTCATGGTACGCATGACCCATGTCATGTTGATCCAGCCGAAAAATGCCATTATAAGAAGCAGCACCATAAAACTTGGTACCATGACCGAGGAGACAATAATCACCACATACAGAAACGGGATATTACTCCATATCTCCAGAATCCTCTGGAACAGAAGATCAAATTTCCCTCCAAAGTAACCCATGACACATCCAAAACTTATGCCGACAGCATAATTTAAAAGAAGAAGTACAACGGAAAAGATCATGGCTGTTCTGAAACCATATACAAGACGAGCAAGGATATCTCGACCTACATTATCAGTACCCATGAAGTGTCTCTCTGAAAAAGAGGGGGGAAAGGGGGGATAGGAGTTCTCTTTGAGGTCATTCTCGTATGGATTGAATGGCACCGGAGGCATTATAACAAAATTGCCCTGCCCATCCTCTTTAAATTTTGTTTTAAGTGCTCTGTAATTTGTTTCATATTCATAATTGAGGTCAAATACTCTTCCAGGAATCATACTGCTGTACGTGGGAAACCATAAGGAGCCATTGTAGTAGACCAGAAGTGCTCTGCTGTTTATAAATACTTCAGCAAACATGGACAATACCAACATGACCATAAGTGCCATAAAAGAGAAAAAACCTCTTTTTATGGAGAAAAAGCGGTTCCATTTTTTTTTTGTTAAAGGATTCATTTCTTGAAAATACACAAAAATAGTGATTAACTCCAGCCAAAACAAAATAAAAAACTAACTTTTTGCGAGTTTATCAAAAGTAAAAAAAATCGATTGAAACAGCATGTCCACTTCCAAAGGATCTATTTTTCTCAGAAAAATAGATTGCATTCCTACAATAAAGGAAAAGTAGATTTAAATGAAAACCTTAGAAGCAGCAGGTTTAAACAAAACAGCCAACCTTACTAACAATGAACTTTCTCTCCAGGCATCATTATACACGACATTTCTTTGCATACTATTTGGCGGTAATGTTGTTGCAATCAAGATAAGCCTTTCAGGTCTTGGAACCTTTACCAATGCTGGTATCAGATTTGCGTTAGCATCAATCGCCCTTCTTATATGGGCAAAAATGACAAAACAAACACTTTATTGCAAAAGAAAGCAAGGCTACAAACTGCTTATACTCTCCTTGATATTTACAGTGCAACTATCATGTTTCTATTGTGGCTTAAGTAAAACTTCTGCCTCGCATGGCACGTTGATTGCCAACCTATTACCATTCATTGTTTTAATTCTTGCCCATTTTTTCATTCCTGGAGATCAGATGAACATAAAGAAAGTGGCAGGTATAACATTTGGCTTTTCAGGTGTCCTGTTTCTATTTTTTGACAACCATGAGGTTTCAGGCAGCATGCAGAGAGGAGACCTAATTGTAGCCTGTGCCGTATTTCTTTGGGGATGCAGTGCTGTTTATACCAAAAGAATAATTTCTGAAATAAGTGTAATGCAGATCACCTTATACCCAATGATGTTTGGTGCACCTCTTTTTCTGATAGCAGGTTTTCTTTGGGATGGCGAAATGGTCAGGCTGTTGGATGGATCCATTATACAATCACTTGTTTATCAGAGCTTTGTAACGGCATCATATGGATTTATTGCCTGGAACAGGCTTCTTCTCAAGTTTGGGGCAACAGCTGTGCACTCCTTTATTTTTATAATGCCTGTTTCAGGTCTCTTTTTTAGTGTTCTGCTCCTTAATGAGCCGTTAACGTTAAATATTGCAATATCAATTGTTCTGATTGTGGCTGGTATGATTGTAGTTAACAGAAATGGTTTCAAAAATGTCAGGATAAGACCACTGCCATAATCTCATTCGGGCAGACAACTAACTATTACCTCTTGCCCCCAAAGTGTTGATGTTACCATTTGTGCGTGAGAGACTGCTCCACTTGCAAAAAATTTTTCACTACCGAAATGATCCAATGGTGCACAGATCTTACGATTATAAAGCTGTCGTGCAAGTTCTCTTGCCACTGGAGCTGCCGGATCAATTATTGATATCTCACTACCTGCAACTTCCTGAATAATCTGTCCTAAAAACGGGTAGTGAGTGCAGCCCAAAACAATTGTATCCGCACCCATTTCAAGCAACGGAGATATATAGCCAGACAGCAGAGATCGTGTTGACAGGGTTGCCAGCTCTGCACGCTCCACCTGCTCCACAAGACCCGGGCATGGCTGAAGAAGAACCTTTATCTTGTCAGCATACATGGCACATAGACGTGACACACTTGTACTTGCAATAGTCTGAGTTGTTGCAAGTACACCTATCACACCTGACTTTGTTGCAGTGGCTGCGGGTTTAATTGCAGGTTCAATAGCCACTATGGGTACAGGGCACCAGGAGCGAAGCCTCGTTATGGCAACGACAGTCACAGTATTGCAAGCCACCACAATAGCCTTGACATTAGAACCAAGCAGAAATTTGGCAATTGCAGTCGCACGTTGCTCAATGAAGCTTGCAGACCGGTTGCCATATGGAGCATATCCTGAGTCTGCAACATATATCAAATCTTCTGAGGGAAGCTCTCGTCTGATCTCCCGAAGTACAGATAATCCTCCTACACCAGAATCAAAGATACCAACAGGATGATTTTTTAACTCTTTATTTTTCAAAACATAAGTATCTTGACTATAATGACTTTTGAATTGAAATTTTTGAGTAATCAAAAAGCTGCCTATGGGAGATGGGACCGTATTTGGCAAATTGTCTGCCATATGTTTGTAGATATCATCGGCAATAAAGGAGTTGTTTTCCATTTTTACACAGCTCTTTGAAAAATTAGAAAAGTTTTTCGAATTATCCCTGTAAATATGAAATTTCAGGGCATAATTGTTTACTCTTCATTGATTACTATTCTACTGTACTTACAGGCAGGTAGATGGTAAATGTAGTACCCTCCCCTGGCTTACTCTCAACTTTGATATCTCCACCATGATCCTTCACAAACCCATAGCAGACAGAAAGCCCGAGACCAACCCCTTTAACACTGTCTGTTTTAGTAGTAAAGAAAGAGTCAAAAATTTTTTCCAGATGCTCCTCCTTAATACCTGTGCCGGTATCAGAAAGAAGAATGTGGACTTGATTGCGATTATATTCTGTTACGATCTTGAGCTTACCTCCGTCAGGCATCGCATCCATGGCATTGGAGATCATGTTCAAAAAAACCTGTCTCAATTGATCTTTGGAAGCATTGACCATGGGTATATTATCTGCAAACTGATACTCAAACTTCACACTGTTTTCTCTGAACCTTTTTTCATATAGCAACACTATTTCATCCAATACAGTATTGATATTGATATTGATCTTTCTCTCCTGATCAGGTTTTGAAAATGAGAGCATCTTTTTCAGCATATCGGCAAGCCTCATTGTTTCAGAGATTGACATATCTAAGAGTTTGCGTCGTTTATTCTGAGGAGATATCTCTGTTTTCATAAGTTCCAAAGTATTCATGATACCAAAAAGAGGGTTGTTAAGCTCATGGGCAATCTGAGAGGTAAGTCGGCCCATGGCAGCAAGTTTTTCGGACTGAAGAAGCTGCTGACGGGTTTCACTGAGTTTGCGCTCCATAGCCAGGCGTTCACCAAGATCCACAAAAATACCAACAGAGGCGATCTCTTGTCCCTCGTCATTATACAAGAGTGCTGCTGAGAGGTTGCCTTCAGTCTCCTCACCATGAATGTTTGTAAAGGTAATGGGATAGGACTTAAGTTTTCCAACACCACCATAATCACTTGAACGGATCATCTTCATCACTTTTTTTGCAAGATCACCAGTATAAACTTCTTTAATATTTTTTTTCCCTATAACATTTGCAGCACTCTCTCCGAACACTTCTTCGGCCCCCTTGTTCCAAATCAGAACCTCTCCCTTTAAATCTGCTGCCATTATCGCATTTGGAGAGCATTCAATGATCTGATCCAGAAAGTTGAGAGTTTTTTTCATCTTCTCTTCCATCATCTTACGCTGAGACTGATCCACAACAATACCCTCATACCCCAGAACATTACCTTTTCCATCATAACGAACATGACTTGTCAGAAGAACCTGAATCCGGTGGCCATCTCTTCGTCTCCACTCAACATCGTAATCGACCACCCTGCCCTGTTTTTCCACAATCTCCATAAATTTTTTTCTATCTTCAGGAGTCAAATAAAGCTCTGTGGCAATATCCATGGCAAGAAAATTATCCTTTTTGGTATAGCCAAGCATCTTTAGAAATGCTGGATTAACATCCAGGAATTTGCCCTGTTTGCTACTGATAAAAACACCGCATCCTGCATGGTCAAACAGCCTTTTATACCCCTCTTCAGAAGATTTGAGCCTTGCTTGCTGCTCTTTGTCACGAGTAATGTCACGGTAAAGAGACAATTTGGATCTGGAACCGTTCCTGTTTGTTATTGGTAGCTCAATGAGGCTGAAGTGTTTCTTTACATGATCCAAATAGACTTCACCATAATGAGTTTCTCCATTTTCAAATACCTCACGAAACCGGCACCAAGAACAGATTCCATTTCCATTATTAATGACCTCGTAGCACTTTTTCCCCACACCCTCTCCAAAATTTTTTATCATGGCATGGTTCATATATTCAACAGTGTAGCTATTATCTATAATGTAAATACCATCTTCTATGGCTTTAATAGCTTCTACTAACCTGGAGGATTTAATGTCGGTCATAACGCTCTCCTTAATAACAGTCATGCATTGTCGATAACGGTAATATATTGACGGGCATAAGAATCAAAACAAGTGTGTTGCCTCAATTACGGCAATGGCGTAGCTGTATATGCAATATTAGCCTGATCTGAGCTGTAAAGGGGAAGTGCTTTATCAGAAGAGATATCCTTTGCAAACTGAGGATTCAGAAGCATGGATTTACCACTGAGCAAAATATCAGCATCCTTAAGTGCATCCACGGCTGTGGCCCTATCATGAATTTTTCCACAGATCATTATGGGGAGCTGTGTCTTTTCACGGGTCAAGGCAGCCATATTTTTATCTGTGCCAAACGCCTTCTGGCTGTAGTCATAAGTAGATACCGACAGAGCATCTATGGAAGAGCCATCAAACAGTTGCACCATCTCCTGCCACTCGGCACTGTTTGCAAACAGAGATACCTCCATGTCAGCAATACCCCAGTTCGATATTCTAGCAACCAGAAGTTTTTCTTCTGGAACAACCTTTCTTACAGCTTCAATGATCTCACCTGCAAACCTGAATCGGTTTGGCATTGAGCCGCCATACCTATCCTTGCGTTTATTGGAGTAGGAAGATAAAAACTGACTCACAAGATAGCCGTGGGCACAATGGATCTCTACCCCGTCAAATCCGGCTTTTATAGCACCTTGTGCCGTCTGGACAAAGCCGTTTATTACATGGTCAATGTCAAACTGACTCATTTCATCAGGCACCTCATAGGCAATTCCGGTAAGGGGATTATGCTGAGTCGGTGTAAGAGGGCTTGGTGCAATAACCCTTTTTGCCGGATTAACATCCTGCCATGCCATGCGACCGCAGTGAAATATCTGACAGATGGAGATAGAACCATTCTCCCTGATAGCTTCAGTTACAGGTAACCAGGCATCAATTTGACGCTGGGTAAGCATCCGTGATTGTCCTGGATAACCCTGGGCACTTTCATAATCAGTTACAATAGCCTCGGTATAAACAATGGCAGTACCGTTTTTGGCCCTTGTTACAAGAAAATCAAGAACATCTTTTCTGGGAATACTATCCTCAGTAGATGACATGCGTGTCATTGGTGCCACACCAATACGATTCTTAATGTCAAATCTTTTAATTTTAAATGGTGAAAAAATATCGTTGTTCATGATTCTTCTCCTTTATTTCCTGATAACGGCCATGCCCTGATGGGCACAACGAAAAATGAGAGTCTCATGATTGAAAATATTTCAAAAGACTTTCACATAAACCGGCACGGCCGAAGCGAGGTATTGGCTCTCGGCCACAACTGAGAATGAAAGTCATATATTCAAGGCTATTATAAGAGACTTTCACATATACATACATGATAACTGTGTAAAAAGAGCAGAAAAAATTATTTTTTCTGCTCTTTTTACAACGTTCACGCAATCTTTTTTCTTATTTTATATTTCTTTACAAAATCGGTTGGATGGTAGCTGAGCTTTGCATGTCTGAGCCCCTCATCACCAAGATCCTGTTCACGGTTAATGGTTTCGTAATGTTCGGTTATAATGGATGCAAAAGCCTGATTCACAAACTGCCACAACCCCTTGTATCCACTGACAGCCTTTTCAAAATGGATTACAAAACTGGTACCGCAGGCAAGTTCCTCTCCAAGAGAATATGCAACAGGCTCATCTTCCACATAATAGATACATCCGCACAACTGAAGCTGTTCGCTTTTTTTAAGAGCCTCCTCTGCAGCATGGTAATCTCCATCATCATTACCATTATCAGCTCTGTTCTTACGCCATTTGTCAAGAATCTCCAATGCATCTGGCAAATACTCTTCAAGAAGAGGCCGTGCTTCATAGTTATTATTGTTGACAAAAGCTCTTATGAGATTTCGTTTTTTGTGGTAATGCCTACCAGGCAGGTCGGCCAGTCTTTCTCTCTGATACAGATAATCAAAGTTATCCCGATCTTCAATAATTTCGTACCCCATATCAAGAAGCGTATCTGCTTGAGTTTGAGATGCACATTTCAAGGTAATATGCTCACTAAAAAGAGCATCCAGGACTGATTTATCTGGAATACCAAAGGGAAGCATAAAGAACTTTTTTAATCCAGACGCAGTGGAACTGTCACACCCTGTAATTATAATCAACTCCTTACCATGAAGATGCATGGTCTCATTTTCATTATTGGTGGTGGCCAAATCCGGCCATATCCGTTTATTTTCTGTTTCTGCATTATCTTCCAACGATACTTTTTTCGACAAATATGAACTTTTCGAAGAAGCCTCTTTATTTGTCAGAGAATTTTTTGCAAGTATAGATGAATTAAGGGCAAACCTTGAAACTCTGTATTGATGAATTTTCTGAAAAAGATATAAATTTGCAAAAGTAAATTCAGAAATGCCATCAGGCAACTTTTGCAGCATAGGGTGAAGCAACTCTCTCAAACCCAGATGAATCTCAACAGACTGGGGGTAAAACGGTATCATCTAAACATCTCCTGCAACGAACATTTTTAAAACAAAAAAGATTAAATTACTAAAGACAAAACTATTGCTTTGTCAGGCTTCATTTTGGTAATTGAATTATCACTGAAAGATGCCCGTATAAAATTCAGACATCAAATACAGCTCATGAAAATAAAATTGACAAAGCACCATGCAATAATCAGTATCATGGAAATGCAAATGTATTGCCATTGCAATAAACTTTCATGGCCGTTGTTTGGCCACCCCGAACCATGAAAATCAGAATGTATTTTCATGGTAAAGTAGACTTACATGATAGTCCTTTAAAATGGCCAAAAACTGTTATCACTCCACACCTGATCAAGCAATGCCCTGTCAATCTCAATAAGCATATTAAGATGGTTGCGTTCCCAAGCGGAAAGCCATGCATAAAGCTTTGTCTCTTCTGGGTCATTTGTTTTCTCAGACTGCTGTGAATATACATCAATAGATCGTTGCTCCATAGCAATAGCAGCAGCTATTGCAGCAGCTTCAAAACCGGCTGCCGCAATTTTTTCTTTTATACCACTGTCAAGAATGGACATCGTCAACTTAATTTCTTCATTCTCATCGAAAAGACCGGGTTTAAATACCCCATTGTCATTATATTCTTTAAACTGAGCTGTAAGCACCTTGATGTGCCCCAACTCTTCCTGAGCCATAGATTCAAAGAAAGATTTTACAACTTCGTCTTTAGCATCTTGAGCCACTTTGTGATAAAAAGCATGGCCCCGTTTCTCAAGTATTATTGCCTGTTTAAGTATATCCAGTGTGGCTGTTTGTGTCATAAATTTACTCCTGTACATGTTATTTTTGTTTACCCAAGCCTTTTTTCTTTTTTTTCTTCTTTTTAATCCAGGATTCATGGTCATCAATAAGTTTTTTGATGCTTTGTTCTTCTCCTAATGTATAGTCACTCTCCCATGGGGAGTTAGCCGCAGGAGACTCTTCAGATTTGTTATCAACAGATTCGACGGAAGAGGCTTCAGAGGATTCAACTGTAAATGCATACTCTTTGCGGCTGATGGGAATGACTTCAACAGGTTTGTTGATAAACTTCTGAATCTCTTCAAGACGAGGTATCTCATCTTTGCTGCAAAATGATATAGCAATCCCTTTTTGTGTACCACGACCTGTTCTTCCAACACGATGAACATAATTTTCAGCCTTCTCAGGAAGGTCATAATTAATGACATAATTAACCCCAGCAACATCAATACCTCGAGCACTTACATCCGTTGCAATGAGAATCTTGAAATCTCCAAGTTTAAAGGCATTCATAATCTGTGTTCTATTAGACTGATCCTTGCCGCCATGAAGATTGCAAGATGTGATACTTGCTCGGGCCATTGCTTTTTCAACCCGTTCTGCCCTGACTCTTGTTCTGACAAATACAATTATCCTGCTCTCAGGATGCTCCTTGATGAACCGTTCGAGGAAAAAACGCTTGTCATCCATCTCCACAAACATAACAGCATGAGAGACATTTTTTGAGACAGGATCATCAGGGGATATTTCAATACGGATAGCAGAAGATTTTACCTGAGAGTATGCAAGTTTTTTAATATCAGCGTTGATAGTGGCAGAGAAAAAAAGTGTCTGGTGCTTCTGTTTTATCATCTTTTTAACAGATTTGATGTCATCAATAAAGCCAAGATCAAGCATATGATCTGCCTCATCAAGAATCAGGGTATCAATTTTGTCCAAATTAATATACCCCTGACTAATCAGATCAAACATGCGTCCCGGCGTTGCGACAAGGATATCAATTCCATGCTGAAGTTTTCTTATCTGGGCATCTTGTTCAACCCCGCCCACAAGGGCAAAGGATTTTGAACGAGTATGCTTTGATATCTCATTGAAAACATCTCCTATCTGCATAGCAAGTTCCCTTGTAGGTACCATGACAATGCATTGAATTCCATCAGATCTTTGACTGCTCTTTCTTCTATGGATGCGGTCAACCACCGGAATGGCAAAGGCTGCCGTCTTGCCGGTTCCAGTCTGTGCAATGGCAAGCACATCTTCACCGTTCATAATTGGAGGAATGGACTTGAACTGTATATCTGTAGGTCTTTTAAATCCAAGTTCAGCAAGATTATTTTTTATCTCCTGGGAAATATGATATTTCTCAAATTTCATGTTACCTCAAAGTTCTTTTTTACAAAAACGTAAGCAGTAAAGCTGCAATTATTGTTTAATTAGACACGTATGGCTGGATTCTGGCCACCCAACCATGAAAATTAGAATGCATTTTCAAGTTGAATAAATTTTAATTTTTTGTGCCGATCATCGACTGGGTAATATGGATAGCAGAATATAGACAGGGAAACAAGTGATAAAGAATGTGAAGTTTATAAAGACGGTTTTTTTAGATTTTAATCTCTGATTTGCTTGTTCTTTGGCAGTAAAAAAATATCAAAAGGGCAGAATAAGAAAACTAATTCTGCCCTTTTGATATCTGATTCAAAGTCAATTTTACAGAGAACTAATGTTGATAGTCTCGCAAAAAACCATTTTTTAAAAATGAATTTTCAAGGCACATAGATATAAATTAATACCAGGTAGATATCCCCATTATTCCCCCAGATAAGCCTTACGGATTTCCGGATTATGCAAAAGTGAATCTGCCTTGTCTTCAAGTGTTATCTCACCAGTTTCAAGAACATAACCCCTTGTGGCAGCCTGAAGTGCAAGGTTTGCATTCTGTTCAACCAGCAGAATGGTAGTTCCCTGATTTTTATTTATATCTGCAATAATATCAAAAATCTGACGAATTATGATCGGTGCAAGACCTAAAGAGGGTTCATCTAACAGAAGTACCTTGGGTTTGGTCATTAATGCTCTGCCAATGGCAAGCATCTGTTGCTCTCCGCCTGAAAGAGTACCTCCCTGCTGACGAACTCGTTCTCCGAGAACAGGAAACAGAGAATATACATGTTCTATATCTCTTTGGATTTCTGCTTTATCATTTCTATAAAATGCTCCCAGAATAAGATTTTCCTCAATAGTGAGCCTTGGAAAGATTCTTCTCCCTTCCGGTACCTGACACAGCCCAAGGGGTGGAAGTTTTTCAGGAGCGATATTCTTTACAGACATTCCATTGTAAAGTACATCACCCTTCTCAATGGGGACAATACCGCAAATGGTCATAAGAGTTGTTGATTTTCCAGCACCATTGGCACCAATAATTGCAACAACTTCTCCTGGATATATCTTCAGTGATACATTTTTGAGAGCTTTAATGCTTCCATAACCTGAGTGGACATTTTTCAATTCAAGAATTGGTTCGGCTGACATGAGATTACTCCTTATACTCGGATATGCCTGGCATGATATTTTTCCTTACTTTACCGTGAAAATGTATTCGAATTTTCATGATTTGGGCATGACAGGAAAAGATCAACGCCCGTTTAGAATAGGATTGACACATTCAATCACTCCCTCTCTTCAGATCGCATGCCCACCCTCTTGGCAGGGATGAGTCCTGCTGGCCTGAACAGCATCATTATGACCATGGTCGATCCAAAGACAAGCATCCGGTATGATTCGAGCTCACGAAATACCTCGGGCAGTGCAATAAGTGCTATAACTCCAAGTATAATGCCAGGAATTGACCCCATTCCACCCAGTACCACCATACAAAGTACCATAACAGATTCAAGAAATGTGAAACTTTCGGGACTTACGAATCTCATTCTAGCTGCAAATAATGCACCTGCAAGACCTGCAAATATAGCACCCATTGCATAGGCCAGGAGTTTGTAGTTAAAAGTATTAACACCCATCAGCTCCGCTGCGGTTTCATCTTCTCTTATTGACTCCCAGGCACGCCCTATTCTGGAAAAGTTAAGCCTTTTAACAGCAATAATGGCCACAATTGCAAGAGCTAAAGCAAAATAGTAAAAAAATTCGAGTTTTTTTACCCAGAAAATCTCAAAGGTAAATCCGTTCTCCATAACAGGAATAAGGATACCAATAGGCTTGACACCCAGGATACCATTAGGACCGTTGGTAAGCGTCATCCAGTTATTAAGAATGATGCGGACAATTTCGCCAAATCCCAAGGTCACAATGGCAAGATAATCACCTCTCATTCTAAGGGTTGGGTATCCTACAATACAACCAGCTATGCAGGCAAAAAAGGCTGAAAAAGGGAGACAGAACCAAAAAGCCAGTCCATAGTTGACATTTAAAATAGCATAAGTATATGCACCTACTCCATAAAAGGCGATATATCCGAGATCCAGCATACCCGCAAGTCCAACCACTACATTGAGTCCAAGTCCCAGACAGATATATAATAGTACATTAATAGCCACATCCGTGGCATATCTTCCTGTTAAAAGTGGATAGACAACCGCACACACAAACAGTACACTGAGCCATATCCAAGAGGGCATCGCCTGAGCTATTCCACTAAATTTTCGGGTTGTGCCGACAACAGGATCAGTGAATATTTTTAAATGGCCACTGCTGTTTATGATGTAAATGACCAGACAGACAAATGTCCCAGCCAGAATATATGACCATACGGTTACTGTTTTTTCAAAAGAGAGGGTTCCATCAGGGTGAATGCCCAAAAGAGGCCACAGAAGACCCAGCAGCCATAGCATTGTAATTGCATATTGTTTCCAAACTTTTCTAAACTCTTGTATCATCGATATTCTCGCCCATAATTCCTGTTGGTTTAAAATACAGAACTGCAATCAGTATGATAAATGCAAATACATCCTTGTACTCTCCGGAAATATAGCCAGCACCAAATATTTCCACCATACCAATGATCAATCCACCCAGCATGGCACCTGTAATATTACCGATACCACCGAGTACTGCGGCTGAGAATGCTTTTATACCCGGAACAAAACCCATATCATAACGAACAGATCCATAATAGAGTCCGACCATGATGCCAGCTGCCGCGGCAAGACCTGCACCAATGGCAAATGTAAGAGAAATTATCCTGTTACTCCCAATTGCGACAAGTGCGGACATAGTTTTATCCTGAGCTGTGGCACGCATCGCCATTCCAATCTTTGTTTTAAACACAAGAAGATTGAGGGCAACAAGCAGTATGGCTGTCAGAGAGACTATAAGAATTTGAAGATACCCGATTGTGACATTGCCGAAATGAAACCCGCCCTGAAACAATTCGCTGGGATAGGCTTTATCATAAACCCCCTGGGTCAGCATTAACCCGTTGGATAAAAATATGGATACACCCAAGGCTGATAATAGTACTGCAAGACGTGCCTCTTTTCGTAATGGTTTATAAGCTATCTTTTCCACACCTACTGCAAGATACGCACAGTATCCCATAGCAAGGATAAAGGATGCAGTAAGACAGAATACCGGATGGGTTTCCATGTATCCAAGGCCGGTAAAAAAACTTAAGCATATGACACCTACATAGCCTCCGGCTGCAAAGAATTCGCCATGGGCAAAATTTATCAACTGTATGACACCATAAACCATGGTATATCCAAGGGCAATCAATGCATAAATGCCACCAAGGGTAATACCGTTAATTAACTGCTGAATAAAAGAATCCATATATATTTTTTCACATTTTTTATAAGTTAGGCGTAAAGTCCTATCCATTTACCATGAAAAAGCATTTCTAATTTTCATATTGTGGGGGGGTGTAGTCATAAATCCGGCCATGACCACTGTTTAGTTCAGTAAAAAAACTCTCCATTTATTGTAAGATTAAGCCAATAATACAGGCACTATTTCTTACACAGAATTTTTTACCAAATAAGCAGGGGCAGTAGAAATAATTTGCTATTTACCCCTGCATAGTGATGTTCAATACAAAAAATGAAGGCTTATTTTATTAACCCTTTTTCAGGTTCCCAGTAAGGAACAAATTCACCTTTTACAACTTTAAATGCGATGTAAGATGAACCCGAATCACCATTTTCTTTAAACTTAACATGCTTTGAAGCACCATTAAAATCAAGCTTCATAAGTTCGGCCTTGATTTTATCAGGATCTGTTGAGCCGGCAGCTTTGATAGCTTTCAGAAGAGCAATTGTAGAGTCATAGGCATAAGTAGCGTATGCTGCTATCTTGCCATATTTGGGTACATATTTTTCTTCAAATGCCTTATATTCTGGTGTGGTAGGATCTGTAAAGCCGTAGGTTAAATATACGCCTTCAGCAGCGTCTTTTGCAACTTCCATGAACTTAGGCTGAAAAGTGGCATCCTGAGTTACTATTTGAGATGTGATTCCCATTCTTTTGGCCTGAATAGTCATCAGAGCAGCAGGAGAATAGCCTTGAAGAGACATATAGAATATATCTGGATTGGCAGCCTTTACTTTTGTCAGAACAGCCGAGAAGTCCTTATCTCCCTGATTTACATGGTCATGGGTAACTACATCCATACCAAGTGCTTTGGCGTTCTTCGAAACACCATCTGCAAGTCCCTGGGAATATGTGGTTTTATCATCTACAATAAAGATAGTTTTAGCATTGAGAGACTCTTTCATGAATTTTGCAGCAGCAGGTGCCTGGTCATCATCTCTTCCGCACATTCTGAACATATAGGGAAGTCCACGATCTGTAACCTGCTCGTTGGTGGATGCCGGTGTAATCATGATAATTTTTGCTTCATCAAGTGTTTCTGATGACGGAATCGTAGAAGATGAGCAGTAGGCACCAATAACTCCCACAACTTTAAGGTTAATAAGCTTATTTGCAGCAGCTACAGCCTGTCTTGGATCGCAGACCGTATCCTGTGGAAACAATTCAATCTTGTCATAACCAGGAATTGGACCTTCTGTCTGTTCAAACACTTCAATAGCAGTAAGAACACCATTTTTGATATCTGTTCCGTCAGAAGCATAAGGGCCTGTCAAAGGACTCATTGAGCCAATTTTCAATGTTTCAGCAGAGACCATTGAAATCATAAACGGAATAACAAGCACACACATCAGTAGCGTTGAAAAACATCTTTTGCTCATTTTCTTCTCCTTAAAATAGTAATTGATTAAAAAAAATAATTTACCGTGAAAATGCATTCTGATTTTCTTAATTCGGGGTTGCCAGAACCAAGAGGTTACAACCTTTTAATAAATAATTATTAAGCAGCAGGTTGACCAAGGTATGCCTCAATTACTTGAGGATTTTTCTGGATCTCCTGTGGTGTCCCCTCTGCAATTTTGACACCATGGTCAACGCAAACGATACGGCTACATACGCCCATAACAACTTTCATGTCGTGCTCTACAAGGAGCACATCAATTCCAACTTGTGATATTTTTGCAATATACTTCATGAGTTCAGAGCTTTCAGAAGGGTTCATTCCAGCTGCCGGCTCATCAAGAAGAATGACCTTAGGCTCTGAAGCAAGAGCCCTGGCGATCTCAAGCCTTCTTTGAATACCATAAGAAAGATTTGATGAGACAGTATCCGCGAATTTTTCAACACCCATGAACTCTAGAGCTTGAAATCCTTTCTCTCTGATAGAAGCCTCTTCATTTTTCTGAGATTTTGTTTTGAGCAAAGCTCCTATCACCCCTTTGTTAGACCTGCAATGCCTGGCCACCATTGCATTTTCAATGGCTGTCATTTTTGGAAAAAGACGAATATTTTGAAATGTCCTGGCAACACCTTTAGAAAAGATCTGATATGGTCTCTTTCCAAGGATGCTCTCACCTTCGAAAATAACATCGCCTTCTGTCGCCTTGTAAACTCCAGTAAGCACGTTAAAAATGGTGGTTTTCCCGGCACCGTTGGGTCCAATCAACCCAAGGACTTCGCCAGTATTAATTGAAAAACTCAATTCAGACAGAGCATACAGTCCGCCAAATCTCACAGTGATGTTCTTTAGTTCTAAATGTGCCATATTTTTTCAAACCATAGATAATTGTTGTACCTGACAGGACTAAATATCCTGTAAGCAATTAATTCAGTGCAGTGTGATATACAATGAAACTTAAAAACATATTTTGACACGAAATAAGTCAGAATGGATTTCGTCAGAATAGAAATTCAAAACACAAGCTTGTTCAAATTCTGACTTACTCACGTTTACCTTTAAAAATTGGAAATTACTTATAGGCTTTTAATCAACCTGTCAATAAAAAATTAGACTCATTAAATATTAAAAAATGTTTCACGAGATATTACAGCGTCAGACAATGATTGAGATTCATAAAAAAATCAACCTTAATGGTTAGACCATTACTATTATGCTTAAATTGTCTTGTCAAGTATTTTTAAAGCACACCTATAAAAATATGTGCTTCTTAAATTGTTTTAAAATTTTAATCCAATAACCGGCACGGCCGGAGCGGGATATTAGCTCTTGGCCACAACGAAAAATGAAAGTCACATAAACACAGCTATTTTAAAAGACTTTCACATAAACAATTTAAGTAAAGCTTGGCATTTTTAATGCCATTATGGAAATAGTTTGCACTTTTTTTAATTAATGCATGTAACACACTCAATTCCTGAAACGAAAAAAGCACATCCTTGAATTTATCCTCAGGATAAACAAAGAGATGTGCTTTTATTTGTACACGACAGTAATGGCTAACATTCTACTGTGTGTACTGGTCTATTTATTCC
>JADGBC010000239.1 GCA_015231705.1 Desulfamplus sp. | reverse complement strand
GCACTGTTTGCATCTGTGGTCAGTTTTTTTATTTCAAAGAAGATCACAAGACCCATTGAGGAGATGACAGAGGGTGTCCAATATTTCTCCGAGGGAGATCTGGATCGCAAGCTGCTCATTCCAGACTCCCTGGAAATGTCGGCTCTGGCACTTTCAATGAACAGCATGGCATCCAGGCTAGATGAAAAAATCAAGACAACCATCAGGCAAAAAAATGAACTTGATTCGGTTCTGTCAAGTATGCAGGAGGGTGTGATTGCACTGGATCAGGATAACCTAATTATCAGTATTAATTCATCAGCCACACAGATTTTTTGCGTAAAACCTCAGATGGTTCAGGGAAGGGGTCTGAAGGAATCCATAAGGAACTACAGTCTGCAAAAATTCATCGCAGATGCCGCACAAAGCAATGTTCCCATAGAGCGTGATATTGTTCTGTCAACAGCATCATCCATACCCTTGATTGTTGTAGCCAGATCAAGATCCATGTTAACAAAGGCGTCCAGACTCTGCTTGAGCATCTGTTTTACTCTCATGGCCATCTCCATATAATCAAACGTGAAAATCTGTTCCTTCTCCTTGGAAGCAACTATTACTCTGTGTGCCACATTTACCGCAAGATCTGCGATACGCTCCATGTCATTATTGATCTTGATGACAGCAACCAGAAAACGCAAGTCAATCGCCACGGGCTGATAGAGTGCAAGCATCTTTAAACACTCCTCCTCTATGGCAACCTCTGCTTCATCAATTTCATAATCTCCGGCAATTATCCTTTTGGCCACTTCAGTATCCATATATTCAATGGAGTTGCTCATCATCTGCAGCCTCTCTTCAATCATTGCACCCAGGCTGAGCAAATTGTTTTTCAGCTTATCAAGTTCTTTTTTTAATAAATAACTCATACAGTCACCTTAAATAATTAGAGATTTTTGACATCCTTCATATTATCCGAAAAGTAGTTTACACTTTTGGGCATCTTTCATATTCTATAAAAAGTAGGTTACACTTTTTTTGATAAAACCCCCTCAAAATGGGGATACACTTAAAGAAAGTGTAAACTGGCAAATGAAGGATGCCAGATTTTTCAACCAAAACGACCCGTAATATAATCCTCTGTCTGCTTTAGTGCGGGTTTTGTAAACAACACATCTGTAGTATCCACCTCAATCAGTTTGCCAATATAAAAGAATGCGGTCACGTCCGAGACACGGGCTGCCTGCTGCATGTTGTGGGTAACAATGATGATGGTATATTTTTCTTTCAACTGTTCGATCAGCTCCTCAATTTTCTGTGTTGCTATGGGGTCAAGTGCCGATGCAGGCTCATCCATGAGCAGGACTTCGGGCTCCACGGCAAGGGCTCTGGCAATGCACAGCCTCTGTTGCTGGCCGCCGGAAAGCCCCAGTGCTGATTCATGCAGGCGATCCTTGATTTCATCCCAGAGTGCGGCAGCCTTCAGGCTTTGTTCCACTTTATAGGCAATATCTGTTTTTGATTTAACCCCATTAACGCGTAATCCATATGCCACATTTTCAAAAATACTTTTGGGAAAGGGGTTGGGTTTCTGAAATACCATGCCCACACTTTTTCGCAAAGAGACCACATCAACAGAAGGATCGTAGATATTTAACTTGTCCAGCAGGATCTTGCCTTCTGCACGGGAAGCAGGAATGAGGTCGTTCATCCTGTTTATACAACGCAAAAAGGTACTTTTCCCGCAACCAGAGGGTCCGATCAATGCGGTGACCTCGTTTTCATAAAAATCAAGGCTTATACCGTGCAGTGCTTTAAAATCAGCATAATAAAAATCGAGATCTTCGGCTTTTATTTTAATTTTCCGAGCGTTTTTTGTCATTTGATATCCTAACCTGAACAAGCCAGAGTCAAAAATATTTTTCTGATTCTCTTGCCAAAATAACATGAAAATCAGAGATAAGAATTTTTATATGAAAGTCTCTTAAAATAGCCGTGCTTATGTGACTTTCATGGTTCGTTGTGGCTGAGAGGAAAACCCCGCTCCGGCCGTGCCGGTTATATGAAACTGTAGGGGGCAGGCCTTGTACCTGCCCTTGCGAGGGCACCCATAAAGGGATGCCCCTACAGTTTCATCATTCGTTGTGCCTGCAAGGGCATGGCCGTTAGATATAGAGGGTTACTTTGCTCTTTTTCTCAGTCGGGAACGGTAAATTATTGCCACAAGATTCATTCCCATGCCCAGGGACTCCATGACCAAAGGGGGCATACTTCCCTGTATAATAGGGACTCTCTATCTTGGAGTTCTTTCGATCATGATAGCTCTGCCTGTCGGCGTGGCATCGGCCATATATCTCAATGAGTATGCAAGGCAAGGCAAGATGATCCGCATGATCAGGCTTGCAATCAATAACCTTGCAGGAGTTCCATCTATTGTTTTTGGATTGTTCGGCCTTGCTTTTTTTTGTATCGTACTGAAAATGGGGGTAAGCCTGATTGCAGGTGCCCTGACACTTGCAGTTATGATCCTTCCAGTCATCATCGGCTCAACCGAAGAGGCTCTCCGAAGTGTTCCTGATACTTACAGGGAGGCGTCACTGGGGCTTGGTGCAACCAAATGGCAGACTATTTACAGGGTGGTTTTGCCTACTGCACTGCCCGGCATTTTAACCGGCTCAATTCTTGGGATAAGCCGGGCCGCCGGAGAGACTGCTCCTATTATGTTTACCAGTGCTGTCTTTTCCACTCCTGTCTTGCCTACATCCATTTTTGATGAAGTTATGGCCCTGCCGTATCATGTATATGTCCTTGCAACCGCAGGAACCAACATTGAGGCGACACGCCCCATGCAGTATGGAACATCTCTGGTTCTGATCTGTCTGGTTATGGGAATGAATCTTGTGGCAATAATTTACCGTTCCCGACTGAGAAAAAGAGCAAAGTAACCCTCTATATCTAAATTCTTATCTCTGATTTTCATGTTATTTTGGCAAGAGAATCAGAAAAATATTTTTGACTCTGGCTTGTTCAGGTTAGGATATCAAATGACAAAAAACGCTC
>JADGBC010000238.1 GCA_015231705.1 Desulfamplus sp. | reverse complement strand
AAAAAAGCTCACAATAACAGTCGAGCGGGATAGAAGTGTTGTTGTTCATGCTCCAGCATCAGCTTCTGATGAGTCAATAAAGCGGGCTGTTGAATCTAAAAAATTATGGATATATGAAAAGGTTAATCATAAGCAAAAATATAAAGAGTTGCCCCACCCACCTGGCAAAGAGCTTGTAAATGGAGAATCTGCACTATATCTTGGGCAGCAGTATCAAATAGAGATTTTTGAAAACCAGCCTGATAATGAGATTCATTTTGACAACCGTTTTACAATCTCTTTTAAACATGGAGAGGATAGAAAAGCAGCTGCAGGAGATAAAAAGGGTGTTATGCGTGAGTGGTATATTTCTAAAGCACAAGATGTTATTTTACCCCGTGTAGATTCTTATGCTCAAAAACTTGGTGTAAAGTTCAATAATTCCCGCATTGTAAATACCCAGCAATACCGTTGGGGTTCTTGTTCTGTTAAAGATAATTTAAATTTTAACTGGCGTCTTATCAAAGCACCTATTTTTGTAATTGACTATATCATTGTTCATGAGCTTGCTCATCTTCTTGAGGCAAATCATACATCAAGATTTTGGAATATTGTAAAAGCACAGATTCCCAATTTAGATAAAGCAAAAAATTGGCTCAATGAAAACGGGCAGTTATTGGAGGAGGAGATATAAAATATTAGTTGTATTAGTTTGACTACCCCTGATTCTTTTGTTATCTTCTTTTCAGAAGGTGGACTGAACGCAGTTTCGGACGTATTGCCAACGGACACTTTTTGTGTAGCATTGACACGTTCAGATGACTTTCTTAAAGCTGTGAACAGCACCTCTCATCTTGGGCAATTGGAGCCCTCTGATCACGTGCCATTCACGGCTTTATAAAAATCCAGCTTTTTGTTAGTGAAATCTTAACTACCACACTTTAATTTCTTCCATAAAGCTCTAATTCTTCGAGGGTTATTTTCTGGTTTGTCTGAAGCCTTTTTAAGCATTTTATAATTTAACGGTTCTTGTGGAAATCTATATGAAGAGTAGAGAGTAATTCCCCAAATAGTCTCCCCACCGTCTGTTGGAAATACAGCTACGTATGGTATTTCAAGTATATAGGCCATATCAATTAAAAATCCTAATCTTTGATTAGGATCATTTCTCAAAGACCAACTATTAGCTGTAAAAATTGCTATAGGTTGAAACATTGTAAATTTAACTACTTTTTCACATAAAGAAATATCAGAAATAATTATATCTTTCACTTTTGTAAGTTCGTCAGATGAGCATGAAACCAATGCAGCTTCAAATATCGGTGCATTTTTTTCTGCATTTTCAATTCCTAATATTATTCCAAAAGTATCTGGTGTGCGTGGTTGTAGAGCTGCCTTATAAATAGTTGACCTAACAGATTGTCTTATGCCGATAATCGGCTCTGGTATTAAATCCATTTCTAAACCTCATTGTATCTGTTATGTTTAATCTGCATTTCTAAATATTCTCAATATCTGTTTCAACTAATCTATCTCTTTCACCTTCCCAAGCAATATTAAGTCTGGTTATCTTTATCTTGGTTGTGGTCTCTCCTGATAAATCCATTCTTTCAAGAAAATCTCCCTCACTCCTGCCAAGCAATTCTGATGCTCTCAACCTATCTCTTATACTCAATGACTCATCTCTTATAATATCAGACCAGAAGACTTGACGCTGTATCCTGTTCATTACTTCTGGTTTTATCTCTGCTTGTCTCTTTTCTTCTAAAAGGTGTCGTAAGGTATCGTTTTTCAAATTTCTGATACCAGCTCTTTTTGCATATTTGACGCTGTATCCAGCTTTGATTGCAGTCTGTTCAGCATTGCCGTCATACAGGTCTATAAATTTAAGCTGCCTTTTGCTTAAAGCCTTTGATGATGATTTGTTGCCTGTTTTTGGTATCATAGATTTATTCATATTAATTTGGTGCTCTAAAGATGCTGATGCTCTCATAGTTTCATCTCCTGCATATATTTTTATATTTTAGTATAAAATTCATTTTATACCAATTATTGATACCTTGCAAAAGATAAAGTTAATTCTTTTAATTCTGATTCGGATTTCCGTACTTGGCTGTAAAATACGCTCTTGAGACTAACGCTGATTCCTTTCTGTCTTTCCGTAAGGATTCTATTTCTGAAGGAGTCAACATCTCTGAATGAGAGTATGTATTTTGCTTCTGACTCTGTGAGGGCTTCTGGTTCTCCTGCGAGGTTGAATTTTCTGCTTCTATTTTTTCTGTCTCTTGTTTTGAGTTTTGTTCCATTGAATTTTCTCCTTACAGATAAATTATTTGAAAGAAAAAAGGCTCTTGACGTATCGCTGACAAAAGCAACGGGTCAAGAGCCTTTATAGAAGAGGCTCACGGTTTGCCTCGGAGTAGCCGAGGGGCGTGTGCCTTTTCCACAGAGAATCAAAAATTCTCTAACTCAACATTAATATCAGATAATAATGGTGTCAACCTTCAAAATCATGCTTTATGCTTCAAACTTCTCTTTTATCTCTTCCAAGATAGGATTTATCATTGCCTCAATTCTCTTTTGAGTAACTGCATCAGCATTTTTGGAATTTGCAATGTTGGCAATGGCATAAGTCCAATTGATTGTTGTGCCTTCTATTCGTTCCATAACCATCTCTTGCAAATCTTGAGGTGCTTCAATCTCTATATCTTTTTGTATTTGAGCAACTTCTTTCTCAATTTTTCTGATGTAAGGATTGAATAATTGATTGAGAGCATCGACAATATTGTCCACCATATTGGCTTTATGCTTTGCCTTGTAATATTTCTCCAATACCTTTTTTTCTGGTACAACTTTCTTGACTCCATGCTCTTCAAATTTGTTTTCAATAAATGCTATCAACTGCGGTGCTGTTAGAGCATTTAGTTCAACACGTTCCCCCCACCATTGAGCTTTATTGTAATCATAATTTTGGACTAATATTTCAGCCTCTTTTTTAGACGCTCCTGCTTTAATAGCAGATTTTCTTGGTTCTTTCTGTTTTTTATAATAAACCTTTTCACGCTCTAAGCCTTCAATATCTTCAAGCCTCAATCCGATATCAATTAATTCAACTGCATCAGTAAATTGATAAGTTTCTGTATCCTCTCCAAAAGTCCTTGCAATGTTGA
>JADGBC010000237.1:1251-3195 GCA_015231705.1 Desulfamplus sp. | reverse complement strand
GAAATCACTAAACAGGATTGATTTTTTATGAATATATTGGTGACGTGTGATTTGCATTTTAACTTAGAGCAGTTTAGATGGTTAGAGAAACATAAAGAAAGTTATGACTGCCTCTGTCTGACAGGTGATTTTTTAGATAAGCATTCAGATCAATTATATCAATTTCAACAGCAGGCAGATTGGGTCTGTAAATGGATGCTTGACTTGAATAAACAGATATTTGTTTGCAGCGGTAACCATGATCTGGACGAGGTTGGGGAGTGTGATTGGCTGAATAATATAAAAAGTTCAAAGATATGCAGCGACAACAAGACACAACTATTTAATGAGATAAAATTTGGCTGCATACCATATCTTGGTGGAAATTTATCGGATTTCTATGGTTGCGATATTCTCTTGACTCATATTCCACCGAGTAAAACAGACACTGCACGGACTATGCGACAAGATTTTGGTGATAAGGAGTTGTCTCGTGCTTTAAAAGACCGGTCTATTACCCCACGTTATATTTTTTGTGGTCATGTTGAAAAACCTTTAGCAAACATAGATAATAAGAAATTCCCTGGTGTTGAGATTATCAATCCCGGTGCGGAGCGTGGTGCTTCTGTGCCAAATCATAAAATAATTGTAATTTGAATCTATTAATAATGCCTGTTTAGTAGGATGAATAAGGAAGGCAAAACGACCCTTGAAAAGTTTTTTGTATCAAAAAGCATCGGCAATAAAAATTGCCGAATAATTCAGAATAAGGCTACCTGCTCAATATGGGTTTTTTAATAGTTTAATACCTTTTCATCTTTAGCATATCCAGCAAACGGCTAACCTTTCCCCCTATAAATCCACGGCTTCTTGAACCATGGATTAGTACCGAGCCTCCTGCCTCGACTCGGTTACTAATCCTTTATTTGTTATGTGATAATCTAATACATGCATTGAGATTGAGATATTCTTACATCATTTTCATCTATCATTTGTGCCTTTGTTTTCTTATATCTTTGAGATAGGTCTATTGCACTCGGGTGGAACAAATATACAGTTTTGATAGATAAACCAAAGTTTTTAATGATTTTTATAAATCCCTTTTCTGCGTTTCTTCCAAAACAGAAGACGCACCTTGGCTGAAATATTGCAAGTTCTTGTTTTAGCCATCTATTTGTGCATATTTCTATAGCCCTATCTTTGTTATATTTTGTATGTTTTGACGTAATTGTGTTGCACTTTATCAGATTGGTAATGTACACATTGTTCAGATTGTGTTTTTTCATTATATACGCAAAATATGTGCCATATAAATTACTGAGTGAATATGGGTTTGTTGGCCAAGTACTGACGTCTGGCGTCCAATAATAGTGATTTACTGGAGGCTGCTTGTTGTAGGTTATTGAAGGATGCTTGCTGTAGTCTACGAAAGGAACAATGTTGCCATTACCATAATCACCACCTGGGTTTTCTAAAAGAAACATTACAGGAGGGCCGATGGGGTTTTTCGTGCCAGTAGCTCCAAGTAATACCTCAAAATCTGAGGTATCACAACCATGCGACATCTGGTCAAAATGATCGCCGTTCTTTACAAAAACATTGTTACTTGCTTCACAAGTAACGCAGTAACCTGAGCAGGATAAAGGAGGATTGTAGGTGTTTTGTACTATTGGCTGTCCGCCATAGTTTAGTAGTTGACAGAAGTTTAGATTGGACAATTTAGTATTACGCATTGACAGCTGTCTCCTGTATTTTTCACATAACGCCCAGCTTTTATCAGCCCGAGTTCATGCTGTTTTTCAATTAAGCCGCTCCGCGGAAGATTAAGCCGTGCCATAATTGTTTAATTCCATTGCTCATGGTATCTTCTACCCGACAAGGTTAAAAAGAAGAAAGGAAGATACCATGGGCAATTTAATCAAACGTTTTAAAGAAGATCTCCAACTTGCCGGTTATGCGAAAAGG
>JADGBC010000237.1:0-1199 GCA_015231705.1 Desulfamplus sp. | reverse complement strand
TAAACCATTAGAAGATATCAGCGAAGAGCAACTACGTCAATACTGGCTTTGTTGTCAAAGTGAATTTGGCTGGATTGCCGGAATTTTTATTTTCAACACGGGTTTTAAAGGTTAAAAAAATCTCCTTTCTCCTGTTTTTACATCAGGAGAAAGACCATCTTGTAACATTTTTTGTCCCATTTCATCTTTAACACATCCAGCAAATCAATAACCTTTCCCCCTATAAATCCGCGGCTTCTTGAACCATGGATTAGTACCGAGCCTCGTGCCTCGACTCGGTTACTAATCCTTTATTTTTGGGCGTTCTACTTTGCACAGTATTCACTGATTTACCAGTTCAACTTTTCGTTTCAATGACTTTGGAAGCCAATCAAGTGATTTATTCAACAATTCCAAAAGTTGATGGTCTCGTAAAAAGTCATTTTGTAAAAATGCTTCACAAATAAATTCAGTAAGTTATGGCTCTAAAAAGTTGCTGTTCAGGACTTTTTACGAGGAAATCAATATTTAGATCAAGAACAATGTCAATGAAGTTACCTATATTTTAAGATATAAAAAACGACATGAAAAATAACGACATGAATAAAATGCTTGACGCTATAAAAAAATCATAATATAATGATAAACTATGAGATGATAATTTACGACATGTTCTTATTGTAGATGATATTTATAAAATAGGAGGGGCAACTATTGATCTTTAACGATAATAAATCATGTCCAGAGTGTAATCTAACAAACGTGGCTATAGAAATGATACTTAATAAAAATAGCTTCTGGGAATGTCCCCTCTGTCATCTGCAAACAACTCGAAAAAATGCTGCATTGATGGTTTTTACAAAAAGAGGTAAAGGTGACTTCATCAACAACCACAGGATGTCAGACAAGCACACTGTAGGGGCATTCCTTGCTAGGTATCCTAAATCAGAGGGTTGGTTTGAATCTCAGGAAGAATTTATTGAATTCATTCAGAAAGTGAAATAAATTAAACACGTTTTGCTCTATGATTAGAGTTCACTTTATCCCAAAACGTTGTCTTACTTTACATAAATAATGGAGAAAATTTATTATGACCAAAGTTGGAGTTTTCTGGGGGTATCATGGCAAGATTATCGCGGGAATTACGCCATTTAAAGACGCTGTTGATGATGGTTTATTTGTTAACAGTTCTTACAGCCATGTAACTTTTTGGAAGAGTG
>JADGBC010000236.1 GCA_015231705.1 Desulfamplus sp. | reverse complement strand
CTCAGGCAGTTAACATCCTGACATTTCAACATTCAATATTAATCAACATATTCACTATTTGTCTTCCGCTTTATCAGGTTTGATAGGTGATGCGAGTGTCTCAAGTCTCATCTTGATTGCACTGAGCCGGTTTTCAAGGTGGCTTTTCTGCTCTTCCAAAAAAGAGCGGTTACCTTCTGTTATGCCATAATTATACTCACTGTTCATCTGTCCGCATCCACGCCTTCTCATTCCCATACCACTGCCAAAACCACCTTGGCCGGAACCGATTCCCTGACCGGCACCTCCACCTCCTCCACCAGATCCCTGACAGCCGCCTCCGGTATTACATCCGCCACGACCTCTTCCCGCTACACTTATCTGAGCTTTTGCTCCTGTTCCATCTATTCCTGACATATTCATTACCTCCTCTTTTTGATTATATTTTCTCAAACCGCAACCACTGAATGCCATGTTCTTCTTTTTTCCTCTGAATCGCCACTGCTCCCGCATCTTGCCGCCCTTTCCCAGAATAGATCCTGAGTCAAGTTCGCCTTGAAGAAAACAGCTTAACGCGTCTTCCACATTGCCGGTCACCCACGAGTAAACATTGATACCGTAAGAGCTTAATTGTTGCATTGAACTTCTGTCAATACCGCCACAGATAACCGTATCAACTTCTTTTTCGATTAATGTCATGATTTTTTTGATGAGAGCCCAATTTTTCACGGGTAGTTCCTGCCGTTCAATTTCTATACGTTTTTCAACTGTCAAAAGAATGAAATTCTGAGCATTGTCAAAGCGGGGAGAAACTCTATCATTAAAAATTGGGATAGCGATTTTCATATAAACCTCCCGTGAACTTTTTGTTCCATATCTGCTTAGATCTGTATCTGCCTATCTCATTGAGCTCAGTATCTTACTATCTGCTTTAGTAGCGGATATAAACTAAACAACTTTACAATATGTTTATTGCATGGTGTATGCCATATTCATAAAATATTAGATTATGCTTGGAATGTTTGTTTGAATAACGAGTAATTACAGTAAATTATAAGGTACGATTTATAGGTGTGATTTGTTTGTGAAAAGTTTGATTTAAAGGGAAGGGATGTTATTGATTGCATTTGTGCAACCATGTGATGCAATCAATTGCATGGTTGCATGATTTGAAGGCATGACTGGAGTCTGCTGCAATATGGTGGAAAACGATTCTTTTGAATAACCGCTTGCGATTAAGCAAATCCAGCATATGGCGATTTTCATCGACAACGCAGAGATGATGGAGGACTGGAGCACTGATAAAGGCAAATTACTCTTTACGGCCAGGCAAATATAATATAAAAATCAAATTCCATGATGTCTCCATGATTAAGCCGGATGATATAGGGAAAAAGTGGAAAAATTTTCTGTTTATACTGTAAATGTATATAGTGACGCTAAAGCGGAGAAATCATGATAAAAGCATTTAGTCCAATCAGTCTTCGATCAAAAATCCTCTATATTTTTATTACTATGGTATCTGTAGCCATCATAGGAAGTATCCTGACACTCTGGTACACCTATCAGATGGATAATCTTTTAGTCACAGTTGTGGAAAAAGATGTTACTCTCTATAAGGCTATCCAGGAGATGGAGCTTGCTCTTGCCAACCAGAAGGGTTTTGTAACCTATTACCTTGTAGATGGTGATGCTAAATGGCTTGAATCTCTTGGTCAATATCGTGCAATGTTTCAACAGAGCTATAACCAGGCACTCTCTTTGGAACTCTCTGGGGAGGAGCGTAAATCCCTTGAGGCTATTTTTACTGAATATACAAAATATATAGATGCAAAAGATGTGGCTATAAATGAGTACAGGGAGAAAAAGGCAATAGAGGCAAAGTTACCTCATGATAATGAAATCAGCATCTCATCAATGCATGCTGCCCAGAGAAAAGTTTTTTTCGGTCTTCTGGATATGTGTAAACGTTTTAACCAGGATGTCTGGCGTTATATAAAAGAAACCGAACGTAACCATTTTGATAACTCTGAAAGGCTTCGCATAATGGTATTCAGTGCCATACTGTTTTTTATGCTTATTGGAGCTCTCTTCTTCTTTATTATCTATATGAAAGTCCTTGAACCCATTCGGGATCTTGCAATTGAAACTGGCGGTTCACCTGTTGAGAGCTCAAGAAATGAGGTGGTCTCCTTGAGCCATTCTCTCAAGGAGATGATAAAGGATTACGGTAATACCCATGATGAACTCAAGCGGAGCAGAAAACATCTTGTCCAGGCCGAACGGATGGCAATGGTCGGCGAGCTTGCCGCAGGAGTTGCTCATACTATAAGGAATCCATTTACATCAATTAAGATGAGACTCTTCTCCTTAAGCCGTTCAATGGAGCTGTCTGAAGTTCAAAATGAGGATCTTGATGTTATTGAGGAGGAGATAGGCAGAATTGACAAGATTGTCCAAAATTTTCTTGAGTTTGCCAGAACCCCCAAACTAAGTCTGAAAAATTCTACGTTTCAACCTGTTGTAAAATCGGTGATGACTCTTCTGGAATACAGACTCAAGCAGCATAATGTAAATATATCTCATACCGCCCAGCCAGGCCTGCCTCCGGTTGAAATGGATCCAGACAGGATAAGGGAGGCTCTTCTTAATCTTATCACTAATGCCTGCGAGGCGATGGAGATTGGAGCGGAGACATCATCAGCAGGCAGTGACTGGATATCTGAAACTGGACAGTATGATATTAAAAATAGCGATAGTACTGCACATATTGGCAGAAACATGAAAAAGAGGCCTCCAACCATTGTTATCTCGGAAAAAATGTGTGACGACCCTGAGTTGGGAGAACTACTTTGTTTAAGTGTCAGAGATAATGGCCCAGGTATTCCTGAACATCTTCTGGAGAAAATCACAAAACCTTTTTTTACCACCAAGGAGGATGGTTCCGGGCTTGGGTTGAGCATTGTTGACAGAATTGTCAGGGAGCACGGCGGCACCTTTTCGGTTCTATGTGAAGGCGAAGGGGCAGGAGCGGAATTTATTCTTAAATTACCGATAAAAAGAGGGTGGGATGAAGAGAATTCTGATCATTGATGATGATAAACAGTTGAGCTTGAGTTTCAGGAAGATTTTGGGGCAGGAAGGATATGATACGCATGCTGCCTATACCGGTGCAGAAGGTATTTCCATGGTTGATGCGGTTCAGCCGGATCTGGTGGTGCTCGA
>JADGBC010000235.1 GCA_015231705.1 Desulfamplus sp. | reverse complement strand
CGTTGATTACAACAGGGGTTTGGACGATTTTGGTCTTTTTTGTAAAAAAATCCTGAATCAGAACGCCGCTGACAAATCCTTTATTTTCGATTTTTTTCTCCAGCTTGAACATGCTTTCCGGTTTTTTGATAATGATCTCCGAATTTTCAATATCCTTTTCTCTATTTTCAATAATATTCTCCGGATTTCTGAGAACTTCATTAACCTTTGTGTAATTCAATGCCGTCCCGCCGCTGGCCTGTCCATCTTTAATCAGACGCAGAACCAGTCTCGCATCATCAACGCCTGCATCCCAGAAACCGTATCCACCTGTCAGATTCTCAGACCGCATAGATGGCACCCTTTTAAGAAACGCATTTTTGGGGTAATATTTATATTGAAAAGAGCCAGCAAGGGCACTGTAGATGGTAAGCCCTGCCCCCATCATCAAACATCCTGGAGATTGATTTTTATAAACAGGCGTAAGAAACTCCAGAGGTTCTACAAGTCCTGGAGCCTCTTTAACCAGCCTTTGACGCTCCATCACAGAGTTTCTGGTCAGAAGAAGTTTGCCCTGTTTGAGATATCTTAACCCTCCATGCACCATTTTAGATGACCTGCCTGATGTACCCCACGCAAAATCACGCTGCTCCAGAAGCAGGGTTTTAAGTCCCATGCGTACAGCCTCCCTGAAAATTCCTGCTCCGGTAATTCCGCCGCCAACTACAACCATATCCCAATTGTCCGCAAGACTATCTATTGACACAGTCTTTTCTCTCTCCTTTTATGTGAAAGTCTCTTTAAATAGCCGTGATTATATAACGGCCATGCCTGTTCAATATAACGACCATGCCCTTATGGGCACAACGAATAATGAAAGTCTTGTGATTGCAGATATTGGAAAAGACTTTCATATAAAAAAATCATGCCACCCGCCATAACATAATCCCATGGCAGATATTATGTTTGAATCTGAAAATTCCATTTTCTGAGTGATCTTCAAGATATGCCGTCAGCTTTTTCTTTGTCTCCGGTGTGACATCTGCATTTCCATGAACAAAAAAGAGGATGCTCTCAAAAGCCTCTTCAATACTCTCCTCACGCTCCTCTTCCCACATATTGAACTCAATACGGGGGCGATATCCAAGTGCATAAATGTAATTGAACGGATAGATAAAATCACCGGCATGCGATGGAATCTCCTGGCCGGTCAGATCTTTCCAGATCTCTTTATAACCAGTACGCCATCCTCCTCCTGAAAAGCTGCTAAGATAACAGAAAGCCCGTGATGCTTTCATTGCATTTCTCAAATTTTCAGGATTAGAGATGCCGGGTGTCATGGATGCGAACACAAGATCAAACTTGCCGGCAAGCCCCTCTTTTTCCACATCAACCTTTTGCCATGTTCGCTGATCTATATCAATATTGTGCCCTACCCCCTTTTCATCTGCACGCATCTTGAGCACCTTTATCATCTCTGTTGATGGCTCAAGTGCTCTGACAACAGCTCCGGCCTGTGCCATTGGAATTGCCCAGTTGCCAGGGCCTGCCCCAATGTCAAGCACAGTTGATCCTGTTGTCAATGCTCCAACATCCTTTAGCATACAAAGAATCTTCTCCTTTCGCTCAAGAGCCTCCCTGCTTCTTGTCTTGTCTGCAAAACCTGCTGCTTTTCTGTCCCATCGTCTGATATTTTTGGCCTCATTTTTTTCATCATCCTCTTCATGCTCAAGAGGCTGCTTAATGGCATCAAGCCATGCATCTTCCCAGAATTTCTCATTTTTTGTCGGAAATAACAGCATGTTGCTCCTTATAAATTTAAATTTGATGGCTGATTGAATTCATGTAAAAGTCTCTTTAACTATCTGTGATTAATATGACTTTCATTCTTCGTTGTGGCCAAGAGGCAATATCTCGCTCCGGCCGTGCCGGTTATCTTGAAACTTAGCCTGCAAAAATTGAGTCGAACAGTCATTTCTATTCGACTCAATTTTTGAACTCAGTACTGTCCTGAATTACAAGATATCTTCCAGAGCACTTCTGAGATCTGGGAACTTAAAACTGAATCCGCTTTTATTCAACACATCAGGTATTGCTTTCTGACTGCTTAAAAAAGCCTCTCCCAGCTCACCCATGACTGTTTTTATCATAAAGGCAGGGGCTGGCATCAAACTTGGCCTGTTCAAGGCGTGTCCAAGTTCAGATGCAAATTCACGATGCCTGATAGCTCCTGGTGACACGAAATTGACTGCCCCTGATATGTTCTTGTTTTCAATCAGCATCAAAACAGCATTCAAAAGATCATCAATATGAATCCATGGAAACCAGTGAATCCCTTTTCCCAGAGGGCCTCCTGCGAAAAACTTGAAAGCCGGAACCATTTTTTTAAGAGCACCGCCGTCTCTTCCAAGAACAACTCCAAATCGCATTACAACAACTCTTGCACCCTTCTCTTCAGCCTTGAAAGCCTCATTTTCCCAATCCATACAAACTTTTGCAAGAAAGTCATTGCCAGATCGATCAGTCTCTGTAAGTTTATCTTCTCCCCTGTCTCCATAATAACCTATTGCGGATGTGTTCAACAAAACAGGCTTTCTGTAACCTGACTTTAGTGAACCCGCAACTCCTGACATTGATGACATCATGCCATCAGACAAAGATGGATCACTCTTGCCAGATTCGATAGCAGTATCATTGATCTTTGGCATGGCTGCCACAATATTTTCAGTAGTAAGAACTCTGCTGCGATATATTTGCTCTTTGTATTTCTGAGTCCAGTATCCAAAAATATTTTTCCCTGTCAGGTTGATTATAACATCTGAAGTTCTGACTTTATCCTGCCATTCACCTTCAAGCGTTGTGTCAGCACTTATCCACTCAAATCGATCAGAATCTTGAAGGATATGCTTTTTTGATGTTCCAACTCCAGTTACATGATGCTTCTTTTTCAAAAGAGTGGCACAAAGATGGGTTCCAACAAAACCCGATGCTCCGGTTACCATGATATTCATTATTCGCCTCCATATGGTGATTAAGCTCTTATAAAATTTGGCATGTTTCATTTCCTGACTTACACTTCACGGAATGAGATGCCTCTTTAGGGATCGTCCTTAAAAAAGTCCGGGTAGAGGCATCGATTACTCGATGCCTCCCCCGCAGATCCGTACGTGCAGAATTCCCGCATACGGTTCCTCGGTTCCAGCTCTTTTGACCAAGCTGGAGGCCAAACAGGTTCCCCT
>JADGBC010000234.1 GCA_015231705.1 Desulfamplus sp. | reverse complement strand
CTCAATTTATCAACCCTGAGGCTGGAACAAAATCAAGGGTTTATTACAAGAATCTGCCTAAAAAATTCATTGGCGGAACTCTGTACGATCCGGTTGAAAAAGAGGTGATTATCGGTGCTCTATGTACGCTAAAGGATGATTTGTCAGGCGAAGTTTTCAGTGCAACCACTGATAATTTTGGCGATTTCTGGTTTAATGATCTTAAGGATGACCGCACCTTTACCCTCACAATGGATAAGGATGGAAAACAGAAGAGTATAAGCAATATTGTGACAGACAAAGATTTGAGCCTGGGCGATATCCCGATGAATCTTTAGGGCTTTTATCTCTGATTCACGAGTTTAATATTTTTACATAAAACACAAAGACCGTCATTTCATCCCTTAACGGAGAATTGACGGTCTTTTGTTTTCATGGTAAATCAGAACTCATTTTCATCATAACCGGCACAGCCGGAGCGGGGTATTAGCTCTCGGCCACAACGAAGCATGAAAGTTATATAATCACGGCTGTTTAAAGAGATTTTTACATAAACCGGCACGACCGGAGTGAGGTATTGCTTCTGGCCATAACGAAGAGTGAAAGGCCCATGATTACTGCTATTTCAAGAGACTTTCACATAAAAAATAATAGACCAAAGAGATAGGTATGCCCAGCTTGCGATCAAATAGCGAACCACCCGTGAATTATAATTTGCAACCTGCCAATTCTGGTTTGTCGCCCATCAACCCTGGTTTTTCCGTGATTCACTCAAACCATCTTGAAGATCTCAGAGATATTGCTGTTGAGTGGATTGCAAGCCATCCTCTTAAGCCTCTTGAAAACGAGCATTTTCTGGTTCAAAGCAGAGGAATGGGACAGTGGCTCAAGATGGCTCTGGCATCAGATAATGGGTGTGGAATATCTGCTGCTCTGACTGTTCAGCTTCCTGGCCATTTTATGTGGCATGCTTACAGGGCTGTTCTTGGGGATGAAGGGATACCTGTCAACTCTCCCTATGATCAGGATCGCCTTGTGTGGAGGCTGCTCAGACTCCTGCCTCGGATACTTGAAGAGCCAGATAACTCTTTTTCCCCCCTTAAACGCTTTCTTGCAGAAGATGACCCCCGTAAATTGTACCAGTTGGCTTGCCAGATTGCCTCTCTTTTTGATCAATACCAGGTCTATCGGGCAGACTGGCTTAAATACTGGGGCTCAGGAAAGGATCTGCTCATAAACAGCACAGGAGAGTCGATATCTCTGCTATATGACCAGATATGGCAATCAGAGCTTTGGCGTAAAATCAGGTGTGATATACCGATAGAACAAAAAAACATGAGCAGGGCAGATCTGCATGAACGATTTTTAAAGGCAACAGCAGATTTGAGCTATAGACCTTCTAACTTGCCAAGAAGGGTTATGGTTTTTGGAATATCTTCAATGCCGGCAACTGTAATTGAGGCACTGCATGCTCTATCTTGCCAATGCCAGGTATTGCTGTTTGTACAGAATCCATGCCGCCATTATTGGGCAGATATTATTGAAGAGCGGAACGAACAAGTTCGTTATGATTATGAATCATCAGACAGAGAGATGTTGTCATCAGGCTATGAGATGTTGTCATCAGACAGTGAGATGTTATTCTCTGAAAATCAGAATCAGGGTACTAATCACAATCAAAATCCTGCCTTTGCTGACGACAGATTCAAAGATCAAGCCTCTGAAAACAGGTTAAGTGAGCACATCTCTGAAAACAGATTCAAAGAGCACACCTCTTTTTTCAGCAATAAAGTCAATCCTCTTCTTGCAGCATGGGGCAAACAGGGCAAAGACTACATCGGGATGCTGGAAAAATTTGAACATACTTTGCATGATTTTCAACAGACACGGCTTTTCAGGGATGTAGTTGCACAGGTTGAGGTGCAAAATGAAAACGAAAATGGAAATCTGTTCAAGCAGAATGAAAATTCGTTCAAGAAAAATGGCAGTTCACTCCAGAATGGAAGTTATCTCCAGAATGGAAATTCATTCCAGAATGGCAGTTGTCTCCAGAATAGCAGTTCACACCAGAATGGCAGTTTGCTCGAGCAGATACAGCAGGCTATTCTTGATCTTGAACATCTTCCTGATATGGCACTTATATCTGCTGATGATCAATCAATAACCTTTCAGCTCTGCCACAGCCCACAACGGGAAATGGAGGTGCTGCATGATCAGCTTTTATCTTTTTTTGATACTCTCCCTGGATTGACACCACGCGATATTATTGTAATGACGCCTGATATCAATGCCTATGCTCCCCACATTGATGCGGTTTTTGGCAATTTCTCTACCCGTGATCCGCGTTATATCCCTTTTACCATAGCGGACAAACCGGAACAAGAGAGCATCTCCATGCTGCTTGGCCTGGAAAAACTTCTTTGCATGCCAGATTCACGAATGAACACAGCAGATGTCATGGAGCTTTTGCAGATACCAGCTTTTCGTCAGAAATTTGAACTTGAAGAGTCAGATATACCAAAACTGAATCAGTGGATTCAGGGTTCAGGCATTCGCTGGGGGCTGACTCCTGAACACAGAAGTGCTCTTGTATGTGAGAAGAGTGCCTCTGAGAAGAATGAAAATCTCTTTGAACAGAATCAAAATGCCTTTGAGAAGAATCAGAATGTCTCTGAGCAGAATCAAAATGTCTTTGAACAGAATCAAAATGTTTCTGAGAAAAATGCTTTTGAGCAAAATGACTCTGTGTGGGAACAGAACACATGGCAGTTTGGCTTGAGAAGAATGATGTTAGGGTATGCCACAGGTTCAGCAGATCAGTGGCAGAATATAGAGCCTTATGATGAAGTTGGCGGGCTTGAATCGGCACTTGCCGGAACTCTTTTTTCCATATCAGAGCGTCTGGAAAACCATTGGAAAGCCTTGACCTCCAAAGCAGAGCCTGAAGTTTGGTGCTATCGTATTCGACAGCTTCTTAAAGACTTTTTTTTGCCAAAAGAGAGCAAAGACCTTTTATGGATGAACCAGATGGAAGAGCTTCTTGAAAAGTGGCTTCAATCATGCAGTGATGCATCTTGCAAAGATGAACTGGAACTTGTTGTTGTGCGTGACTATATCCTCAAGGCCATGACAGAATCGAGCATTTCCCATCGCTTTCTTGCCGGAATGGTCAATTTTTGCACAATGATGCCAATGAGGGCAATTCCGTTCAGGATTGTATGTCTGCTTGGAATGAATGACGGAGCTTA
>JADGBC010000233.1:1265-3279 GCA_015231705.1 Desulfamplus sp. | reverse complement strand
TAATAAAGGCATGTCTCTTCTTGACGCAAGAGCAAGATTGGCAGAATATTGAATCTCACCAGCTATATGTAGATTAGAAATTCCCTTGGACTTTATCAGATATGTGGCGGTGGCTAAATCAATGACGGCGGAATCCGTTACATTAGATAGAACATGAAGTAAAGCTGTTAAATCATCTGGAACGATATCCAAATCCAAATTTTTATAATTTTTTTCAATATATTCAGTGACAGCATAGCTTTTTACAAGAGAGACCTTCATATCTTTCATTGTTTCAAGTGTTAAAGTCTCACTGTGTTCGTTCCTTACGATAATAACGTTTGGTATTTCAATAAAAGGCTTTGTAAAAGTTAAAAATTCTGATCGTCCTGGTGTTTCTGTTACAGCGTTTATGACATCGACTTTTTTTTCTTTAGCCTTGATAAAAATTTCATCCAGCGAGTTCGCTCTAATTTTTTTGAATCTGAAATTCATCCTGTTTTCTATTAATTCAATATACTCTGTCGCCAATCCTTGAGTAATTCCATCTTTATCAATAAATGCAAATGGAGCATAGTTGCTCTCAACTGATAGAGTTATTTGACCGTTGTGCTTATCCAGCCATTGCCGCTCTTCATGATTGAAAAGATCGTTCAAACTATCTGCATTGCAAGTCGCAAATAGACTGAAAATTACGATAGCAACAATTACTTGGAAAAAAGATGTAAGTTTGTTCATAATTTTTCAATTCTTTGACATAGTTAAAAAGATAACCGGCACGGCCTGAGCGGGATATTGGCTTTGAGCCACACCAAATAATGAAAGTCTGGTGATTACAGCTATTTTAAAAGACTTTCACATAAAATCACATAGAAAGCGTGTGAATTATCGATAAGATTAAAAACATTGTCAATAAAAAAATATATCGTATATTATAATACATAAGGTATCTACAAAAAGATGGCTTTTGTAAAGAGAATACTATCTATCAGATATTGCAAATATAGTATGCTAAAAACTACAGAACGTTATCCTTGAAAACCACAGGACTTTATTCTTGACTTATGGAACTCAATGAGCTATGGGATTTGGCTAATAAGCTCGGGTTCATACGCCCGCCCTTGGGGCTTTGTAATGTTGTTAAGATACACCGGTGCGTGCGGCGGGGAGTTTTATTATTGTCAGATATGGTGACGCTAAACACTATAATATCTTGGCAATCCAGACAAACAGCATCATTATGCATATGAAAAAGTTTTTCCCAATTGGATTTTAAAGAAAAATAAAAACTTTTTTTCTTTTTTTTATCTATAATTGCATGTAATATAGTATGAAATTAAATATTTGAAACTGATAGATTTTGGATTCAAATGCATATCCTGACAATAAAGGTTAAGCCGCAATAAGCTAAAAAAAACAGAAGTTGAAGCCACTCTAATAATGCAGGGAGGAGGATGATGACAGAACAAGTTTTTACCAATTGCACTAACGCAGGGCCTGTAAGTGTTTATGTCAAAGATGGCAAGGTTACGCGAGTCCGACCGTTGGTTGCGGATGAAAAGGATTTCAAACCCTGGGTAATCGAGGCAGGCGGAAAAAAATACTCTCCTAAAAAGAAATTTAATATTGCCCCGTATGTTCATGGAGAACGCCGCCGCATCCATTCTGATGAACGAATTAAATATCCCATGAAAAGGGTCGATTTCAATCCCGATGGAGATAGAAACACTCAAAACAGAGGCAAATCCTCATATGAGAGGATCTCCTGGGACGAGGCCATATCAATTGTGGCTTCCGAAATCACAAGAGTTAAAGATACTTATGGCGGATCTGCCATCACAGGAATGACATCTTCCCACCATAACTGGGGAATTGTCGGCTACAAGATGGGTCCTTTTCCAAGATTCATGAACATGTTTGAATTTACGCCTGTTCTGGATAATCCTGACAGTTGGGAAGGCTGGCACTGGGGAGCCACACACACATATGGATTCTACTGGCGTTTAGGAATGCCAGAACCTTATGATATGCTTGG
>JADGBC010000233.1:0-1238 GCA_015231705.1 Desulfamplus sp. | reverse complement strand
GCCGAGATGATCGTTTTCTGGTCAAATGATCCTGATACCACACGCGGCACATATACAGGTCAGGACTCTTCAATGTGGCGTACATGGCTCAAGGAAAAAGGGGTCAAAACCATATTTATTGATCCTTTCCATAATTATACAGCCGGCACAATGGAGGGAAAGTGGCTTGCCCCCCGCCTTGGAACTGACACAGCCCTGGCCATGGCCATTGCCTATGTCTGGATCACTGAAGATCTGTATGACAAGGAGTATGTGAAAGAAAGAACAATCGGTTTTGACGAATTTGAGCCATATGTACTTGGAAAGAGCGACAACATACCAAAAACTCCGGAATGGGCAGAACAGGAGTCAGGAATCAAGGCAAGAGTCATAAGAACCCTTGCAAGAGAGTGGGCAGCAAAAAGAACCATACTGTCAGCCGGTGCAAGAGGTGGTGAAGGCGGAGCATGCCGAACCGCATTTGGTACAGAGTGGGCACGAATGATGGTTCTGCTTCAAGCTATGCAGGGTCTTGGAAAACCTGGTCGTTCCATCTGGGGAACAACCATGGGAGCACCTTCTGATGTTGATGTATGGTTTCCGGCCTATGCAGATCTTCAAGGCCGCATGTCAACCGCAAAACTTGCAAAGCACAGGCCTGTCAACCCCACCCAGCAGAGGCTTTGGAGGCTTACACTTCCCGAAGCTGTCCTCAATCCTCCTGTGAGCTGGTATGGAGAGGGTTTCTGCGGCCAGTCACTGGAACAGCAGTTCAAACACTTTGAGTATCCGATGAAAGGCTACTCCGAAGTAAAGATGTTCTATCGTTACGGAGGCTCTTTTATGGGCACTTTAAGCGACACATCAAAATGGGTAAGGATGTATCAAAGTCCTAAACTTGAGTTTGTCGTTAATCAGGATGTCTGGTTCAACAGCGAAACCCGTATGGCTGATATTATACTGCCTGCCTGCACAAATTTTGAAAGAGATGATGTTGGCGAATGGGGAGCCTGCGGAGGTTATACATGTCATGCCAGCAGCGGATCCAATTTCAGGATCGTTGTAAGAGAACAAAAATGCATCGAGCCTCTGTGGGAATCCAAATCAGACTATGCGATATTTACTCTGATTGCAGACAAACTTGGAAGAAGAGAGGAGTTCACTGAAGGTAAAACCGAACTTGACTGGTGCAAGGCATTTTTTGACTCATCAACTGATCCATACTTACAACACGATTGACAAGTCCAATCCTGTCTGCC
>JADGBC010000232.1 GCA_015231705.1 Desulfamplus sp. | reverse complement strand
TGGATAGTCTTCTTCCCGAGTTGGTGAAATTGCCGTTTGAACCTTGTTCCCCATTTAAATTTCCTCCAAATTTACATTCACATATATTTAATAAGTTGATTAGGATTTTTTACTTAAGCCTGAACCATTGCTGGGTTCTGTATAAAAATCCGATATAGCCCCTTAATGTCAAAACATCGTCTTTTATCCATAATTTACAGTCATAAGTTTTGCCATTATCTGGATCCATAATTGTTCCACCAGAGTATTGTTCACCAAACTCTTTATCTGTCTTGCCTGATTTTTTCATGTCCTTTAGAAATATCATGCCAACAACCGGTTTGCCTTTTAACTCACCGATGCATTTATCACAAAGAGTATCCTGGGGTTTGAGTAGTAGTTTTAGTGACTTTGGCAAAGTAAGCTCCGTCTTTCTCAAATATCTCAACATAAGACTTATCACTGCCTTTATCTGCACCTTCATCAGAGACGGTTTTCCATGTTCCAGTAATTTTGTCTTCCGCTTTTACTGAAACAGTACCAATCAAAAAAGCAAACATAAAAATAATAATACCAATAAAAATACTTTTCATATAACCTTTACGCCTCATCAGTTTTGATGAAGTCGTAAAAAGTCAATTTCCCAAAATCCGAGGTCAATAAAACCAATGGGTTATAAATTATAAAACCCTGGATTCAGGACTTTTTACGAGACCATCAGTTTTAGTTATCTATGAATACTTTTCTATCTCTTCGATTAAAGTCTCCACAAGTCTATTCTGCGGAATCTTTTTGACTACGCTCCCTTTTTTAAACAAAATACCTACCCCATCGCCTCCAGCAATTCCAATATCCGCCTCTTTTGCCTCTCCAGGCCCGTTCACAACACAACCCATAATTGCAACCTTTATTGTAAGCGGACATTTTAACAGAGCATTCTCCACTTTGTCGGCAATGTCAAACAGGTTGATCCTGCACCTTCCACAGGTTGGGCATGAAATAATTTCAGGCCCCCGTTTTCTGAGGCCAAGCGATCGAAGAATCTCCCACCCTACCCTTACCTCTTCTACAGGATCCCGTGTCAAAGATACCCGAATGGTGTCACCGATTCCATCTGCCAGAATCATCCCTATACCGATTGCCGATTTTGTAATGCCAGCATAAAGACCGCCAGCTTCTGTAACCCCAACATGGAGGGGGACATCTGTCAGAGTTGAGATAAGTCTGTATGCTTCAACAGTTCTTGCCACATCAGATGCCTTAAGAGATATTTTGATATCGCTAAAATCCAGATCCTCCAAAATTTTAATATTTCTCATGGCACTTTCTGCCATTGCCTCTGCTGTAGCACCCATCTTCTCTACAATATCCTTTTCAAGAGAACCTGAATTGACTCCGACTCTTATCGGAATATTGAAAGATCTGGCACAATCTGCCACAGCTTTAATTTTTCGTTTTTCACCGATATTTCCAGGATTTATCCTCAAGCCGTCAGCACCAGCATCTGCCGATGCAAGGGCAAGCCTGTAATCAAAATGGATATCTGCAATTACAGGAATATCAATCCCATGGCTGCCATCTTCAGGCTGAGATAACCGTTTTTTGATCTTTCCGATAGCACAAGCAGCCTCCATATCAGGAACCGCAACCCTTACAATTTCGCAGCCTGCATCATAAAGACGGTGAATCTGGGCAACTGTTGCGTCAACATCCTGAGTATATGAGTTGGTCATAGACTGGACAGCTATCGGTGCTGCACCTCCAATTTTTATATTTCCTACACTCACCTGACGGGTAGCGTGTCTTGGTTTGACTAATGACATAGTTCATATATCCTCTTTTTTATACTCAAAAACGACACCTTGCTATCATTTACAGGCAAGTCTCCATCTGTCTGAATCAGGATGGCCAGGATTTACAGGATGGACAAGATGTTTATCCTGTAAATCCTTTCATCCTGAATATCCTGATTCAGACTGTGTTGAAAAGGCCTTAGGAATCGATAGGCGTCGACTTTGAGTTTATAATTAGCCTAACAAAACTATTTAGCAGCAGTAAAGCTGATTCTGTTATGGGTCCCTCTTTTAAACCTCAAATATAGAGAGGCACAGCCCATAAGGGCACTTGTGACAGCACAAAAGATATATAGGCCGGATGGACCTACTCTGTGCATCAATGCCGAAGATAAAACAGGACCAAAAGCTGACCCTGCACTGTAGCATAGAATAAGAGCTGCACTGACGGGAATGATATTGTTCTGGTCAATGTTATCCTGTGCTCTGGCAAGAGAGACAGGGTAAATTGTGAAGACAACACCAAACAGAGCTGTAAGCAAAAGCATTATGTTGAACTTCAGGTGAGCAAAAATAGCGAGATCCGGAAGATTGAGATAATGTGTAAAATCCAAACTCCCCGCAAAAATCATTATTATTGATATCAATGCGGCAAAGATACCAAGTCCTGCAAGTATATTGAGTCTGTTAAACCTATCAGACAGCATCCCGACAGGCCACTGAAAAAGAAGGCCTGACCATACTGTCACCATCATGAAAACGGTAATTTGAGAAATACCGATTCCGCTGTCAATACAGTAAACTGGCCCCATGACATAAAATGCTCCCAGAACCAGACCTGATGTAAATGTGCCAAACATACTTGAAGGAGCAAGCCTCATCAGTTTTACAAAATCAAACTGAACTGACTGCAATGGTCTGGGATTTATGGCACGCGTTAATGCCATGGGCGGAATACAAAAAGCAAAGACCATTCCTAAAATCATGAAGATCTCTTTTCCTTCAATACCGGCTGTATTGATCATAAGCTGCCCAAGGCCATTTCCAAAATAGACAATAATCATATAAATGGAGAGTATCCGTCCTCTGATATTTTGATCCACCATTTCGTTAAGCCAGCTCTCAACAACCATATAAAGGCTTGCAATGCAGATTCCGCTTATAAATCTTAATACGAACCAGAACAGAAGACTCTGATAAAGCCCGTGGCAGATGGCAACACACGAGGCGATCGCACTCAATGCTGTAAAAGCCCTTATATGCCCTACCCTCTGAACTAATTTCTGACAGATGAAAAACCCCATTATCATGCCAAGATTATATGCGGACATGACAATCCCCACCATATATTCAGGGTGCCCTGCATACCGCAGCATGACGCTTAACAAGGTATTTTGAAGAGCACTTCCGGCAGAAAGGGCAAGGGTAGAAAATAGAAGGGCAAAAAAGGATTTAGCAATATTATATATTGGCATCTTTGGCACACTTTAATAAAAACAATCAATTTCACTAACGACAATGCCCTGATGGACAAAATGAAGAATGAAAATTAAAATCC
>JADGBC010000231.1 GCA_015231705.1 Desulfamplus sp. | reverse complement strand
TCTTTTGCTGTATCGGCTTTTGTATTCAGACTCTTTTGAAATTACATCTGCAAGTTTGAGGTAAACATCATCGGTAACCGTACCTGAAATAATACAGTATTTGGTTAAATCCTCAATACATCTTACAGCCTCCATCAGAGGGGTTGCATTGGTTATTCTGCCGTATCCTAAACCTGCAGAGACTTTTGCATAAGGGTCGTTATCATGAGTACCCTCAAGATCGCGGAAACCAAGATCCAACGCACCATATACAAAAGTGCCTTCGTAGTCTCCAAAATAATTTTTAACGGTAGTATCTCCGTCAATAATGATGTTTTTATTTGAATGGTCTCCATCATTGGAACCTCTGCTGAAATCGGTCTTTCCATTGAGAAACACATCCCATTTAAGAGGCAGAGTGCTGTATTCCATTTCATAATTTACATTAAGCATTCCGTTATAGCTGAATTGATCCTGATTTCCATCACTCATATTGAACTCCAAACCTAATTCCGCATCCTGATACTGATAAGTCGGATCATAATAATCGGTCAGTTCAATGGCAAGTGCTGCTGTTGGCAGAGCTGCCAGCAGCCCGAACATGAGATACATCATTATCCTTTTCATTTCAGTTTTCATCATTATCCTTTTTTTTCCTTTTTTAAATGTTTATAAATCATTAGTTTCAAGATTGAAAATTACAGGCAAGACATTTTATGAATAAAATCACCTCCTTAAAAATCTGATAGCGGACATGGAAAAATTTTACTTACTATTTGGATACCTTCTGGTTATCGCTCTGTTCTTTTGAAACCTGTCCAATGCTTTCATAGTGTGCCTCAGGACCAAGTAATACACTTATCCAGTAAGTCTCCTTATTGTTTTCACATGCAAACTTCAGGGTCATGGTAAGCGGTATGCACAAAGCCATGCCGACCGGTCCAAGCAGACTTCCCCAGAAAATAAGCGAGAGAAAGACAACCAGAGTGGAGAGCCCAAGCCTCCGCCCCATAAGCCGCGTTTCAACCACATTTCCAAGTATTAATTCGACAGCAATAAATCCAGCAGTTGACATTATGGCGTGCCATATACCCAATTGGATAAAAGCAAGAAGTATCGCGGGAACAGCGGCAATTAAAGATCCTACATTCGGAACATAATTAAGCAAGAAAGCAACAAATCCCCAGAGAATGGGAAAGTCAACACCAAGAATTGAGAGCCATATTCCTATCAAAATACCTGAGGCAAGACTGATGAGAGTTTTGATGAGCATATAGCGTTCAATATCATCGACAAATCTTGTGAATTGTGGAAATAACTGGTAAGGATTACCGAGAATCACTCGCAGCTTGGCAGGAAAACTTACAGTTTCTAAAAGTATGAAAGTTACGGTGAAAAAAATCAGTACTATGTTTGAAAGAGCAGAGCCAAAACCTGTTAATAAGTTGGCAGTCCAATTCATTACCATTCCCGGATTGGTAAATCTGAGCAGAACATTGCCCATGCTCCCTTGTATTCCCTTGGTTGCTAAAAACGACTTAAATGATGAGACCTGCTCATCTATTCGAGTCTGATAGGCAGGCAGCTCAATATAAAAGCTGTTGATGGACGCACCTACAACCGCCCCGACAATCAGCAGGATGATTATCATACACGCAACCACAATCAGCACAGCTACAACAGTAGGAACACGTTTGTGCTCAAGCCAGAATAACGGCGGCTTTCCAAGTATGGCAAGAAAAACTGAGACAAGCAATCCGACTAAAGTTGACTGTGCCTGATTAATACCCCAGATGATTATCACGAGTGCTGCCGCGATTACAAAGAAGCGAACTCCCTTATGAGCAAAATCTTCTTCAGTCATGGACAAATACGTGGTCGATAAATGTGATTCTTCTCTTTTGCCCACCCGATTTTCACTATTGCAGCAATTTCCCGCAACATAAGAGCCTCCTTTTTATCTGTCGTTTTTAAAGATTATTTGCTGCCTTTTTAAGAACTCAAAAGGACAATGCAATTGTTATGCCAATCTCACAATTTTCAAGACTTATCACCTATCACTCTGATTTTTAATGATAATCACTTTAAAAAGCATTCAAGATGTTGTCGTTAGAAACAATATCTAAAAGGCCATATATGACCTATGGTCATATATGGCCTTTTAGATAAATTTATGATCTGTTGTCTGATTTTAGCAATACTTGCACATTACAAAAAATGAACCACTCGCCGCAACCATTGGGAAATTGCTCCCCCCCACACACTGCGATTAGATTATTATCTAATCGCAAGGCACTTCTACTTGTTTTGGATGGCTAAACCTGTGCCAGTATGTTCTTCCGTAACGACCTTGCCTCCATTCGCCATTCACATTTTCATAACACCGATTACGGTTATGTTCATGTTTGTTGCTAATTACACTGTCGGCTACTACTGCTCCAACTACCGCACCGGCTACAAATGGGACTCCTGAATTACGACAACTGGTAATGCTAAATAGCACGAGCACAAGAAACATGGAAAAAATAACAAATCTTGTTTTCATAACATCTTCTCCTTCTTATTGGTTTTGGTTTAGCTTAAATCAACCTTATTGGTTTTGGTTTAGCTTAAATCAACCTTTCCTGTTTCCTGCGAACAGCAAAGAAGCGGATTTCCTTTTGAGAAAAATTTTTTCTGTTTACTCATAAAAGCTTTTGATTATCAGTATCAAGTAAAAGTGCGAAGTCATCTGCAGACAAGGGATGGCTAAAGTGAAAACCCTGAGCCTCGTGGCATTCATGAGTTTTGAGAAATGCAAGTTGTTCTTTTGTCTCCACCCCCTCGGCTATAACTTTCATATTCAAACTTCTTCCCATTCCAATCACTGCACTGACTATAGTTGCATCGTCTGAATCAGTGGTAACATCGCACACAAAAGATTTGTCGATCTTAAGGGCACCGATCGGGAATCGTTTCAGATAACTCAGGCTGGAATAGCCGGTACCAAAGTCATCAACGGCAATCTTCACGCCCATCTCCTTGAGTGTTTGAAGTACTGATGTTGAAGACTCTGCGTCTTTCATGAGAATGCTTTCAGTTAATTCCAATGTGAGATATTCAGACGGCAAGCCAGTCTCTTTAAGGATCAAGGCAACACCATCTAAAAAGCTTTTGTCTCTAAATTCCAAAGCGGAAATGTTGACTGCCACAGGCACTACACAAAGACCAGAGTCTATCCACTCCTTGACTTGCCTGCACGCTTCACGCAGCACCCAATTTCCTATGGGAAGAATAAGTCCACACTCTTCTGCAACTGCAATAAACTGCATTGGGGAGACGATCCCAAGATTGGGATCAAGCCAGCGAATGAGCACTTCGACACCGATTATTGCGTTTGATGCAAGATT
>JADGBC010000230.1 GCA_015231705.1 Desulfamplus sp. | reverse complement strand
TGAATAGAGAGAACCAGCACTGTAAGCACGGGATATGTTTACTCCTGGAACATAGTATTCAAGAAAATCTGAGATACTTGATGCATAGGATTTCTGGATCTGTTCCTGCGGGATTATGTAGAGTGATCCTGGGGCTTTTTCAGGACTCATGTCAAAGAAACTTGTGGAGCTTACCTCAATTGACATCAACTGCTCTAAACTCAGATCAGCAAGAGCCTCCACAGAGCTGACGATTTGTGTTTCAGTACGAGTCTCAAGAGAGCCTATTTTTTGTGTTTGGGCAAGACACTCTACAGAGCCTACTTTTTGTGTTTCGGCTTTTGCCACACTCAGGAAAGGAGAAGTAAATAAAACGAGTCCAACCACGATACTTAGAGAGATTAACACTGTAACACTTATTGGACTGTTTAAATATTTAGGCTTTAAGAGCAATCTTTTAAAACTGTCGTATTTTGACTTTTTGCAAGAAAAGGCCATAATTTCCTCAAAGATTTTAATAATTCCGGCGATAATTTCCGCCTTTTTAACTGTCAGAGGCGGATTTGTTCCTGTCTAACACATTCCTGATAGTTTTTCCCATCTCCTGCATTGAGATAGGTTTCATCATGTAAGCAGCAATTCCTGTTTCACGGGCTTTGTCTTCATCGATCATAGAGCTGTAGCCGCTGCATATGATAACCGGAATGTCCGGTCGAATCTGTTTGATCTCTTTTGCAAGCTTTGCCCCTGTCATCTGTGGCATGGTCATGTCAGTTATTATTAGATCAAAAGATTCGGGTCTCTCCCGAAAGAGTTCAAGAGCATCTTCAGAGTCTGTTCTGCTTTCAACCTGATAACCAAGTCTTTCGAGCATCTCTTGTGTCATATCAACAATAAACTCATCATCATCAACAAACAATATATGTTCCTTCCCGGAGTAAAGCTCTTCTGCAGTCTCATCTTCATAAGTTACCCCTGAGGATTGTTCAACAAATGGAAACAAGATAGTGAAAGTGGTGCCATTTGAGGGGATACTTTGCACCACAATCACGCCATTATGGTTTTTAACAATTCCATGAACCACAGCAAGTCCCATACCGGTACCCTTATCAACCTCTTTCGTGGTAAAGTAGGGGTCAAAAATTCTGTCTATGATCGCAGGATCAATACCAGGGCCTGTATCCGTTACAGTTATTTTGACATAATCTCCTGTCCTGAGGTCTGAGTAGTTACCTTGGACATTTCCTGTTTTAAAAGAGCTTATGTACTCATTTTTATCTTTTTCGAGAGCGATTGGCAATGCAGAGTCAAGGTGAGCATGGGAAATATCTCCGCCTGAGGAGAGAATGGGGTTGGAGTGGCACCTGTTTGAGCCGAGCAACAGCCGAAGATCGTATGAGTTGCATTTCTCCACTTCGATTGATATAACCCCCTCCATACCCTCCATTGCCTGGGAAGCATTGATGCACAGATTTATGATAATCTGGTTGATCTGGGTAGCATTACCAAGAATAGTAGCTTCAATATCCTGAAGATCGGCTCTTATTTGTATGGTAGAAGGTATTGTTGCCCGTAGTAATTGCACTGACTCTCTTATTATACTTATAATGTTGATGTTTTTAAGCTCCATATCTGTCTTTCTGCTGAAGCTTAGAAGTTGCTTAACAATACCCGATGCTTTCATACCTGTTGTCTTAATAGCCTCAATTTTAACATATGCGGGATTCCATTTTGGTATATGGTCAATAGCAAGTTCTGCATTTCCGATCATTATACCAAGAATGTTGTTAAAATCATGGGCAATACCACCTGTAAGGGTACCAATTGATTCCATTTTCTGGGCCTGTCTAAGTTCGTTTTCAAGCAGTTTTCTGCTGCTCACATCCCTGAACACCCCTTCAACGCCGGCAATATCCCCATTAGTATCTTTGAAAAAATGGGCATTGGTTGAAGCCCACCAGATTGTGCCATCCTTTCGTTTTAATTTATCCTCATAATTATTGACATAACCGTTCTGTTTAATCGTTTCAAGAAAAGCATCTCTTTCATCAGGAACTTCGTAAAAGATATCCTTAATATTTCTGCCGGTCACCTCATCAACCCTGTAGCCGGATACACTCTCACATGAGCGGGAGATAAAAATAATCACCCCTTCCATATCTGTCCTGTAAAGAATATCCGGGATATTTTCGATAAGAATACGGTATTTTTCCTCACTTTTATAAAGCTCTTCTCTTGCACGAAGATGCTCTTCAATTTCAAATTTAAGAGATGCGTTGACCGTTGACAACTCCATTGTCCGTGCTTTTACCCTCTTTTCAAGAAGTTTTTTGGAACGAAATAGATGTATATTTAAGTTGCAGACAAGATATGTCAGAATCAGGGCAAACAAGACATACAGCTCAAGGTAAATGGTATCACTCTTCCAGATTGCCTCTATCTGACCGATCTCCTTGTTACTAAATATTACTCTGGATGCAAGCTTGATATCGTTGATAAGGTTAATGGTTATGAAAAACTTTTCTACCCAGTCCTCTGTATTGTTTTCAGCTTTCTGGAAAATTCTACCCTTGGTATCAGAGACAGTAATTGTTTTATAGTTGTGGGACTTGCAGGCAAGAGTAAGATATTCGATAGCTCCTTGAGGATCCAGATTCCAGAGGGCATTTGAGATGACGACTGCATGCTCTTTTATTCTGGATTGTGCCTTCTGGTATACATATCTTTCGTAGAAAAATACAAAGACACAGAAGCTTAATAAAAATAGAGCTGCAAGTATTAATGTGAGTTTTCTGTAAGTTGGATTCATGTCACTCAATGCTTCTCTCCCTCTCTTTTGATCCATCATATCCATACCGCATTATGGCACTGTTTATCTTGTCTATAACTTCATCTTCTATATTTCTACTGAACATAAGATATCTTCTATTGCCTTGTGGCATATCTGAAAACTTTATAAAATTAAAGTCTTTTTTAGGAAGCCCTGAAGTAACGGTAAGTTCTGTGGCCTCCTCCTCTGAAATGAAAAAATAATCAGCATGTCCCAGAACAATCATTTTTAACATTCCAATATTCTCACTTGTGGTGACAACCCTCTGGGGATTAAGAGCAGTTATCATGTTGTCAATAAACTGACCGTATGAGTAACTGCTTTTCACCAACAACGTAACGTTTCTGTTACTCAAAAGTTCAGCTATAGGTCTGTAGCAGACAAATTTTTTCGGATTGGCTGCCATAGAGAGCACGATGGTCGGTTTGTCCTGATATATAGGCAGAGAATACTTTGCAAATATTTCACGTTCCGGATTCTTGAACCATCCTAATAGGCAATCTCTTGATCGGTTGGTCTTTAAAATTTCCAATTGCCGTTTTGCAGGAGTCTTTTCCCATTTGAAGGGTATCTTGGCCTGTCTAAAAACCTCTTTGGCAGGATCTGCACACAGTCCATAAACATCAAATGTGCCTGTAACATAATAAGGTGGGCGTTCTGTATAGTG
>JADGBC010000022.1 GCA_015231705.1 Desulfamplus sp. | reverse complement strand
GTTGAAATTTCTATCACAACGGAGCCTGAACAACACCTGCTGCCACCTGTCGGCATTGACATGGGTTTGATTGATTTTTTCTATGCTTCTGACGGTTCTTAAGTCTCTATTCCCAAATACTTTAGAAAAAAAGAGAAGCAGCTTCAGCGGCTGCAACGGCGGCTTTCAAAGACCCCAAAAGGGACAAAACAATACCGGAAAATATTGAAAGCCCTTCAAAAGAGTCATTACCGGGTAAAGTGCCAGCGGAATGACTTTCTCCACAAACAGGCAAACAAGTTGCTAAACAGGTCGGACGCAGTTTTTCACGAAAAATTACAGGTTCGGAACATGATTCGACGGCCAAAGCCAAAACAAGATCAGGAAACAGGAGAATATCTCCCCAATGGTGCTTCTGCAAAGGCAGGACTGAACAAGTCCATTGCAGATGCTGGTTGGGGGCGTTTTTTTGAGTTCCTTCGCTATAAAGCCGAAGAACTCTGTAAACAAGTTGTACCTGTTCCGCCCTGTTACACATCTCAATTGTGCTCCTCCTGTGGAGTTTTGGTCAAAAAATCTTTGTCTACCCGCACACATCGTTGCGAGTGTGGTTTTGTTGCAAACCGCGATTATAACGCGGCTCTAAACATATTGCGTATCGGGATGGATACGCTTCAGGCTTCGACCTGATAGAAGCCCCTTCTGAATCTGTGATTCAGGAGGGGAGCATTCACTAGAATGGAATATGATTAAAAAAGATATTTATCAAGGCAACCTTAAAGATCAACTAAAGGCATCTGCAAAAGATAGGCTCCATCGATTCATACTTGCTGATGGCATGCTAAGAGGGGCAATCGTGAACTCAACCTGCATGGTTAACCAGATGCGGGCAAACCATGAACTTGGCCCCATGGAAACCCTTATTCTTGGCCAGGCTTATATTGCGGCGGCACTTTTAACTGCCAGTCTAAAAGGAAGAGACAGAATAAGCATGCATATTGAATGCTCTGGCAAGCTAAATGGCCTTGACGTTGAATCAAATGCGTTTGGAGAGGTCAGAGGTTATCTTAAAAATCCCAATTTTTCAAATAACCTGTCAGGCAGGGAAAGCACTCTATCTTCCCTGTTTGGAGCAGGTTTTTTAACAGTGACAAAATACCTTGAGGATGCAAAGACCCCGTACTCGGGCAAAATAATGCTTGAATATGGAAGTATTGCCGAAGATCTTGCCAACTATTTTGTTCAATCTGAGCAGACACCCACTGCATTTAGCCTGAGTGTCCACTTTAATGAACAACAAGAAGTTGACGGGGCAGGAGGTATCTTTCTGCAGGCTATGCCTGATGCACAGGAGAGCAAAATAGCAGAGGCAGAAGATATCATTCGACAGATATCTCTCACCACTGAAACTGACCTTTCAATTGGTGCGGCATTTGCCAAGGATATTGAACCTGACCACATAGTCCTGGAAAAATTTGAGAAGATGACTCCTCTTTTGCTTGGTAATTACAGAACTGAATTTTTCTGCAGATGCAATCAAAATACCATGCAACGCTATATTTCAAGACTTCCTGTAGAGGACCTTATTGATATTGCCCAAAACGGACCATTTCCATTGGAGATCAGATGCCACCACTGCAATACTGTGTACAACTTTAGCCAGCCGGATATTGAATGTATGTTGAAGGGATGTTGAAACCAACTACTGCTTCTGAGCGTTAAGTTGAACGATACAAAATAAAAAAAGGATTAATAGATTATTATGTGCAACCATTGCAATGAACATGAACATACTCATCACCATCACCCTGAAATAGTTCAGATAATGCCGGTTCAACAGACGCTTTTTGCTGTCTATATAACCGACAAACCACTTAAATATGCAGTTAAAAGCACAAAAAACGGAATCAGCCTTGTACCGATTCTTTTTCTGGCACTTATACAGCATGGGGATAAAAGTATGGTTGAAGGATTTTTTGCCGCAGATGCAATAATGTCGTGTGAGGAGATTGAAGGGTTTAAAGGGTACGCGGACTCTATTGAGAGTGCTGAAAAACTTTATGGTTAATAGACTTGCTGCAGAACTTGCTGCCAGAGGCGTTGAACAAACAATTTTAAGAACAATAAAAATAAGGACTTGGAAGAAAAGTATGCATAAATTATTAAGTGATAAGATTGGTCACCAGATCATGCTTCTTGGTAATGAAGCTATCGCCCGAGGTGCGATTGAAGCAGGAGTTGCTTTTGCCACCACCTATCCTGGCACCCCGTCTTCAGAGTTATCTCTGAATCTTTTCCAGATTTCTCAGGAGAGTGACCTTTACTTTGAGTACAGCACCAATGAAAAAGTTGCCATGGAAGTTGCAGCAGCAGCGGCAAACTCTGGATTAAGGACAATGTGCATAATGAAGCATGTTGGACTTAACGTGGCGGCAGACCCTCTTATGACCCTGGCATATATCGGTGTAAATGCCGGCATGGTGATTTTAACTGCAGATGATCCTGCCATGTTTTCAAGCCAGAATGAGCAGGATAACCGTTATTATGCCAAACTTGCGGGACTGCCCATGCTTGAGCCATCTTCTGTAAGTGAGGCAAAAGAGATGACCATTGCCGCATTTGAATTATCTGAGGCCCTTCAAGAGCCGGTAATTCTGAGAACTACAACCAGAATAAACCACTCCAGTGCATTTGTTAAAACCGGCAAGATCCTAGAGAGAAAAACAAAGGGCAGATTCACAAAAGCACCAATGAGCTATGTGACTGTGCCTGCTGTATCACGCAAACTGCATGTAAAACTTCTGGCAAACCTTAAAAAAGCTGCTGAACTTTCAGAGATATCCACTCACAATTTTATTACAGAAAAAGGCAGTAACTGCAATAGTGGTTCTCACAGTATCAACGTCAAAAGTTCTGGGGAAAATGCCAAGACTGCCAAGATTGATAACAGTTTCACTAATAAGGAGTGCCGTAAGTTTGGAATCATATGTAATGGCGTAAGCTACCCATATGCAGCAGATGCCATAAAAGATCTGGGTATTGAAGAGAGCACAAAAATTCTTCGCATCGGTTTTTCAAACCCCATGCCTGGCAATCTGATCAAGTCATTTGTAAAAGAGTGTGAAAAAGTTCTTGTAATTGAAGAGGGCGAACCTTTTATGGAGGAGGCAGTCAAAGCCTTTGCCCAGGAAGCTGGTGTTGTCATTCCCATAAAAGGTAAAAACAGTGAAGAGGTTGCCCCTCCTTGTGTATCCTCTTCCAGTGAACAGACAGAGGGATGTCTTCTCCCTGCCGAACAGGAGCCTCTCTTTTCAAGGCTCTATGAGTTTGATCCTGCAATGGTACGTCAGAAGATTGCAGCCTTTTTTGGCATTGACTACACCCCTGTCAAATCTGTTGACACCAAAGGAATACCTGATATTCCGCAGAGACCACCAAATCTTTGTTCGGGCTGCTCCCATCGTGCAACATTCTATGAGATCAAAAAAGCTGCTGAAGGGATGGATGTTATCTACCCGTCAGATATTGGTTGCTATACACTTGGTTTTTTGCCTCCTCTTTCCACAGGAGATTTTGTGCTCTGCATGGGTGCTTCTGTAAGCAGTGCCTGCGGATTTTCAAAGGCTACTGACCAGAAAGTTGTCTCTTTTATAGGAGATTCAACCTTTTTCCACTCTGGCATAACAGGGCTTGTAAACGCTGTTTTCAACAACCATAATTTTACTTTGGTGATATTAGATAATGGCATTACAGCCATGACAGGGCATCAGCCAAATCCTGGCGTTGATATGACCAGTATGAACCTTGAAGGATACAAGCAGATATCCATTGAAAATCTGGTGAAATCACTTGGAGTTGAGCACATTACAGTTATAAAGCCATTCAAGGTGAGAAAAAGCATCGAGGCCATTAAAGAGGCTCTTGCATTTAAAGGTGTTTCAGTCATTATTTCTCAGGAACCATGTGCCCTTTTTGCAAAAAGCATCAAGATTCTGAAGCCAAGACCCTTTCATGTTACTGCCAAATGTGTTGACCACAGAGATTGCATAAATCAGATTGCCTGCCCATCATTCTATATTGACAATGGCAGGGTCAAAATCGATGCTGATACCTGTGTTGGGTGTGCTGTGTGTGCTCAAATATGCCCTGACAATGCCATCATGCCGTTGAAAAAATAATAACATAATCATAGTTTTTGCATTTATTTCCGGACAAAATTTTTGAACCGGTACAAAAAGGATTTTATAAGATATGGATACCAAAAGATTGATTATTGTGGCAGTCGGGGGACAGGGAAATCTTTTAGCCTCCAAGGTGCTTGGAGAGGCAGCCCTTCTGTCTGGCGTGCCGGTGCATATGAGCGAAATTCACGGCATGGCACAAAGAGGCGGAGTTGTGGAATCAGCTATTGTTTTTGGTGATGCCAAAAGCACCATCATCTCGGACGGAGAGGCTGATATTCTTGTCGGTTTTGAGCCTGCAGAGACTCTCCGAGCCATAAACCGGTGTAATGCCAATACAAAGGTCATCACAAGCCTTTCGCCTGTTCCGCCATTTACCGCAGCCATTGGCATAGGAGTCTATCCTCAAATTGACAATATAGTCTCTTTGATCAGGGAGCGGACACCTAGCCTTGTTGCCTTTGACGCACTTAAACTTGCCAAGGAGGCGGGCAGTCCTATGACCCTTAATATTGTGCTTGTGGGTGCACTGATACAGTCTAAGGAGATCCCTCTTACCCGAGAAAATGTGGAGGAGGCAATAAGACTCAGGACAAAAGCATCATTTATAGATATGAACATGAATGCATTAAAACTGGGTTTTGAGGCGGCAGAAGCCTGCTGTACCTGGAGACAACGGCAGTGATTTTCACTACTCTGTTTTTTTGCTGTCGTACCTTAAACCCGTCAGCAAAAAAACACCTCCCGCTTCAGACGTGTCGTTGTAACCACAAAATAAGTAATAATCAAAATTAATTCTCTCGTAAAAAGTAGGCTTGAAACCATTCAACTAACCAACACCCGTTGAGTTTGCAAGGCATGAAGGGTAGATGTCTGATTTTTTACGAGGCCATCAAGATTCTTTTACCGGAGGAAGTATTCACTTCGTAACATCACTTGACTAATCTATCAAAGAGCTGATTTCAATCGAGATAACATTTTCAAGATAGTAGAGTTGCAGCAGATTAAACCTTGCTTCAGCATAGAGAAGATTAAAGTCTCCAAGACGTGTCAGTGTCATTGTGCCGGTAAGATAGAGTCCTCTTGCATCTTCGTAGTTGCCATTGGAAAGAGAGACTGTCTCCTGCTGAAGTGCAATTCGTCTGTCAAGACTTTCCACTTCTGCCCGAAGTTTGTTCAATGCACCGGAAATACTCTTTTGTGCCTGATTTAATGTGGCTTTACTGCTGTTCTGCTGTGCCCTTGCAGCGGCAATACCAGCATCAATGGTTCCGCCATCGTAGAAGTTCCATGTCAATTGTGCACCAACATTCCATGATGCCTCCATGCCGGAAAACTTATCTCCGCCATACTCTGTTCCGGCAATAAGAGAAAGAGCCGGCTTGACCTCATCTTTGGCTATATTTAATGAACGAACAGATATATTTACAGCTTCTGCTGCCTTTTTGATATCAAGCTGGCGTTTTTCATTATACAGGGTTTCAAGTTTTATGAGATTGTCACCAAGTCCCTGTGGCCGGACAAGCAACCCTTCAGGAGAAAAAAGGGTGTTATCCCCACCCTCCCCCAGGGTCAGATTAAAGTCCACAAGAGCCGTATGAAACTGACTCTCCCCTGAACGAAGATCATCTTTTGCCACATGAAGCTGAAGTTTTGCCTCCCGCACATCCAGATTTGTGACCATTCCTGCCTCAAAAAGATCTGTTGCATCGCTTAGTTCATCAGTTCGCTGTTTTACCCTGTCTTGGAGTACATCAAGCCTTGCCTGCTGATACAGTACTGCGACAAATGCATTGGATACCTGTTTGGCAAGATCCCGTTTCATGGAACTCTCTTGAAGCTGTCCAAGACCTTTGAGATTTTTTTTAAGCTCACGGCTTTCACTTATCCTGCCTCCTGCCCAAAGCAGGTGGGTTGCAGTCACCCCTGTTGCGATCTGTCGATCAGGTGTTACCATAAAGGGGCTGTCATCAGCAGTAGTTCCAAGCTCATGATACTTGACAACTGTGTCTATCCTTGGTCTTGTAAAGGTATCAACCTTGTCGGCTTCGGCATTGGAATAGTTACGCCCCTCTTCAATCACCTTTGCCTGATCAGAGGATGTCAGAGCTTTGGCAATAGACTCTTCAAGTGTTATTGCATAGACATGATTATCAGCAGATATCCAGAAAAATCCAGCAGCCACTGCAACAAACAATAGGCAAAATTTTAACAGATAATCTTTTCTCATGGTTGTTTTTAAATTGCTTTTCATAAAATTTCTCCCAAAAAAATATTTGATAGTTCTGAATCAGGATAGTCAGGATTAAGAGGATGAAAGATCCTGCCTTATCCTGTCTATCCAGCGTATCCTGTCTATCCAGCGTATCCTGTCTATCCAGCGTATCCTGATTCAGACAATATTTGATGTTAGAACCAACCTCATAATTACAAATCAAGAATCAAACAAATCCAGTGCATAAGAGATCAGGAGACAAACCAATAAATCAAGATGCAAAACGTGATTTTACCCACTGCTTGGCACGTTCTGTTATCTCGTACTCAACAGGAACAAACAGCAGTATCAGAAGTGTTGCACTAAAAAGACCTGTGACAAATGCGGTTGCCATGGGTGCCCAGGTGATCGATTTTTGAGGGATGCCAATAACCATCGGCAGCATACCGAGCGTTGTTGTTATTGTAGTGATAAGAATCGGCCTCATACGGGCACTGCATGCACTGATTACCGCATCACGCAATCTCTTCCCACTTTTTTTCTCTTTATTCATGAAATCAATCAATACTATGGCATCATTGACAGCAACGCCAGCCAGCCCCACCACAGCAAGAAAACTTCCTATTGTAAATACCGAGCGTGTGAAGAACATTCCGAATACAACGCCAATAAAGGCAAATGGTATGGCTGAAAGAATAATCAATGGTTGAAAATAGTCATTAAACTGGGAAGAAAGTACAAGATATATTCCCATTACCGCAATCAGAAAGGCAAACATAAGAGATTTGTATGCTCTTGAGGTGCTCTCAAACTCGCCTCCAAAATTGAGTGTAACACCAGGGTATAAATGTGCAATCTTGTTAAAATACTCTGACGAAAGAACCGTAACCCTGCCTGCCGACAGTTTGGAACCCTCTTTTATGTCCGCAGTAATTGTAAGGGTAGGTTTTCCGTTGAACCTGTTTCGTATGTCCGGCTCCTGAAGATAATTTGCTGTGGCTATATCTCCGATGTAGATCGGGGCAGCACTGTGTTCAATGATCGGCACTTCAAGTATATCGGTGGGAGTGCCAATGCCTCGCCCTTTTCTAAAAATCTCATTTTCCGATCCCCTACCCTCTTTTTCTGATAATTCATCTTGTTCTGATGATTCATCCATTTTTGACGAGGATCCATCTCTGGCAAGACGTATAAGAAGTGGGATCTCCTCTCCCTCTGTACGAAATGTTCCGCCGCTCATTCCATTGAGTGTGCCTGCAATAAGGGCGGTCGCCATGCGGCTGTCCAATCCATAGGTCAATGCTTTTTTCTGATCCACAACATGCTTGACCACTGCCTGGAGATCTGCACGGTTATCACCAAGGTTTACAAGATCTGCGAATTCAAGATCTTTCCTCAGATACTCAAGCATCTGATCTGAAAGAACCTGAGCCTCCTCAATAGTGTTTGCCGAGATTCTGATATTAACCGCTTTTCCAACTGGAGGGCCTGTATTCTCGCCAAAAATGTCCATTTCCGGACGTCCGCCCCACTTCTTATGGTGAATCTGAGCAAACTTCACAAGTTTATCACGAACAATATCAAGATATGAATTTACATCATTATCCTTTACACCGGACAGACTCATCTTTTCCTGAGGAGGAAGCTCCACAACTATATTACCGTAATGCTGAGAGCGATGCTGCTCGTAATCCTTGGTCTCCATCATGCCTGCCGTTCCGTTGACACTGCCAACCTCTGATTCTCCAAATGAGAGCAGATAGTCAGAGATATCTCTTATCACCCTGTCTGTACCTTCAACAGAGGTGCCAGGGGGCATTTTAAAGGCAACATGATACCTAAGATAGCTGTCTTGAAAAAATTTAACCTTGATCAGAGGCATGATACCGCTAACCGACAGAAGCATCATTGACAGTGCAACACAGAATATAAGAAAAACACCAAAAATACCGATAATCTTGTGGTTTAAAAGAAAATTTAAAATAGAACTGTAAATTCTCCACATTGTACTAAAAATCCAGCCGCTCAAACTCCTGGAAACTTTGAAACTTCCGGAAACCTTGCTGTTGTGAAGATCAGAAACCTTGCTGTTGTTAAGATCAGATGTGCTCTGATGCTCTATTTTTTTATGTTTTTTAGAACCCCAGTCTAAAATATGAACAGGAAGACAAAAAACTGCCTCTAAAAGAGAGGCTACAAGGGCAAAAGTTACAGCCTTGGGTATAACGCTGAAAAAATCACCGGTGGTTCCGGTCATTATAAGCATTGGCAAAAAAGCAAGCACTGTTGTCAAAGCAGCACTTGCTATCGGCAGTATGACCTCGGAGGCTCCATCCACAACAGCAGTTTTCAGCTCTTTACCCATTTCAAAATGACGATAGACATTTTCCACAACAATAATGGCATCGTCAACAATAATACCTGATACCAGTACAAAGGAGAAAAGACTGATAGTATTTATAGACTGTCCTGAATATTTAACGATAATCAAAGTGACCATGAATGAAAAAGGGATACCAACTGCCGTGAGCATGGCATTTCTGAACCCAAGGGTAATCCAGAGTATCAAAATCACCATTGTCATGCCAAGAATCATGTTGCCGCCAAGGGTTTTGACAGAATCATTTATTTCAACGGTGGAATCATAAGTTGAGACAATAGAGAGTCCATCTGATTTGTGAGCCAATTCAAAATCTGCTGCCATTTTTTTTGCCTTTTGTGCAATTGAGACAGAATTGGCACTATCCTCTTTTTGAACCATAAGTTTGATGGTACTCTGGCTGTTTACCGATGCTATTGTATCAGGATCTCTGTGGCTTACACCCGAGGCAATGGCCAGATCTCGCACATATATAAAATTGCCATCTCCATCTCGCCTGACTGCAACATCCATAACCTCCTGCTGGGAATCCATAGTGTTGCCTGTATCCAGCATCAGGTTTATGTTTCCTTTTTTAAACCTCCCTGTGGGAATCCTTGTGTTGTATGAGCGGACAGCTTCTGCCACTTCATTAAACGAGACACCAAGATCACGCAGTTTTGCAGGATCAATGGTTACATGAAACTCCTTTTCATACTCGCCGATAATATTGACAGCCTGAACCCCGTCAATCTTTATAAGATTGCTCTTGAGTTCATCAGCCAGCAGCTTCAATGTTCTGTTACCAAGCTCTCCAATAAGATTGACAACAATTACCGGTATCCACATCTTGGTATCAACGTAGAAAAACATCGGGTCATCAACACCTTCGGGCAACTGATTCTTGATATTCAATACACGGAAGCGAAGTTCATCATACTGTGCCTCATAATCTGTATCATCTAAAAATTTTACCTCTACAGACGAGGCATTACGACGGGAGCGAGACTGTATATATTCAACATTTTCAAGACCATCCAGAGCATCTTCGATCTCGTTGGTCACAAGGTTTTCCACATCATCGGCAGATGCACCATAATAGATGGTAGTGATAAAGACTTTGCCCATATCTACAGGCGGCATATTCTCAACCGGTGTAGTCAAAAGGCTGAATACTCCTGCAACAGTTAAGATCACAAATATGACATTGATAAAAACAGTCTGTTTGAGTGTAAAATAGACAAAGGATTTCAAGATTCTATTCCTTTACCATGAATTAATTCTTATTTTTATGATTCTGGAAGGCCACGCAATGGCCATGAACGTTTTTTATATGAAAGTCTCTCAAGATAGATGTACTCAAAGTCGACACATAGAATCTATTGAGCTTTGTCAATACTGTCTGAATCAGGATGCCCAAGATTAACAGGATAAGGCAGGATTATCTATCCTGAACATCTTTTTTATCCTGGTTATCCTGATTCAGACAAATTCCGCAACTGCAAAAAAACAATAGGATGTCGATTTTGAGGATGTAATTATAAGACTTTCATTTTTACCGTGAAAACAGATCATATTTTTATATTAGGGGGGTGATTGATACACAATCATGCCCGTTTAATTGTGCCCATCAGGGCATGGCAGTTATTGAACAGCAGGGGGGGTAGTAAGTACGGTACCCGGCACAAGCTCAGGATGTTCGGCAATGACAATAAACCCTTCTGATTTATCTACAACATTTATCATTACAGGCTCTGCTTTATCTTTGACATATACTTTTGGATTTTCATAACGATTCTGAACCGCCTGCACAGGAACTCTCAACCCCTTGGCTCGTACCCAAACCGGCAGCACAAAGTCCAGACCGCCCCTGAGTTCAGGATTTACTCTTTTTTTATCAGAGTCAGTCTTCCCATCAGGGTCAATCTTCCCATCAGGGTCGATAACCCCATCAGCACCAATCTTTTTACCACCGTTTTCACCATTAACGTTCCCACCATTAATGATAAGCAGCTTTATGTCTGTTTTACGGGTATGTTCATTAAACGCTGGATTAACATAATAGATAGATGCCTTAACAGGTTTGCTGTCAAGCGTTGCTTCAAAAATATCACCCAGCTCTTTGATGGCATCAAGCTCTTCGTTTGATACGGCAAGAGGAACAACAAGCTGCCTGAAATCCTGAATCACCCCAATTGGAATACCGGCCTGAACCATCTCTCCTGCTTCAACTTTTCTTTCTGTTACCACCCAATCAGAATTTCCTGAAACTATGTGGCGTTTTTTTTTCTCTATCAATTGACCCAATGCAATATTAAGAGAGTGCTCTGACTGTCGAACTGTTTCACGCTCCAAAATAGACTGTTCAAGCTCCTGGGAAGCCGCATCTCTTACCACTTCGGTTGATCTGCCTTTGGTAAAGAGCTCTTCTTTGCGTCTGAACTCATTTTTCAAGTATTTAATTTTGGAATCAACCTGTTTTAACTGAGTTTTTGTCTGTGAAATTGCAATCCTTGTGCTCTGGATATCAAAATCGATAAATGTGCTGTCAATTTCAGCAAATGGCTTTGTTTTTGAATTCTGTGGTTTTACTTTTGAATTCTGAGTTTTCTTTGAACCTGAAGAAGAACTTTCCTCTATCTCTGTATTGAGAGCGTCTCCAACTTCATAGTTGACTTTTACTACCCTGCCGTTTACCTCGGAAGATATGGTGGCAGACCGGATACTTCTCGTATAACCACGAAGCTCTACCTGTTTAATAGCCCTTTCCACACACCATTTCCCATTGTTTGTATCCTGAATTTTATCTTCTGATTCAACAGCAGCTACATTGGTGGGAAAGGATAAAAAAAATGACACCTGAAAACATAGCATGCAAAAAGTTACGATATCCTTCATATAAATTTTTTTATCCTCCTTTTTTTGTCTGTTCGAGAAGTCTGCATACCACATCTGTTTTTGGTTGACAAACAGGAATTTATTGTTAATGCTGTGAAAAACATTTGAACGATTAGAGTTATTTTAAAAAAGGTTCAGGTGTTCACACCAAAAGTATTTAGTCCTGAATTTATTCAAGTCCAAACCAATCAGAATTAAGGAGAAAAATGATGAAAAGAGTTATTATGCTTATCGTTATTGGATTGCTGTCTGTCACCATGTTTGCAACGCTTTGCACAGCAGAGGAAAAAACAATTGTCGCAGCTGCAGATCCATATCCGCCTTTTGTGGATGATACAGACCCGCAGGAGGGATTGTCTCTTGTATTGATTCGTGCGGCCTACAAAACGCAAGGCTACACTGTTAAAATGGAATTTGTACCCTGGGCAAGGGCGGAAACTCTTACAATTCAGGGGAAATATGACATTCTTCCTGATGTGTGGATGAATGACGAAAGAAAGAAAGTAATGATGTTCAGTGAGCCTTATGCCGTCAATACGGTAAAGTTCATCAAAAACGCAGATGATCCGTTTGAATATAACGGCCTTGAGAGCCTTAAAGGCAAAAAGATCGGAACGGTAAGAGGCTATAACTATAGTGATGAGTTCCAGGCATCCAAAGATTTCATACGTGAGGATGTTGTTGACGTTATGACAAACATCAAAAAGCTGGTTGCCAAGCGAATTGATCTTACGCTGGAGGATGAAATAGTAGCCAGTGCCCTTATAACAAAGGCTGACGCATCATTAATGCCCAAAATCAAGTTTACTCAAAATTCTATTACCAGCAACAACCTGTATGTTTCCTCAGGCATTGCGAACCCAAGACACAAAGAATTGATTGAAGCTTTCAACAAGGGGCTGGCAGAGATCAAGGCAAGCGGGGAATTTAATAAAATTTTTGAAAGCTACGGTATAAAAACCAATTGAAACACAACTTTTTTTGAATAGACAAGATTAATCCCTGCATACAAGATTAATCCCTGCATACAAGATTAATCCCTGCATACAAGTTTGCAAATGCAGGGATACAAACAAAAGAATACAATGATATGAAATACATATTAATCCTTATTGCTTTTATCTCTTTTGCTGGCTGTACAGCACGCGGATGGTATGAGGGTATGCAGCAATCTGCAAGCAGAGATTGCGAAAAATATCCTTATCAGAGTGCAGAATATGAGAAGTGCATTGAGAAGACCAGAATCAGCTACGATCAATATCAGAACGAAACTACAGACGAACCTGAAGAAAACACCGATAAGTTATGACTGATGAGCCGTTTAATATATAGTCCTAATCTTTTTTTAAAAAAACTTGGAATTAACCGGATGTCTATCAACACTCCAATTAATCATATAAAAAAAAACTGGCAGATAATTCAGACAAAAATAGCCAGTCTATTTGCAAATCCCAAAAGAGCAGAAGCTGACATACCCGATCTCCCCGCATCTGATACACTTCATTATTACAAATCCGATACCACCCATGACGCCAGAAAAAATAGGAAAACAGATCTTAAACATCAAATCCCCCCCAGTGTACAAAACTATATCAATGAGCTAAAAAATGATATTTCAGATATGAAAGACGTTATCTTCATGATGAGAAAACTCTACTTAGCCATTGAAGATAACCCCTGTATCATTTTGATTACAGATAAAAATGGGGTAATTGAATATGTCAACCCTGCATTTACCAAAATCACAGGTTACACAAAGGAAGAAGCCATTGGCAAAACCCCTTCAATCCTTGAGTCCGGACTTCATACTTCAGAGTTCTACAGAACCATGTGGGATACCATTCTCAAAGGAGAAGTATGGGAGGGGGAGATAATAAATAAGAACAAACAGGGAGAGTTACAGTATCAATTTGTTCGTATTTCACCAATGAAAGACTCAGAAGGCAATATTATAAACTATGTCGGAATTCAAGAAGATATCAGCAAGCAAAAGCATGATAAACTTCAACTTAGGATTCTCCAGCAGGCGGTTGAAAAAAGTCCTGTATCCATTGTGGTTACAGATCAAAATGGGAATATCAGCTATGTAAATCCATATTTTACTTCATTAACTGGATATACATACAAAGAGGTAATTGGACAGAATCCGAGAATTCTCAAAGGGAATAAGCAATCTTCAGAATTTTACGAGTCATTATGGAAAACCATTTCCAGCGGAAAGATCTGGAATGGAGAGTTATGCAATATCAAAAAAAATGGTGATGAGTTCTGGGAACATGCCATAATAACTCCAATCTCCAGCCATGGTGATCAAATTGACCACTATGTTGCTGTAAAATCAGATATTACTGCTGCCAGAAAATCTGAAGAGGCATTGCGTGACAGTGAATATCGTTTTAAAAGCATCCTTGCATCCATGGAGCAGGGCTTCTGGATGGTTGACAATAACTGGCATACTGTTCAGGTTAATTCTGCATTGTGCGATATGCTTGGTATCTCACAAAAAAAGATTATTGGAAAAAGCATCTATGATTTTATGGACGATGAATATCAGAAGAAAATAAAAACTTATATCAGTACCTGGAATCCACACTCCAGAAATAGTTTTGAGATGGTGCTGCTCCGTCCTGACCATGGAAGATTACACTGCCTTGTCAGCCCTACCCCGCTATTTGATCAGAATACCATACAGATTGGAGTATTTGCAGTAATAACGAATTTCTCAAAACAAAAAGAGCTGGAGAAGAAGCTCATTGAGGCAAAAGAGAAGGCCGAAAATGCATCCCGCGTAAAAAGTGAATTTCTGGCAAATATGAGCCATGAAGTTAGAACTCCCATGAACGCAATCCTTGGTTTTCTTCAACTGGCTTTAGAAGATGACGATCTTACTTTAAATCAGAGAAAAAAGATATCTATTGCCCACTCATCTGCCAATGAACTTCTCGCACTGTTAAATGATATTCTGGATCTAAGCAAAATTGAGCATAAGCACCTTGTGACTACAGAACAACCCTTTGATATCAGAGAACTCCTGAAAAACAGGTTGGCACATATTGCCAACAGAGCACAAAAAAAGGGCTTGGAGCTCTATTACGAAGTGGCCCCTGATTTAGCAGACAGATATATTGGCGATCCTGCAAGAATCGGGCAGATTTTGATTAATATTGTTGGTAATGCGATTAAATTTACAAATCATGGTAAAATAATAATAACGGTTCAAAAACACAATGAAGAAGATACAATCCTCTTTTCAGTATCTGATACCGGTATTGGTATTCCAGATAAACATATGGCATCAATTCTTGAGCCCTTTACACAAGCAGACTCATCAACCACAAGACGTTTTAGAGGCATGGGGATTGGAACAACCATTTCAAAGCAGTTAGTTGAACTGATGGGAGGCAGAATATGGTTTGAAAGCAAGGAGAAAGAGGGATCTGTATTTCATTTCACCATCAAAATGCTTCAGGTCTCTGATCTGGAGGATAAGAGAGGCCAAGAGATAATGCTGTCAGAAGAGAAAAACACTTCGGGTTTAAATATCTTAGTCGCAGATGATCTGGAGGAGAATTTATTGCTTACCAAACTGTTACTCCAGAAGTTTTCTCACAAGGTTACCGGTGTCATTAATGGTATAGATGCGATCAAAGAGTTTCAAAAAGGAATTTTTGATGTCATTTTAATGGATGTAAATATGCCTGATATGGATGGAATAGAAGCTACCATCAGAATCAGAGATCTGGAATCTGGTACAGATAAGGCCATTCCCATCATTGCAGTTACAGGAAGCTCTACGAGTTCAGATATAGATATTTACAAAAAAACAGGCATGAATGAATGTATCAGCAAACCTATAAATTTCAAGGAACTTCAAGCACTAATCTCAAAACTTGTTCAAGAAAATCAAAATCATGCTAAAGTTGTTTCTAAATTCAGTCAAAAACAACCGGAAGAGAGCAACCAGTTTAAGGTGTCGTCTTTACCCGAATTACTCGAAGAAAATGATGTTTCTACAGCATTAAAATTCCCTGATGAGCTTGCTGCCGGGATTGATATAAAAAGGGCAATTGACAACTGGTCAAATCCTGCTGTCTTTAGTGATGTTTTATCAAGATTCTATAATGAGCATATGGCTGTGTCAGAAAGGATAGAGGCAATCATTAAAAAATCAGATGGCCATGAGGATCAAAAAAAATCTGACACTCCTTTTGCTCAAGTTCATCAGATTACCCATGCGTTAAAGGGACTTTCAGGCAACTTATCCCTTTTAGCCCTTTTTGCTATTTTCAGTGAAATGGATAATGCCATAATAAAAAAAAGAGTGGATCTGGTTTTACAACTTCTTCCTAAGCTTAAAACCGAAATGGGAAAAGTACCTTTATATATAGATGCTATGCTCAAAGAGTCCAATAAAATAGAAAAAACACAATTGGTAGTTAAGACGGAAATAAAACAGGAGTTTAAAGCGACACCAGAAGAGAAAATAACCGAAGAGACGCATGGCAATATAATATCTTTATTATCTGAGCTTATGACAGCCTGCGACCAGTACAGCCCGGATGAGGTATATCCATTTTTAAAGAGACTTCAAAAACATATTAAAAAAGAAGATCTAAAACCTTTGGTTAATCAAATTGAACTTTTTAACTTTGACGGAGTAAAAGAGGAGGCTATGTTGCTCTCAAAGCGATTTTCATAAAATCAACATGCCCAATTGACGATAGTTGCTCAAAGTCAACGACTATCAGTCAAGAGCCTTGACGACAACGTCTGAATCAGGATAGCCAGGATGAACGGATTTACAGGATACAAATAGTGTATTTATCCTGTAAATCCTGAGCATCCTGATTCAGACAGATGCTAATATACCTGGGAAACGATAGGTAAGGTGTCGTTTTTAAATGTTTCACCATCGCAGATCTATCCCCCTGCAATCAAGGGCAGAAGATAAATAACCGCATTGTCTGGTATCAATGTTGTCTCAAACGAAGGGCTTGAAACCAACTTACCGTTCAACCTGACAGCAGCACAGAACTTGACATTCTCCATTTTATCAAGAACCTCTTTGATAGTCATTCCCTGGTGCCACTCCATCTTTTTTTCATCTACAGTTATCATTATATTTCCTGAAGATTTAGCCTTTTTGCATTTTACTATGAAAATAGACTCTGATTTTCATGATTCGGGTGGCCGCCTAATGGCCATGAAGGTTTATTTATGGTATGAGGGGCACAGCACGCTACGCCCCCCTACAGCAATTAAACATCAAAACTCAAAATCAGTTTTGTTTTTTTATTCTACACCATGTGCTTTTAAAAGCTCCATGACATCAGGAAAATCTATTCCAAGACGATTGACAGTCTCGACAGTTGGAATTCCGTTCTCTGTCCAGCCGCGGCGTTTATAAACCGCATCTTTTAGCTGTTCGTAACGAGATTCTCTATGTTTTCTCAAAATGGCAACCTTGTCAGCAGTCTGCATACCTGCGATATCCACTTTGTAATTATCAGTAAGATCCTTGTCATATCTTTCTGTACGGGATAGATACTCATCAACAGTCACAGGCCCTACAGAACGGTAAGGAAGAGTATCATGTTCCCTTGTACCGTAACCCATTTTAAGATTAAAGAGCCTCTGGAAATTATAGACAGCTTCACTCATGGGAATAAGATCATCAGGAGAGACTTTTCTGCCTGTAATAGATGAGAAGAAATCGGCATACCAGCCCACATGTTTCATAACCTTGGCAGGCTCAGGATTCTGACGATTATCTTCTGGAACAATGTCATTCCACGGCAGCTTGCAAAGTCCGCAAAGACCAAACCATGTTCTGAACATCGGGAACCAGTGCAGAGCTTCTGCCTTATTCTCAAAAGTTGGCATAAAGTTATGAACCATATCAAGAAAAATAAGCCACGCTTCATCATGCTGAGGCCCTTTGAGAGCCATGCCGTATCCACCCTGCTGGGCAAGGGACTCTTTGGTCATATATTCCGAGAACTCAAGCCCTTTGGATTCCATTCCAATATCTTGCATGATGGCTGCATCTGCACCGAAGTCACGGGCAAATATTGCTTTCATCTTTCTGATACCCTTGCCTACAGTAACGCCAAACCCCTCACCCCGAGCCATCTGGTGCAAAAGCTCAAGAGAGTTGAGGCGATTGCCAAAACTTAAATCCATGCCACCTGTGTGCTCTTTGGTGATAAGGCCCATCTCAAAGCACTCCATGACAAAGGCGATTCCGGTGCCAATGGATATGGTGTCAAGCCCATAGGTGTCACAATAGAAATTCATCTCCAGAATAAAGAACGGGTCAAAAATTCCAAGGTTTGAACCGCATCCCGCGACTGTCTCGTATTCGGGGCCATCCACAAACACCTTTTGCCCCTTGTAAGGGCCTGTAAATGGAACAAAATCCTTTACCCCATGAGCACAGGCTACAGCACATCCTCTCCAGCAGCCATCAAAACCCTTGTCAAAAATATGTTCATAAACTGCCTCACCGATATTGTGAGATTCAGGATGCTGGCCATATTTAAAATTATTCACGGGCAGACAGTCATGATCATTCATAATCGGAACAAGGTGAGTAGTACCAACAAGTGCCATGCGGTTCTGCTTTGGATCTAATGTGTTGATCTCTCCTGCATGAAGCTTGGTAACAGTTTTCATGGCTTCAAGGTCAGCAGGATTGTTGATCTTCATGGAAACTGTGCCCCATCTTGCCACAACAGCTTTGATATTTTTATGGGCAAACACCGTCCCAATGCCACCACGTCCGGCCTGTTTGTATCTGACTCTTTTTCGTTTGGCATCAAACCATGTAAAATTGAGGCAGCCAAGTTCAGTATGTTTTGCAGCAGAACCTGTTGATACAACAGAGATATTGACAGGCTTATCCTTGTCAAAATAGTCAGTCAACTTCATGGAGAGCTCGTATGAGTCATCGGTCAAACCTGAAACTTCATATATTTTGATTTTTGAATCAATCCCGTCAATAAGAACAACCAGCTCTTTGTCAGACTTTCCTGTAAGCTCGAGAACGTCAAATCCTGCAAATTTGATGTAAGGACCAAAATATCCGCCAACATTGGAATCAATGGGAATTCCAGTCAATGGAGATATTGTGGTAACAATGCTCTTGCCACCGCCTGGATATCCAGGCGTTCCCCCAAGAGGGCCAGATGCGATGCAGATGGCATTTTCAGGATCATTCCATCTGGTTTTTCCCGTTACAGCATTCCACATAAACCACAGATCATACCCTTTACCGCCAATAAACTTCTCTTTTACCATCTTGTCCACAGGGTTAATCCTGATATCTGCAGAAGAGATATCAATGTGAAGAGAGTGATCTGTATATCCTTTTTCAATTTCAGGTCGAACGTACTCCAGGGTCTTTATTTCCTTTAATGTAAAGTCGGCCATTTTATTGCTCCTTATTTTATTGCTCTGGAATTTTAATCCAACAAGAGTTGCAGCAGTACTACTTTTTTGCGATAATACTACTTGTTTTATTGCAAAAATATTATCAGTTTGATTGCATCAACCCTATCTGTTTTATTGCATCAACGCTAATTGTTTTCTTATTTCAATGCCTCTTCACCGCCAAACTCACGGTAGAGTGAAAATTCATCTGTAACGACTTTGTCAGTTTCTGTCAACTGGCCTGTGACCATCCTGCCTATTATCTCTCCGATACCAGGTCCAAGCATATAACCCTGACCGCACATTCCTGTAGCATGAAGAAGTCCTGGGATATCTTTGTTCCACCCAAGTATGGGAGAGCCATCTGGTGTCATGGGATAGAGCCCTCTCCAGACTCTTCTTACTCTTATATTTTTAAGGCGTGGCATTAAGTTCAACATTCTTGATGCAACCTGTGGAAGAAATACTGAAGTCTCTCTCTTGTCAAAACCCAGAATCGGTGGATCAGGAGTAATGCAAAAGATGATATGGCCGTGACCATTCTGATAAAAATAGTAATTTTTTGAACCAGGAGCAGGCCGTAAGTCTACAAGCATTGTCTTGAAAAAAGGCTCAACAGGTTCTGTAACGCCGCCCTCATGGGAATCTGGAAAAACTGGAATATCCAAACTTATTTTTTTGCCGTTAACATCAACCATTTTGCCATCTGCATTCACCATTGTGCCGAGTTCTCTGGAAAAAGGGCCTGCCGCGTCAATGACAACCGGAGCATTATAGATATCTTTATCCGTCACAACCGAGAAGTTGCCTTCCCGTCTCTGAATCGCCATCAACGGCTCTTTTGTTATTTCACCTGTTTTGTCTGACGTTCCTGTACCTGTTCTTTTATCTGCTGTTCCAACCATTTTTTCTGTTAATACAGCCGATTCTCCTGCTAATCCCGCCGAGTTTATAGCTTTCACACTCTCTTTAAAGTAAAAGTCAACATTGCCGGTTTGAACCGCTTTTCTAAAAAAAGCACTGCCTGTGATCAGAGGTGATGCTGATCCGTCATTAGGAGAAAATGTGCCGCCCATAAGTCCATTGCGATTTATGCCAGGAGCTATTTGGGCCACCATGTCAGGATCAATATAGTCAATCTCAAGTCCATATTTTTTCTGAATGGGAAGAAAACTCTTAAGAAGCTGCTCCTCTTTTTCTCTATAAACAGGAAAAAGATAACCACCTTTTAACCACTCAATATCATCTCCGTAAGTCTCTTTCCATGTTGAAAAGATTTCAATGGATCTCATGCAGGCGATTATTTTACCAGGATCTGAATGTGTGGCACGAATACCGCCAATAGCATGTTTGTTCTCTCCCTGACCCGGAGATGGCATTTTATCAATCACAGCGGTCTTGACACCAAGAGCACCAAGAGACATGGCAGTAGGCACACCAACGGAACCTGCACCAATAAGGATTACATCATAATTTTTTGTCATTATTATTCTCCCCTGATGCCAGCAAGCGTGCCAAACGGAACCTCAACAAAAAGCGGACGGTCAGTTCTGTCCGTCACCTCTTTTAAATCGACCCCCTCATCTCTGAATATTGCAAGCACCATAGTTCTGCAAGTTTTTGATCCGCAGGCCCCCATCCCTGTCCTGTTAAGCCCTTTGAGCTGATTTACATCCCGAACCCCCTGCCTTATTGCAGAACGGATCTCACCTGCTGTAACACGCTCACACCTGCATATAACAGCTTCATCAGGCAGAGCTGAGGTGTCAGGCTCATCTAAAGTATCAACCGGAGCTTGCTGGAATTTTATACCTATGGCTTTTTGAGCCACATCCCTTCCCATCTTCACCTGAACAAGCAGTGTTCCTGGAAATTTCTTTTTATTGACGACAACTCTTTGAACAGGGTAGTCTCCGATCACGTCACCTCTAACATCAGTAATGGTAATGATCTGTCCCTTTTGAACACTCTCTTTCCATAGTTCATAAGGCAGGGTTACTGTCGGATTTTCCTTGTCTTTGCGATAATCCACAAGAGTGGCCGCAAGACCCGGGCATATGGCTACGCAATTCATGCATCCTTTGCATTGATTTGCATCTGTCAGGTATGGCAAGCCTGTAATCTTATCATCTTGAGTTCTGATGATCCCCTCTTCACACACAGAGGTGCAGGGGTTGCATGGAATCTCCTGGGTGCAGTGAAAAACCGGTGTAACTCCAGTTTCATAAGCACTGTATCCAACAGCACCGTCAGCATTACATTCAACAACACCGTCAACATTATATGCAATCGCAGGATTTTCACTAATCTTATTCTCAATATTGCCTTTTTCACTATTATCATTTTCAACATTGCCTGACTTTAAAGGTGTTAACCTGCCCGATCTTAAAGCCGCCAATGCCTCACTGCTCAACGGAACTCCTGGTCTGGACTTCAGGACAGCCGCTTTTTTGATCCACTCGTCAGGAATTTCACCTTCATACACTCCTAACGATTTTGCAATTCTTACCCCCTCAATTTTTCCGGTAAACATGGCAGCCGATGCTTCAGCGATCTCCTGGGCATCTCCTGCTGAATAGACATCCATGCCCCACTCTTTTGCCTTTAGATAAAACTCGTTTACAGGAGAGAGCCCAACAGCAATAAGAACAGTATCTACCTTAAAACTCTTTTCTGTGCCGCCAACTGGTTTCCAGTTGTCATCAAGCTGGGCAATGGTTACTGACTCCACGGCATTTTTCCCATTTGCAGAAAGCACTGTATGCCGTGTGTATATTGGAACGCCAAGCCTTTCTAATTTGTCAGCATGAACCTTATAGCCGCCAACTTCAGGAAGACCTTCAATTACAGCAACTACCTCAATTCCTACCTGAATGGCATGATATCCGGCAATAATTCCGACATTGCCGCCACCCACAATCAACACCCTTTCTGATGATTTGACAAGATCGCGATTCACAAGAGTCTGAAATGCTCCTGCTCCATATACGCCAGGCAGGGTATTTCCTGGAAATGGAAGCATCTTTTCTCTTGCACCGGTTGCAACCAGCAGTGTTTTTGGTCTGATTTTTATATATTGACTGCCTCTACAATTCACGCCGCCTTTGCTGCTACCATCATCTTTAACGCTCTGACAACATTCATCTTTAACACTCTGGCAATCTTCAGTTTTAACGTTCTGGCTACCTTCATCTTTAACGCTCTGGCTGCATTTAGTATTCTCTTTGACAACTCCAACAATATTATCGGAAAAGACCCCGACAGCCGTGGTCTCAAGCCATACATCAACTGATGGAAGTTTTGACAGCTCTTTCTCAAGGATATGGCCAATCTCAAACCCTCTTGTGCCTGCATAAGAATCTTCAACCGAACCGAAAAATTTATGGGTCTGGAGAACCAATTTGCCTCCAAGACGATCCTTATCATCAACAACCAGAGTTCTGATATTGAGTTTGCCAAGCTCAACAGCAGCAGAAAGACCGGCAGGGCCGCCACCAATAATGAGCACATCAACATCCTCTACATCGTTGATCTGTTCTTCCTTTATGTTGTCATATTCCAGCATATTGCCACTCAACATATGACCATTTTTAAACTGAGGGGATTGATCTACTTCAGGAACTTTAGCAAGCCCTTCAACGCTTTGAACCATCATACCTTCAATCAATGGCGTCATGCAGGATTTTACCGGCAGCCCATCGGCAATAACAAGACACTGGGAACACTGCCCGTTGGCACAAAAAATCCCCTGTGGACTTTTATCCTTGTGGTGATGGCCGAAAACCTTAACTCCACTGGCAAAAAGGGCTGAGGAGACCATCTCTCCTTCTCTACCCTTCAACGCATTCCCGTTCCACGTAAAGGAGACACTTTTTCCTTCCGGAATATCCAGAACCGGATGCTGAGTGATTCTTTTACTTGTCATATTATTCCGATACCTCTCTACTAACTATTTTATCAATTATTGACAAATAACTACTTGAAATACTTTTCCCACATACCTATATGTAAACCATCTTAATGGTTAGACCATTATTAAGCATGAGCAAATTATCCTGTCAATATTTTTCTAACAGAGGGTAATAAAAAACCAAATTCACATATATTGACATTGCTCTCCCCTACTGAACATTTCCCCACAACCCTTCTATTTTTTTTTACCAATAGGCCTCTTTTTTACTCGTCAGTCATAACTTCTCAAAGTTGCTACAACATATTGTGTTCAATAAGAGCATTAAATAACGCATATTGTATTGGAAATGATAATTTGCGACTCACGAGTTTTTTAGTACAAGTGAGGTTTGAAGATGTCTATTCTCATTATCCAAACTGCAAACTTTACAATTATAGGTTCAGTGTATTTTTTTGAACTGTCAGAGCCTCTTTTGCTCTCATGCGGGCATTAAATCTCTTAACATGCTGTTCAGCAATCCGTCCCGCATCTTCTGATCTATGTTCTATGACAGCATTAACCAAATTTTTCAGATCTTCACAGTTTTCAGCCATCCTGCTGTTAGAAAAATCTAGAAACCGGTCATAATATTTTCTGATATTATCATGAACAACCTGCATGAGGTACTGATACAGAGAATTCCTTGCAATCCTTGCCAACTGCTTATGAATTGCCTCGTCTGCGTCAAGAAAGTCCTCCCACCCTGCCTCACCTTTTTCTGCCATCTCAGTAGCAACTGCCAGAAGCTTCTTAATTTTTATTATATCTTTTTCAGTGGCTCTTGTTGCGGCAAGAGAAGCAATTTTCCCCTCCATCCCCTCTCTGAACTCCCCAATATCAACCACAGGTAAAGCACCGGATCTGAGCATTAGTGCCAAAGTTTCTGTCAACTGATCCGTTCCAGCCTCTTTTACACGGGCACCGCCTCCGGTTCCAAGACGGATCTCAATCAACCCCTTCTGTTCGAGCACTCTCAGGGCCTCGCGAAGTGTTCCTCTACTTACGTTAAAAGTCTCTCTGAGCTCTCTTTCTGGAGGCAGAACATCTCCAGGATGAAGTTTCCCCTCAAGAATGGCATCCTGTATCTGTTCCACTACATCCTGAAAAATTCTGTTCTTTTTTGCCTTCTGAAACTCAGGTTTTATTTTATCAGACATATCTGCTCCAATTTTGTCGAATCACTAACTCAATCAATCTAAAAAGCCATATACACCCACTGGGTCAGCCATCATTCATGAAAACGTAGTCTCACTGCAAATAAATGCAGATCTATAGTTTTATAGATAATTAAATTGGTAAAAAGAGATTTTTGTATCCATACCGCCGTAGGGCTAAAGCCCTCGGCTAACGCTCAAGAGAAGCCCCCTTAAGGGGCTTGAGTAAAATTAGCCCAGAGCTTCAGCTCAGGGCGGGATAAGAAGACTTTTCTGGAAAGCTATAAGTGAAATATACTACAAGAATACTCAAATCACATATTAATCGTGTCAATGGTCTAACCAATCACTATGACATAGTGTTATTTATGTCAAGTTATTTAACTCCATAACAAAAACAGAAATGGTCAAAAACTCTTGACTTTCAAATGAAAAATGACTTATTGCTTAAGACATTCTGAACCTCCCATGTTCTGTACAAAGAATAAGGAACTCACCATCTGACAGGAATAAGTTGGATTATTTCAAAAGCCATAATGGTGGATTTTCTACCACTACGAACCATGAAAATCATAATGTATTTTCATGGTAAGTGATGTATATTTACGGGACGGGATGTGGATTTTTCATAACACTTCAAGGAGACATCATCTAAACAATGTTTATTCTGGGTAATTTTTTAAAGGCAGTCGCAATAGTTCTGGACTATTCACTAAATATATTCATGTGGATAATAATTGCACGAGCGGTACTTTCATGGGTCAATCCTGATCCTTATAATAATATTGTAAGATTTATCCATAACGTTACTGAACCTGTTCTCTATCAGATCAGAAAAAAGATACCCGTTAATTTTGGAGGTCTTGACATTTCTCCTATAATTGCCATGCTGGGAATTATTTTTTTGCAGAACTTTCTTGTAGGAAGCCTTCACAAACTGGCATTTTCATTTATGTAGATTCAATGGTTCCAAGGAGGATTCATGGGTATTACACCGGAAGTAATAGAGCAAAAAGAGTTCACCCGAAGATTCAGGGGATTTGATACTAAAGAGGTCGATCTCTTTCTTTGGGAAGTTGCCAGGGAGATTGAAGTTCTTAACGACACAACAAACATAATAAAACATGAAAATCAGAGACTTGACTTGGAAAATCAGGGTTACAGAGCCAGAGAAAATGCCATGCAAAGAGCACTGCTTCACTCTGAGACTGTGATGGATGAAATGAAAAAAAATGCCAGAAAAACTGCCGAAGCCATCATTGCCGAAGCTGAGGTTGAAGCAGAAAGAATTCTCAACAGAGCACACCAAAGACTCTCACAACTTCATAGCGATATCAGTGAACTAAAAAGACAGCGTATGCAGATTGAGATACAGATATCGTCAATTATCGAAACTCATTCCAAATTACTTGAAATGAGTAAAGCAGATAACAAAGCAGCAGACCAAAGTGATTCAACCCTACACTTTCTCAAACAGGCTTAAAATACAAACCATTTCCTGTGAGGACAATTTATGGCCAAAATTGACGCTTTTTTTAAATTGATGAACGACCAGGGAGCATCTGACCTCCATCTCGTTTCAGGTCTGCCTCCTGCACTGAGACTCCACGGTGATATAGAGCGTATCAAATACAATGTTCTTTCAAACGATGAGCTTCGAAGCATTCTGTATGAGATCACTCCGGAAGATAAGATAAAGGTCTTTGAAGAGACAGGAGATGTCGACTTTGGCTATGAGATTCCGGGCCTTGCAAGGTACAGGGCTAATTTCTTTATGCAACGTAACGGGATAGGAGCTGTGTTCAGAGAAATTCCTGCTGAAATCTTGACTGCCGAACAGTTGGGACTGCCACCAGTCATATCAAAACTTGCAGGTCTTCCAAGAGGACTTATATTGGTCACCGGGCCTACCGGAAGCGGAAAATCCACCACTCTTGCTGCAATTATTGATCAGGCAAACCGAATCCGTAAAGACCACATAATCACTGTGGAAGATCCGATAGAGTTTGTACATAAAAGCCAGGGATGTATTGTCAACCACAGAGAGGTTGGCCTGCATACAAAAACATTCTCGTCAGCACTCAGAGGGGCCCTTCGTGAGGATCCTGATATTATTCTTGTCGGCGAGATGAGAGATCTTGAAACCATATCGCTTGCCATTGAAGCCGCATCAACTGGTCACCTTGTATTTGGAACCCTTCATACATCCAGTGCTGCAAAAACTGTGGATCGTGTTATAGAAGTTTTTCCTGCAGGTCAGCAGGCCCAGATACGTTCGACTCTTTCTGATGGTATCCGTGCCATTGTAGCCCAGGTACTTTTCAAACGAATTGATAAAAAAGGACGTTGTGCTGCACTTGAAATACTTGTTGCAACACCTGCTGTACGAAACCTTATCCGTGAATCTAAAACACACCAGATTCCATCTGCTATCCAGACCGGAAAACAGTTTGGGATGCAACTTCTTGATGATGCAATAATGCAGCTTTACAATAAAAGGTGGATAAGTGCTGAAGAGGCTTATGCCAAAGCTAACAACAAATCTCTTTTCAGGCACTTTCTGAAGAATCCGCCTGTTGATTTTACTGAAGCATAGAAAAAGCAGTTTTAAATAACGGCCATGCCCTGTGATGGGCACAACTAAGAATGAAAGTCTCATGATTGAAGATATTTCAAAAGACTTTCACATAAAAGTCTTAGTAGTCATAATTGCTCTGATTTGATACAGTATTTAATACCAATCAAAAATTAGTAACAATACATACTGTATTAAAAATGAGAGATTACGACTTACGAGTAACGTGTAAAGGAAGAGTTAAAAATGCAGAAACAGGAAATTGACCACATATTGGCCATAATGCTCGAATCTCACGACAATGTATCTGACTTAAATTTCACCCCTGGAAAACCACTGCAGGTGGAGAGTTCGGGCGTTCTTTTGCCTGTAAAAATGGCCTCTGAGTTTACAGTATTAACGCCGTACCAGACAGAAATCTTTGCTATGAACCTTATGAAGCAAGATCGTCGACTGATTGAAATGCTTTTGACCCATGGTTCATGCGATCTTTCCTACACTCTTGGAGATAAAGCCAGATTCAGGGTCAATATATTCTCAAGGTCAGGAAAATATTCCATTGTATTAAGAAAACTTGAAACAAAAATTCCTACGATAAAAAGTCTGAATCTTCCTCAAGCATTTAACAAAATGGTACTTGAAAGAAACGGTATCATTTTTGTCACGGGTGCCACAGGAAGCGGTAAAACCACATCCCTTGCAGCATTCCTCGACTATATCAACGAGGTCAATTCTGTTCATGTAATCACACTTGAAGATCCTATTGAATTTCAGCATCCACAAAAAAAAGCCACTTTTAACCAGCGAGAGCTTGGTGCAGACTTTGACACCTATGCCAATGGACTAAGAGCCGCCCTTCGTCAAGCACCAAAAATAATTCTCGTTGGAGAGATGCGTGACAGGGAAACTGTTGAGATAGGCCTCTCTGCTGCAGAAACAGGGCACCTTGTCCTTACAACTCTTCACACTGTGGATTCAGGTCAAACCATTAACCGTATAATTGGTATGTTCTCAACAGAAGAGGAAAATCAAATCCGTATCCGCCTGGCAGATACAGTACGCTGGGTTGTGTGCCAGAGACTGCTTCCCAAGGTAGGTGGAGGTCGAGTAGCTGCCTTTGAAATCATGGGAACAAACCTCAGAGTAAAAGATTCTATCCTTAATGAGGAGTCAGAAGGAAAAACCTTTTATGAGATTATTACTGATGGAGAGGCGTTTGGTATGACCACTTTTGACCGGTACATACTTAACCTCTACAAACATGGACTAATTACAGAAGAGACTGCCATTGGATATTCATCACGCAGGGCAGTTGTAGGAAGGGGGATTGACTTCATTAAAAGTTCCAGAGGAGAAAAAACTACAGATATTGACTCTCTTGAGATTGATCATGAGTATGAGGGATAGTAGGAGAACAGAAATAACAAATCATCATAAATCATGAAGGATTAAGCTAAATTATGGAAATAGCCTGTACCCACTGCACAACAAAGTTCAACATACCTGACGAAAAGATCCCCAAAGGGAGAAAATTTTCTCTTAAATGTCCAAAATGCAGACAACATATTCACATTATCCCAGTAGATGAAGGAATTCAAAGCGTTGAACCAACGCCATCTGCTATCACACCTGCCCGACAGGATCAGGAACTCCCCGTTTATAATGCTGCAGACAGACCTTTTGGTGGCATTCTTGATAAAGATGCTAAAACTGCTATGCTTTGTATAGCCTATCCACATGCTAACGAGCTGGCAGTTAAAATTATGAACAGCATGCAATATCACATCATGAATGTGGATGATGTTCAGACAGCCCTAAAGAGCATGACATACCATCTATTTGATATCATTATTCTTGATGAAGATTTTGACATTAACCGCAGAGGTTATCGTAATATTATGGAATACCTTAACGAACTTGACATGATGTCTCGTCGTAAAATTGTTGTTCTGTTAATTTCAAAAAGTATGCATACAATGGATAATATGGCGGCTTTTAATGCCAGCGTAAATCAGATTATTAACTACAAACAGGTTAACTCAATGGAGAGTCTTCTGCAGAGAACCATAATTGAGCATGATCAGTTTTATTCTGTGTATAACGAAACACTAAGAAAGCTGGGAAAAATGACATGAGCCTGAAAAGCAAAATATGAAAGAGCAAAGTTCATTTTTACGGTAAAAAATACCAAACTGCTATTCAGGCAATATTAGAGGTACGTCAATTTTACTGGCACATATTGAATCTACTTAATGGCTGGCTGTTTTGTCTCTGTTGACAGTGCCTTACTGATAATCCTCAATCCTTCAAGAGTCAAGGAACTGTCAACAACTTGAATGGCCTCTGATAGATCAGCAATCAAAACTGCAAGTCCACCAGTAGCGATCACCGTTGGGTTGCTGTCCATCTCTTTTCTCATCCTTGCCACCATTCCATCTACAAGAGCTGCATTGCCATGCATAACGCCTGATTTTATACTATCAATAGTATCTTTGCCAATCACATTCGCCGGAGGCATGAACATCTCTACCCTTGGCAGTCTTGAGGCTCTTTGAAACAGTGCCTCTGAAGAGATCATAATTCCAGGAACAATGGCACCACCCAAATACTCACCTTTGTCTGAGATAGCATCAAAGGTTGTAGCGGTTCCAAAATCAATTATAATAAGACTTTTATTGTATCTGGTGTATGCAGCAATTGCATTTACAATGCGATCAGCTCCCACCTCAGCAGGATTATTGTAAAGAATCGGCATAAGGTCTCTCACTGAAGCTGGATTCACCCACAGAGGCTTACGACAAAGATACTTCTCACAGAATGTGTTTAAAATAGGCACGGCTGGTGGCACGACCGACGATATAACCACATTTTCGATATCTGACAGCTTAATACCCTTATCTGCAAACAGAGCTTTAGCAAGGATATTGAACTCATCTGCAGTAGTATCACGAATTGTCCTGATTCTCCAGTCTTTGACCAGAAGATCGCCATCAAACACTCCAATCACTATATTTGTATTTCCCACATCAATAACAAGAAGCATTGACATTCTCCTTATGTATAAACAAGAAATCTTATAGCCAAAACAGACCTCATGGACTGCTATAGACTTACAGAAAAGTCTTTTGATAAGACAAACCCTTTGGACGTGGTCTCAGGCGGCATTTTCACCAATTTAATTGTCTGGAAAACTATATTTAGATTTCCAGACAATCATGAAAATCAGAATGCATTTTCATTGCAGGTCAATCCATATTGGCAGTCTGGACAGCATTAACAATATTGGCTGTGGCCTTTGCAGAAGCCACATCATGTACTCTTACAATATGGGCTCCCTTCATTATTGAAGCTGCAACCGCAGCCATGGTTCCAGTTTCAGTTTCGGAAGAGAGAGGGGAGATTTCATTGCATTTGACAGATAGTGTCTTGTTTTTGGCAGAGGATGCAACACCGGCAGAAAGGTCTGGTTCTGTAGAAAAGAGAGGCTTTGGGCATCCATCTCCAGAAAGGATCTTCTGGATAAATGATTTTCTTGATGGACCAACCAGAACAGGAAAACCAAGATCAGCAATCCTATCAAGATATTTAATGATCATAAGATTGTGTTCTACAGTTTTTCCAAAACCTATACCAGGATCAAGGATAATACGATCCTTTGAAACGCCTGCATTCACGGCAAATATGGCACGCTCTTCAAGATACCCTCTGATTTCCTGTAAAAAATCATCATATTGAGGATTGATCTGCATGGTTGCAGGAGAACCCTTCATGTGCATCAAAACAACCGGAACCCCTCTTTGGGCAACAAGCTTAACCATCTGCTCATCTTTTTCCAGAGCTGTAATGTCATTAATAATAGCAGCCCCTGCATTAAGAGCCTCTTCAGCAACCTTTGCTTTTACAGTATCAATGGAAATGGGGATGTCAATACGGGAAGCTAACCTTTCAATAACTGGAATTACCCTGTCAAGCTCCTCTTGAAGAGAAACTGGTTGAGCAAACGGCCGTGAGGATTCACCACCGATATCAATAATATCAGCACCCTCACTTGCAAGTTTAAGGCCCTGCTCAACCGCAGCATCGCATCCAAAATATTGTCCGCCATCAGAAAATGAGTCCGGTGTAGTATTCAAAATTCCCATGATGCGGGTCTTAACTCCAAATTCAAGTGTAAATCTATTCCATTCAAATTTGAAAAAATTCATTATTTTTACCCATATCCAGTTTAAAAGCTTTGAAGAGTATCTCTATTTATTCAATTTTTCATTATTGTTATTCTTCTGCTTCTGCTCATCTGAATATTGTCCATCAATTTTACTTTTACTTGTTTCCTGATCATTCATATCTTCGGCTATTGCATGAAGCATTTCATCATCAAACATACTTGAAGGTTCAGGAGGATTGAAGTCTGGTTTCATGGATTTGATCAGTTCATCCAGTTCTTTACCCATAACCGTCTCTTTTTCCAACAGGAGATCTGCAAGTTTATGAAGAATATCAATATGTTCTGCAAGAACTTCCTTGGCAATCGTGTAATTGCGTTTAATTATGGCTGATACTTCAGCATCAATTTTTCTGGCAGTATCTTCAGAGTACTCACGTGGGTGGCCAATATCTCTTCCAATAAATATATGTTCATCACCTGGATCATATGCAAGAGGCCCGAGTTGATCGCTCATACCCCATGATCTCACCATGCGGTTAGCCATAGATGTAGCCTGTTTGATATCATTGGAGGCACCGGTGCTGATACGGTTAAAAATAAGCTCTTCTGCAACCCTTCCCCCAAATGCAACTGAAAGATCTGCTTCCAACTGATCTTTATACTTGAAACCGCTCTCTTCAGGCAAAAACCATGTAACTCCAGCAGCTCT